>CAYUXS010000185.1:0-3302 GCA_964448915.1 uncultured Peptococcaceae bacterium
TCATTTTTTCAAGTATCTGGGCCCTTGCTATATTTGCCTGGTGAATTGCTCTCTCTAAAATTTCATGAGTTACTCCCTTTACTTTGATATCCATTTGCAAGGCTGTAATTCCCAATTCACTTCCGGCCACTTTAAAATCCATGTCCCCCAAGTGATCTTCAATGCCTTGGATATCTGTTAATATTACTACCTCATCATCTTCAATTATCAGTCCCATGGCTGCTCCTGCCACCGGATTTTTTATCGGCACGCCTGCATCCATGAGGGCGAGGCAGCTGCCGCAAACGCTGCCCATTGAACTTGAGCCGTTTGATTCAAGCACCTCTGATACTATCCTGATCGTATAAGGAAAATTTTCTTCCGAAGGAATAACCGGCTCTAAAGCCCTTTCAGCCAAAGCGCCATGGCCGACTTCCCGGCGTCCCGGGGAACGCATGAATTTAGCCTCACCGGTACTGTATGGAGGAAAATTATAATGGTGCATAAACCTTTTTGTTTCCTCTAACGTCAAGTCATCCAAACGCTGTTCTTCTGAGATTGCCCCCAGGGTTACCACTGAAAGCACTTGGGTTTGTCCCCTGGTAAAAAGCCCTGATCCGTGAGTTCTAGGCAGAATACCGATATCCACGGAAATTGGCCTGATCTCATCAAACCGGCGGCCGTCTATCCGTATCTTATCTTTTATGATTAACTGCCTTATAGCTGCTTTCTCTGCCGAATTAATAACTTCCATTATTGCGGGTTCTTGTTCAGGGAAGGATTCTGCAAATTGCAGCACAAGCTCTTCCTTAACCTGTTCAAAGTACTTTTCCCTGGAAGCCTTGTCCAATTTTTTGTCAACACAGTACCTGGCTGCAACATCCATTTTCTCTTTGGCAACCGGATATACCGCTTCTTCCAGCTCCGCAGGTATTGCTTCAATCTCAGGTTCGATTTTTTCTTGAGCCAAACCGACTTCAAGGGCTTCTTCCCGGAATTTTTCTATTGCATCAACAATGTCTTTAATTATTTCATGGCCTTGCCTGATTCCTTCCAGCATAACCTCCGAAGGTATTTCCTTGGCGCCGGCCTCAACCATCATAATAGCATCCTTAGTGCCAGCAACAACTAAGTGCATATCGCTTTTTTCATTTTGTTCCAGGTTGGGGTTAATTACTATCTTACCGTCCACGCTCCCGACAATGACACCCCCAATAGGCTCCAGGAAAGGAATCGGACTGATATGGAGAGCCGCAGAAGCTCCTATCAAGGCAGCCAATTGAGGCGCATAATCCTGATCTACAGATAAGACCGTGGCAATCACCTGAACCTCGTTCCTAAAACCTTTCGGGAAAAGGGGCCTTATAGGACGATCAATCAACCTGCTGGCAAGAATTGCTTTTTCACTGGGGCGGCCTTCCCTCTTTATAAAGCCTCCCGGTATCTTGCCGACAGCATAAAGCCTTTCCTCATACTCTACGGTAAGAGGGAAAAAATCAATACCTTCCTTCTTGTCTTTGGCCATGGTGGCAGTAACCAGCACCACCGTATCACCATATCTCACCAGGACGGCACCGCTTGCTTGTTTAGCCAAACGGCCGGTTTCTAGTACCATTTTTTGACCGGCAATTTCAACAGTTTTTACTAGTACATTTCCTTCAAACATTGAGGCAAATCCTCCCAATCACTTTTGATCCATTCGATGGTATTCTATGTATTTTATAGTATTTCCTCCTTTAATACTACAAAATACCTTTAATATTTAATAAATCAATAAAAATAAGCGGATAAATCCGCTTATTTAAACCTTATTTACGTAATTCAAGCTTATCGATTAATTTACGATATCGTTCAAAATCGCGTTTCTTAAGGTAATTTAGCAATGATCTCCTCTGCCCAACCATTTTCAGCAGTCCTCTTCTGGAATGATGGTCCTTTTGGTGCTGTTTTAAATGTTCGGTTAAGCTTTGTATCCTCTTAGTCAAGATAGCGATTTGAACTTCAGGGGAACCAGTATCACTTTCATGAATTTTACTGCTCTCGATAACTGCTCTTTTAATTTCCTGATCCAGCGCCATTTAATTCACCTCCTACCACCGGATAATCGCTATTAGCCAAGTAAACCGCCGGAGAACGAATTCCCTAGCTAATAGTTCACGGGTCTTTATTCCCCGGTAATATTATATCACCAAACGGCCTCCGGTATGCCCCTGGTGACCGGATCAAATATGTGACAAGTTTACCACAAGCGGCCCCACATGTAAATTATAAATATTGATGATGAATAAAACTATGGTTTCTCAAAAAATTTTGATTCAAACTCAAAGATTTTTCTTACCTGCTTAATATCATCTTTAATTTGTTCAATTAATTTTTCTTTATTGTCAAATCTTTTTTCTTCCCTAATTTTTTTGATAAAAAAAGTCTTAATGTTTTTCCCATACAAGACACCCTGGAAATCAAGCAAATGCACTTCCAGCATGGTCCGGCAATCCTGCCGGCAAAAGGTGGGTTTAATACCTAAATTGGCGGCCCCCAAGTAAAAATTTTCGTCAACCTGTACTTTGACGGCATAAATACCATTGGCAGGTGCCACTATATCTTCCCGGATATTAATGTTGGCGGTTGGAAAACCTAATTCCCGGCCAACCTTATCTCCTTGTACTACCGGGTCTTCAATAAAAAAATAACGGCCCAGCATCTTTGCAGCTTTATCAACTCTCCCGCCCATTAATAATTTGCGGATTAGAGTGCTGCTTACCGGGATCCCGTCCACCGACACCGGCGGGATAATATTAACCCTAAACCCGTGTTTATTCCCGCCTTCTTTTAGAGTGGCGGCGGTACCGGCACCACCTTTTCCAAATGTATAGTTGTATCCGATAAATACCGATTTTACCCCCAAACCACGCAGTAAAACCTGTTCAATAAATTCATCAGGGGATAAAAAAGCAAACTCATTTGTAAAGGGAACCAGCAAAAGCACTTTAACCCCCATTTTTTTTAAAGTTTCTTCTTTTGCCTGTTGGCTGAAAAGCATCGGCGGGGTTTTCCCGGACAAAACTTTAAGCGGATGGGGGTTAAAGGTAAAAACCACAGGTGTCCCGTCAATCCTTTCGGCTTCTTTTACCAATGCTGTAATAAGCCTCTGGTGTCCCAGGTGGACGCCGTCAAAATTACCAAGGCCTACTACAATATT
Source organism: uncultured Peptococcaceae bacterium (assembly GCA_964448915.1). Taxonomy (GTDB): domain Bacteria; phylum Bacillota; class Desulfotomaculia; order Desulfotomaculales; family Desulfocucumaceae; genus JAAXTT01. The sequence continues at coordinate 3,179 of CAYUXS010000185.1, forward strand.
TTTATACTGCCTTTTAACTTCCTTCCAGTTGTTAATTACCTTCAAAACCAATTTTACCCCCGATATAATTTCGCCGTATACTGTATCAATCTACCAGTATTTTTACCGGTTTAAAATACATTTT
>CAYUXS010000186.1:0-3291 GCA_964448915.1 uncultured Peptococcaceae bacterium
GCAGGTAATTAATTCAGATGGCAGTGAAGCCCAGATGTGTGGGAATGCTATCCGTTGTGTAGCCAAGTATATATATGAAAAAGGCCAAGCCAAGGGAAATTATTTGCGTATTAAGACTTTGGCGGGTATAATGATTCCGGAAATAGTGCAAAAGAATGGTAAAGTTACATTAATCAGGGTTGATATGGGAGAACCGGTTTTGGAAAGGGCTAAAATTCCAATGCTTGGGAAGCCGGGTACGGTTGTAAATGAAGAATTGCATTTGCCGGGAAAAACTTTTCAAATAACTGCTGTATCCATGGGGAATCCCCATTGTGTTATTTTTGTCGAGGATTTGGAAAACACGCCCATTAAAGAATGGGGCCCTATGATCGAAACGCATGCTTCTTTTCCAGAGAAAATAAATGTTGAATTTGTCCAGGTGTTAAATAAAGAAGAAGTGAACATGCAGGTTTGGGAAAGGGGGGCGGGCGCCACTTTAGCATGTGGCACGGGTGCCTGTGCCACAACTGTAGCCGGCGTTTTGAATGGATTGACCCTGCGTAAATTACGGGTTAACCTTAGCGCAGGATTTTTAATTGTAGAGTGGAATAAGGAGAATAACAGGGTGTATATGACCGGCCCGGCCGATTTTGTTTTTACGGGGTCATATCCACTGTAATTCAAGCTATTAGCTGGTTTTAGCAGGAGGAGATACAGTGATTAACCTTGCAAAAAGAGCAGGCAACATAAGTCCTTCACCTACTTTGTCAATTGATGCCAAGGCAAAGAAAATGATGTCCGAAGGTATAGATGTGGTAAATTTTGGGGTTGGCGAACCGGATTTTGACACTCCGGAACATATTAAGCAGGCTGCCGTTGAGGCTATTCGCAAAGGAATGACCAAATATACACCGGTAACGGGTATCGAAAGGCTTAAAACAGCAATTGTTGATAAACTCAAAAAGGATAACAATCTTGATTATTCGCCTTCAGAAATAGTGGTATCCGCAGGGGCAAAACATTCACTATACAATGCTTTTCAGGTCCTCTGCCAGGAGGGGGACGAAATAATTTTGCCCACGCCGTACTGGGTAAGTTACATGGAACAGATAAAGTTGTCCGGCGGTGTACCTGTCGTTATTAGGACGAAATCCGCAAATGGATTTAAAGTAACTCCTGAGGAATTAGAGAAGGCTATAAGCCCAAAAACTAAATTATTTATTTTAAACAGCCCCAGCAACCCCACCGGTGGGGTTTATTCGCGCGGTGAACTGGAAGCCCTGGGTGAGATACTGGTTCGTCATAGAATATGCATAATTTCTGATGAAATTTATGAGAAATTAGTTTATGACGATACTGAACATGTCAGTATAGCATCTCTAAGTGAAGAACTCAAAGAGTTGACTGTAGTGATTAATGGTGTATCCAAGTCGTATGCAATGACCGGTTGGCGAATCGGCTATGCAGCTGCAGCCCCCAATATAGCCAAAGCCATGGGTGATTTGCAAAGCCATTCAACTTCCAACCCTACGTCGATTGCCCAGGCTGCAAGCATAGCTGCTTTAGAGGGGACACAGGAACCTTTAAAGGAAATGATAAATGAATTTGTTAAACGCAGGAACTACATGTGGGAAAGGGTTAATTCCATTCCGGGGCTAACTTGTGTTAAGCCCGGCGGGGCATTCTACCTTTTCCCGGAAATGAGCAGTTATATAGGCCGCAGTTACAACGGCAGGATAATTGAAGGGGCAAAAGACCTGGCAGATATATTGCTGGAGGAAGCTCACGTGGCTATTGTGCCGGGTGTGGCTTTCGGTGACGACAATTATTTCCGGCTATCCTATGCAACTTCCATGGAAAAGATTGTTGAGGGGATGGATAGGATACAAAAACTTTTAATTAATTTTAAGTAAAGTGGGTGGTTATGGGTTGCCCAGGAGTATGACTGGTTTTGGTCGTGGAGAGGCAATTGGCCAGGGTAAAAAGATCTCGGTTGAACTAAAATCGGTTAACCACCGTTTCGCCGAAGTGGTTTTAAGAATGCCAAAACCTTTCTATATAATGGAGGAAAAAATAAAGAAGTTAATATTGGAAGAGGTTGCCAGGGGCAGGGTTGACGGGTTTGTTTCGGTAGAACAGTTGGAGGAACAAGTTCCATCTGTCAAAGTTGACAAAGCACTGGCCACATCGTATTATAGTGCAATAGAAGAATTGCGAAGCGATTTAAATTTGGAAGATTCAATAAAATTAGACCATATTTTGGCCCTTCCCGGCGTAGTTAATGTTGAGTTGCCGACTGAGGATGCCGAGCTGTTATGGCCGGTTTTAAAAGAAGCTTTTCAAATTGCGCTAAACAGCTTGGTTGAGATGCGGAACCTTGAGGGTGAGCGCCTGAGGGATGATCTACTGGCCAGGCTTGATAAAATAAGGCTTTTTACCCAAAAAATAGAATCCCTGGGTCCTATGGTGGTTGAGGATTACCGCACCAAGCTGACACAAAAGCTGGCAGAATGGCTGGAAGATTCAAGCCTGGATATGAACAGGGTAATGGCTGAAGTAACCTTGTTTGCTGAAAGATCAAGCATTACAGAAGAAGTGGTCAGGTTATACAGCCACCTGAACCTGGCTGAGCAGGCATTTCAATGTGATGAACCGTCAGGCCGGAAACTGGATTTTATTATCCAGGAAATGTACCGGGAAATCAACACAATTTCTTCAAAATCGTGCGATTTTCAAATCAGCAAACTGGTTGTTGAAGTTAAGAGTGAGTTGGAGAAAATCCGGGAACAAGTTCAAAATATAGAGTAGTATTATTAATGGATCCGGGTAAATAAGGAGGCAACACTGTGGATATTAAATTAATAAACATCGGATTTGGTAATATTGTTTCTGCCAACAGGATTATTTCTATTGTCAGCCCGGAATCAGCACCAATAAAAAGGATAATTACCGAGGCCAGAGAGCGGGGCATGTTGGTAGATGCAACTTACGGGCGCAGGACAAGGGCGGTAATAATTACTGACAGCGATCATGTGATACTGTCGGCGGTCCAACCTGAAACAGTAGCAAACCGTTTGGTTGGCAAAGAAATTCCCCATCCCAACAGTGAAGATCCAAATGACTGATCTAAATCCAAAAGGTTTACTGATACTGATTTCAGGGCCTTCTGGTTCAGGTAAGGGGACAGTTTGTAAACAGTTGTTGAGCAATTGCCCTGAATTAAATTTAGAATTGTCAATCTCAGCCACTACCAGGCCTCCAAGACCGGGAGAGGTTGATGGAAGGGATTATTTTTTCATGTCCCGGGAA
>CAYUXS010000187.1:0-3275 GCA_964448915.1 uncultured Peptococcaceae bacterium
GGTTTATGGTATTATTCAACTCATAAATTTTGCCCATGGCGAAGTGTACATGATCGGTGCCTTTGTAGGCATGGTAATGGTCGCTGTATATAAAATTAACTTTTTTGTAGCTATCTTTATATCAATGGCAGTCTGTGTGCCTTTGGCCATGCTTATAGAACGGGTTGCTTACCGCCCCTTAAGAAGGTCATCCAGGCTTGCTCCTTTAATATCGGCTATTGGTGTCTCAATTTTTTTACAGACTTTGATTACATTAATTGCGGGCCCAAATCCCAAAAGTTTTCCTCAAGTTATTGAAGATACGGTATATGCATTAGGGCCAATCCAATTTTCTAAAGTCCAGGTAATAATCTTAGTTCTGGCAGGCTTCCTCATGCTTGTTTTGCATTATATCGTAAAGTACACTAAAATGGGTAAGGCAATGAGGGCCACCTCGGAAGATTATGAAACAGCTAATCTTATGGGCATTAACGGCAATAGGGTTATTTCCTTTACTTTTGCCCTTGGTGCTTCGCTGGCGGCTGCCGGAGGGGTTCTGGTGGGCATGTATTTTAACTCTATCCACCCGTTTATGGGTGTTTCTGTAGGGCTAAAATCATTTTGTGCTGCAGTTTTGGGTGGTATCGGGAGCATTCCGGGCGCAATGCTTGGCGGTGTCTTTCTTGGTGTTGCAGAAGTTATGGGTGTTGCACTCGGCTTTGATACTTATCGAGATGCCATTGCATTCGGGCTCTTGATCCTGGTGTTGTTGTTTAAGCCTACAGGTTTGCTGGGTAAGCCCATACAGAGGAAGGTTTGACATGGAGTTTTTATGGGATTTATTTACTAACCCTTATTACCAGCAGGTACTGGTAATGATGGGTATATACTTGATTGCAGCTCTTGGCTTGAACCTGATAACCGGTGTAACCGGGCAGTTTTCGTTTGGCCATGCTGCATTTATGAGTATTGGAGCCTATGCATCCGCCTTGATAACTTTAAAAATGCAGGCTCCCTTTGTTTTGGCATTGATGGCGGGAGGGATATTGGCAGCCTTTTGTGGACTGCTTCTTGCTTTTCCCAGCATGAGGCTCACTGGTGATTATCTTGGGATCACCACTTTGGGTTTTGGAGAGATTGTTAGAGTAGTATTTATTAATTTGGATATTACCGGTGGTGCTATGGGTCTGGCCGGGATTCCCAAGTACACCAGTTTCCCTATCGTTGTTGTCTTGGTAATTATATCTATCTGCTCCCTTCACAGGCTGATAAATTCCCGTTTTGGCCGGGCATTGTTGGCTATCCGGGAAGACGAAATTGCTGCTGAAACAATGGGTATCAATACAATGAGGTATAAAGTGAAGTCTTTTGCCATAGGATGTTTTTTTGCCGGGATAAGCGGGGGGTTGTTTGCCCACTCACAGCAGTATATAAATCCTGCCGACTTTGGTTTTTCCAAGTCTTTTGATTTATTGAACTTTGTTGTAATAGGTGGATTAGGCAGTATTCCCGGGACAATATTGGGCACTACAGTGTTGTCTTTGGCACCGGAGTTTTTAAGGTTTGTTAAAGAATACAGGATGCTTATCTACGGCGCTTTGATGGTTACAATGATGATTTTCCGTCCAAACGGCATATTAGGCGGGGTTAGTATCCAGGACTTGATTAAGAAGATATGGAATAGGAGAAAACCGTCCAAACCTTTGGCCAACAATGCGGGCTAAAGCCGTATGGTCGTTTGTGGCCTTATAGACTGGAGTGTAATGCGATGGAACCATTGCTGCAATTGGAAAATATAGGCATTAACTTTGGAGGGCTGACAGCCCTGGAATCGGTTGACTTCAAGGTGGAAGAGGGAAGAATTTTTTCCCTGATTGGTCCTAACGGTGCCGGTAAAAGCACTGTATTTAATATAATTTCAGGAATTTATAAACCTACCACAGGCAGGGTGCTTTTTAAAGGTAATGACATTACCGGGAAAAAGCCTTATTTTATAACTTATCATGGCATTGCCAGGACTTTTCAAAATATTAGGCTGTTTAAAAACATGACAGTTTTAAACAATGTAATGATTGGCTGTCATACCAATAGTAAAGCAGGCGTTATCGGGGCGTTGACCCGTTTGGGCGGGGTAAAGGCAGAGGAAAAAGAGATATTAAGAATTTCTGATGAGGTATTAGGAATTGTAGGCCTGGCCGGCAAAAAAGATGTCCTGGCCAGGAACCTTTCTTATGGTGATCAGAGGAGGCTGGAAATTGCCAGGGCTTTGGCATCGTCACCAAGTCTAATCATTCTGGACGAACCTGCTGCAGGTATGAATGCCCAGGAAAAACAGGGCCTTATGCAGGTGATTAAAAATATATGCGCTATGGGTATAACTATTTTACTGGTGGAACATGATATGAAGTTTGTTATGGGTATATCTGATTATGTTGTTGTGTTGAATTACGGGCAGATAATATCAATGGGCGAACCTGAACAAGTCCAAAATGACCCTGTTGTCATTGACGCCTATCTGGGTAGAGAGGTGGGCTAACCATGCCTTTGTTGGAGGTCGAAGGGCTGCAGGTTAATTATGGCGGCATAGTGGCATTAAACGGGATATCATTTACTGTTGAAGAAGGCGAAATAGTATCATTAATCGGTGCCAACGGCGCGGGTAAAAGTACTACTTTAAGGACGTTGAGCGGTTTAATAAAGCCTGTAAATGGCATTATTAAATTTAACGGCCAGGTTTTAAACAAGATGCCCCCTTATAAAATAGTAAAACTTGGAATATCCCAGGTTCCTGAAGGAAGGCGCGTTTTCACCAGGTTAACCGTAGCTGAAAACCTGGAGATGGGTGCATATACCAGAAAAGACAGTGAAGTTAAAAAGACCATGGCAGAGGTGTTCAGCCGTTTCCCCAGGTTGGAGGAACGGAAAAACCAGTTGGCCGGTACGCTAAGCGGTGGTGAACAGCAAATGCTGGCTATCGGCAGGGCACTTATGTCAAAGCCAAAGTTGCTGTTAATGGATGAGCCGTCAATGGGTTTGGCGCCGCTTATAGTGAACGAAATATTCACCATCATCAAGGATATCAACCGTTCAGGCACCACCATACTACTGGTAGAACAAAACGCAAAGGTGGCTTTGTCTGTTTCCAACCGGCTTTATGTTTTGGAAACAGGGGAGATGGCAGCATCCGGTACGTCAGAGCAATTGTCCGATAACGAGCTGATTAAGAAAGCATACCTTGGAGTATCAAGCTGATAGTAGCATCAAGCTGATAATCTATTGGTTAAGGGCTGGATCAT
>CAYUXS010000188.1:0-2324 GCA_964448915.1 uncultured Peptococcaceae bacterium
CAAAGTCACAGGAAGTGACTCCCACCGGGTTTTTTAATTCTAATCCACAAAAGTTTGTACGTAAATTTGCCATGTTTCATTCTCCTGTCGTTTAAATTTATTTTTTATCCAACTATTTGAATCAGATAGACACCCTGAAGGGATTAACCCCCATTAAGCGCTTCCAAAATAAACACACGATCATTGGGGTTTAAGGTTTTGTCTGGTGCGACAAATTTCCCGTTTAGGAAGACTCCATAGATATTTGCCGGGATACCCAATTTTTCCAGAGCTGCTGCTATAGTTGCACCCTGGGGTATCTCTACTTCAAAAATCTGGCCAATCTTAGCACCTGGTATAAAAAAGCTTACATCGGTATAAGCCTTTAATTCAACAATCAATATTTCGCACCTCCCTTCAATGCTTGATAGCAACCCCAGGTGGCTTTCCTACATCATTCGTCCAATTGTCGTTTTAAACCCATATCTAGTAAATACATCCCTTGCCTTGTTTACTTCCTCCTTATTTATTTCCCCTATTTCGGGATAAGGTGATTTTAAGCCAAGATATTCATATTTACTAGTAGCCAATGAATGTAGTGGAAGAATATCCACCCATTCAATATTTATTTTTTTTATAAACTCTGCTGTTGCTACTAAGTTATCAACGGAGTTGTTAAAACCCGGTACCAACGGTAGTGATATTCTTGTCTGGCATCTTTCTGCTATTAATTTGGCATTATCAAGTATAATTTTATTAGATACCCCGGTCCCCTCCAGGTGCTTTAAGGGATCCATATGCTTTATATCCAAAAGGACCATATCTGTATATTTAAGGACATCCTCAATTGCTTCCCATTTAGCATAACCTGTTGTATCAAGAACTGTAGAAATTCCTTTTTCTTTGCTTTTTTTAAGCAATTCTCTTGTAAAATCAGGCTGGTATAAAGGTTCACCGCCACTTATAGTTAATCCACCATCTAAACCGTAAAATGGTTTGTCTTTTTCGACTTCCGCCATGACTTCATCAACTGTTGCCACCTTACCCACCTGCCTGAAAGCGGAATAAGGGCATACTTCCACACATTTCATGCAAAGCGTGCATTTTTTTCGATTAACCTTATTATCCGGCAGCATGCAGATTGCGTCTGCCGGACAAATCTCAACGCAACGACCACAACCCTGGCACCTTTTGGGGATGAAATATAGCTGTGGTAAGGGTTCCTGAGTTTCAGGATTGGCACACCACTTGCACCTTAAAAAACACCCCTTAATAAAAACTGTTGTCCTGATACCTGGTCCGTCATGTGTTTCAAATTTTTTAATGTCCGCTATTATGCCTGTGTTTTTATTAGACATAGTGCACTCCTTATTTTCATTACCCCTTACCACTTATTCAGCTATTTACTTGGTCGCCAAGCTAACTTGCTGGTTGCTTGCCTAGGCAGGCTTTTTTGTAATCCAGGGCTTGCCCATCCAATACACTTCACGTCCAAAAATTTCGTTAACCACAGAACCGACTACCTGCCATACACAAGCGAGGATCACCAGGGGCAGGTCCCAACCGGCAATAGCCCAGAAAAGCTTTGTACCAGTCAAGAAATACAGGGAGGCAAAGACAAAGAATATATCTGTTACAACCATAAATAAGGAGCCAACGGTATTTTTCAACATAAAACAAGGAGTCCAACCTAACATTAGCAGTGCCATAACCCCAAACACAATACCGTCCACCACGGCGGTCGAACCTTCTATAATTTTTAGTGCTATGAGGAGGTGTTCCAGACAGCCGTACCACATAAAGGCGCTAAAGGTTAAAAAGATGTTGCCGGTCAATACAATGCCATTTCTCATATTCATGATCCCGGCGATGGTTTGTACAATCGCACCAGTAAAACCCAGAGCAACCAAAATCATCCCGGCACTATGGGGAGCCATACCAGTAGCGACAGGCCACAAACATGCCAGGTAAAACGCTAACACTGCTTCGCCAGAGGGAGTTGGGTTTGCAAACGGTGGTCTATTGTCACTCATTCTTTAGCCTCCTAGTTATGATTTTAGGTTCATGTACCGGCCAATTATGCGATAGTGCCATGGATACGTAGAAATAATGTTGGTTACCTTATCCCAATTAGCCCTAATTTCGGCCAAATCATCCTTCCTCCACATTGAGGAGAACAAAAAGCCCATATCTTTTGAAAACTTGCCGATAGCCTGCGCTCCGGCCAGTTTTCCTTTGTCGAGGATTAACCTGCAGTAATCGTTGCCAAATTCCCGCTCAATCACTTCAACATCCGTTTTATCCTCTATCCCGTTAAACGTCCTTCCGATGGATACAGATTCAGT
>CAYUXS010000188.1:2334-3266 GCA_964448915.1 uncultured Peptococcaceae bacterium
GTAATGTGCCCTGGTAATAGCCCATGCTCCCTTATAAACAGCGGGTATTCCGGCACAGTTTTTAGCAATTACTTCACCCTGCTCCAGGGCGTTATGCCTGAGCTGAATAAGGGTTCTTCCCCCCGTTATGGCGTCCGTTGTTTCGGCGCAATCACCGCAGGCGTAAATATCCTGGACACTGGTCATACAATGTTCATTGACCTTGATACCTCGTGTCACCCCGATTTCCGCACCTGCCTGCCTGGCCAACTCGGTGTTTGGCGCTACACCTGTTGCAAGCACGATAGTATCGCATATAATTGACCGCTTGTCGGTCGTAATGCTTTCAACCTTGTCGCCGCCATTGATGCTGACCAGTTTTTCGTTGGTTAACACGTGAACACCGTTGTCAGTAAGTCCCTTTTCCAGTTTTTTAGCCACATATTCATCAAAATTACGCGGCATAATCCAGCCGAACACTTCAAGCAAATAAACTTCGTAACCCCTTTTTTTCAAGGCTTCACTTGCTTCAATACCTATAAGTCCGGAACCGATGACAATGGCTGTTTTGCCTTTACGATTATAAAGGGCGTCCCCATCAGCAAGAACCTTGCAGCCAAAAATCCCTTCTTTTTCAATACCTTTGAAAGGTATCTTTACCAGATCACCGCCTGCTGCAATTACTAGATTGTCATAGTTAAGTTCATTGCCGCTATTCAAATACAGCTTTTTTAGCCCGGGTTCAACTCCCATAGCTTCATCGAAGACAAGGTCAATATTATTTTTTGAATAGTCATCCATTTTTGTTAAAAATATATCCTGTCTTGCTTTAACTCCGCTGATATAATAAGGAAGTGCACCGGGTTCGTATTCAGGGCAATTTTCTCTTGTTACGATGGTGATTTTGGCATTCGGGTCATACTTTCTGAGGCCGAAAGCCGCAGCATTACCAC
>CAYUXS010000189.1:0-3230 GCA_964448915.1 uncultured Peptococcaceae bacterium
TTATTATGTGGACGAAGCTGAAACTGCAGCAGAAGGTTTACGTAAAATAACCCTAAATAAATATGATTTGATCATTTTAGACCTTGGGCTCCCTGACATGGACGGGATTGAATTATTAAAAAAAGTAAGAGAATGGTCAAAGGTACCGATCATAATCCTTACTGTAAAAGACGAAGAAAACGAAAAAATAGATGCCTTGGATTCCGGAGCTGATGATTACGTAACAAAACCTTTCAGTATGGGCGAGCTTCTGGCCAGGATCAGGACATCCCTGCGCCATGCAGCCGGAGAAGTATCCGAACCTGTTATCCGGCTGGACGATTTGGTTGTCGACTTGTCACTTCGCAGAGTAACTGTAAATAACAATGAGGTAAAATTAAGCCCCATTGAATATAATATCTTGAAAAACCTTGCCCAACACGCAGGCAAAGTCCTCACTCACAAACAAATTTTAAATGCTGTCTGGGGCCCATACTGCGAAAACGATACACAATATTTAAGGGTTTATATAGGCCAATTGCGCCGTAAAATTGAAAGCAACCCATCTAAACCCAGGCATATCATAACTGAACCCGGAGTGGGCTACAGGTTGCTTTAATAGCAGTCAAAAAATACAGCCGTATTTATATTTTTTTAATATAAATGGCTGTATTTTTATACCTTTTTTATACCCCCCCGTCATATAATAACAACAGTTGGTTTTTATTGCTGAATTCAGCAATAACTATGCAATATACGCGTATTAATTGCAATTTATGCAAAAAGTATGGCTTTAAGAATCTAATGTTAAAATTATGCATTAATTTAAGCATGCATGATTAACTAGCTTGGTAACATAAATTAAGGGGGTAGAAAAATGACTGCTACTTTGGTTGTTATCGGTATTTTCGCATTGTACCTGGGTATAATGGCTATTATCACACCTGCTAAAAAGGCCCAGTAAGATTACAAGAAATATTATTAATTTTTAATATTTAAAAAGGTGACTGATATAATCTTTTATGTCAGTCACCTTATATTTTAGAGCAGTTTTAAAGCGGATAACTTTATAATAACAAACAAATACCCAATTATTTTCAACCGAAATATAAGTTCCGGAGCTAGTCTTGACAGGATACTTCTGTGCCCCTGTTCCTAGCAAACAAACTAATTATCTTGATAACTGCTTTAACCAAAGGACTTTTTATATAAGATTCGGTTTTACTCAATTGTTTTTTCAACCTGTTATTTTCCTGCTGGTAGAATAACAGGTTCTTTTTGATTTCTTCATTATGTTCAAGGGATGATTTTAAATCATTGCTGAGAGCAATAGTTTCTTCTCGGAATTTTTTCTCCTGGTATTTACTGCTTTCAATTGTTTTTTCAAGACTTTGCCTTAACTCAACTATTTCAGTTTGTAACTGTGCCGTTTTATTGGCGTGGGACTCTTTTAATTCTGAAATCTTAATTTTATTTTCCCGGTCTTTTTCCTTATATTGTTGCAGCTTGGTAAAGAGGGCTTCTAAACTGGCTTGGTTTTTATATAAGGCTTCTCTAATCCTGTTAATCTCTTCAGCATACCCCCTTGCCCTTTTTACCCATATCCGGCATTGATATAGAATACTGTCAGCCTTTTTCTCCAGCCTGGAAACCTGCTCTTTGTACCTGTAAATCTCTTTTTTCCTCAATGTCAACAGCAAATCTTTTTCAGCCATTAAAGCAGCCATATGCTCATAATTCCTTGTGTCTTCAATTTTTTCAGCCAGAGCCGCGGCTGTTTCCCTATATGCACTGTTTACCTCAGACAATTGTTTTTCCAGTACTTCTACTTTCTGCTCCAAACGTTTACGGTCATTAACCCATTTCCCTTTTACCCTATTTAATGAACGAATAAATTTCTTCATCAACTCCTCGTGGGCAACCTGGAGAGCGGGGTTATAAACCCATATTCCATCGCCTATACTTTCAAAAAAAACAAATTTCTTATGAATTTCTTCAATTACCTTAACATTTGTTTTTTTCCAACCATTTACGATCTCGAAAACTTGTTGTATTGACAAGCCGCCCGGATTTGCCTTATGGGCTTTGATAACCAAATTTTTCAAAGAGTACTGCCCGGCATCAATTTCCCATTCAGTCAGCCCCCAATGCCCATTATCAAGTTGGATAAACCTGCCGTCGGATATTAAATTGGCTTCACCTGCAACCAATGGTTTTGACTTTAATTTATTCCTGGTATTACCTCCCGATCTAAGTACTTCACGTATACTAACAGGCCTTTTTTTCTTTAGGAGATAAGAATAAAATTTATCGTTATCACGATTCCCTTCCAAATTTAAAGTCCACAATCCCTTCTTATTTTTAACAAAACACGGGCTCTGCTCCAAACATAAGTTAACCTTTTCTTGTACCTGTGCTTGTGTATAGTCCTTTAGCATTTTCCGGTGTACATGAGATACAATTTCATCCACCGAAATACTATCAAAGAAAAAGATAGTCTTTTTTAGTACATCTGTCAGGGAATTAAAATTTCCGCCCACAGTCACACCACCCTTTATTACTTTTGATATCCGTTGTGATACAAAATAAATTCCCCAAATTTTACCATATACCTTTTTTTGGCAATAATTTAATGTAATTTATTTCCAGCACCTTTCTCCAATCTTTATCAAAATTCTTAGTTAATTTATGTTCATCTTACATATGATTCCTACTTTCTACATAAACCATATGTTAATTGCCCATGTTGTGGTTATTATGTTTGTGATTTATAATACATATTAAGTGACTAGTAAATTTCTATTTTTTTTACAAGACTTCAAAGAGGTGGTATTAATATCTGCAATTCACTGTTTTGAATCACCTAAAGGGAAAATACATATTGAAGGGCCCATCACCGGCCAATATTTAACTAGTCTTGAATTTGAAGATACACTTAATAATTTTCGCAAAGCTGCAAAACAGAAAGATGCTTTAGTTAATATTGCAAATTCATCAGATGGGCTCCTGTATATAGCCAGACACTCAAACACTGTTATTGGTTACATAACTTTCCATAATCCCGACCCTCATACAAGATGGGCAAAACACCCAAAAATCCTGGAACTGGGAGCTATCGAAGTAGCTCCCCCCTGGAGGAATTGCAAAATTGCCAGAAACCTGCTTCTAACGGCTTTTAAAAATCCCCTGTTTGAAGAGCGTATTGTTGTAACATTGGAATATTGCTGGCACTGGGATCTGGACAGGAGCGG
>CAYUXS010000190.1:0-3216 GCA_964448915.1 uncultured Peptococcaceae bacterium
CACATTGGTACCCCACTCATAGTATAGAGATTAAGGCGGGTACAATTTTGGCATCAATTATGGGTGAAGGCAAGCTTAGGGTTAACAGCTACCACCACCAGGCGGTAAGAAAAGTGGCTCCCGGCTTCATTGTGTCAGCCTGTTCGGTAGACGGGATTATTGAAGCTATTGAAAGTCCCAAGCATCGTTATGCCATAGGCCTTCAATGCCATCCGGAAAGACTTTGGGAGACCCACCCTATCTTCATAAAACCTTTTGAGGGGCTGGTTAAGGCGGCCGGTCAAATATAGTAATTATTCAGTTATTTATTTAAGGAGGAAACGTTATGATTGCAGTGGTTGGCGGCCGGATAATAACCATGGCAGGTGCCGAATACCGGGAAGGTACAATATTCATTAAGGACGGAAAAATAGTAACGGTAAGTGAAGGAATACAGGAACCCCAGGGATGGGAAATAATTAATGCCAAAGGAAAGCTGGTGTTGCCGGGCTTCATTGACGCTCATTGCCATGTTGGCATTGCGGAAGAGATATACCAGTATGAGGGCGACGACAGCAATGAAGTAACTGATCCGGTAACCCCCCACCTTCGTGTTATTGATGGGATTAATCCAGATGATCTTGGTTTCCAGGATGCAGTTGCCGGAGGTGTCACTACGGTAGTTGTGGCACCCGGAAGTGCCAACATTTTCGGCGGGGAAATGTCAGCCTTGAAAACTTGGGGAAAATCTCTTGAGGAGCGGATTATAAAATCTCCTATCGGGTTAAAAGCTGCTTTAGGCGAAAACCCCAAAAGGGCATACGGAAGCCAGAAAAAAATGCCGTTTACCAGAATGGCTTCTGCCGGGATATTGAGGGAAACTTTAGTTAAAGCCAAAGAGTATATGCGCAAGAAAGCAGAATTTGAAGAAGGCAAAAAGAACAGCAGCATACCTGACAAGGATTTGAAAATGGAAGCGGTGTCCAGGGTATTAACCGGTGAAATTCCTCTCAGGGTTCATGCTCATAGGGCAGATGATATTATGACCGCACTTCGTATTGCCAAGGAATTTGATTTAAAAATAGTGATCGAGCACTGCACCGAAGGTGACAAAGTTGCGGAGGAGTTGGCTAAGTACAAAGTTCCGGTTATCATCGGGCCTATTATTATCAACCGCGCAAAAGTGGAGCTTAAAGGTATTTCACTTTCTACCGGCAAGGTTTTGGCCGGTTCGGGAGTCGAGTTTGCGATAATGACGGATCATCCAGTGGTGCCTATCCAGTACTTGGCCCTGTCGGCCGGTCTGACCATCAGGGGCGGTTTGGATGAGCACAGGGCTTTGCGGGCTATAACAGTAGATGCTGCAAAGATACTTGGTTTGGATCACCGGATAGGGAGCATTGAGCCGGGGAAGGATGCGGATCTTGCAATTATTGATGGGCATCCTTTTGATACGAGAAGCAAAGTAAGTAAAGTCCTTGTTTCAGGACAAATTGCATTTGACTCAGATATAAATAGCATATAACTGCATACTTTGTCGAAAAATAGAACTTAATGACACTTGTTGCTGCAAGTGTCATTAGTTTGTATAATAAGTAATTTTTTTGATCAAATATAGCATCATGGAAGGAAATCTGACTTAATTGTTGAAATTATATTATAAAATTCAATAAGGTGATATTTGTTGTATTTGTTTGTTAAGGAGGTGTGCTTAAAATAAAAAAACAACTAGATATTTTGGTTGTTGATGATCAACCCGGTGTGCGTTATTTGTTGGACGTTATTATCACTGATTTAAAACATGGGGTTAGGCTTGCCCAGAATGGATTGGAAGCAGTCGAGGCCGTCAAGGCTAAAAAGCCGGATCTTATTTTTATGGATGTTCGAATGCCGCAAATGGATGGAATTGAGGCATTGGGTATAATAAAAAATATTTCTCCAAAAACCGAAGTTGTTATCATGACAGCGTATGTTTCAGATGAGATAGAACAAGTGGTATTGAACAAGGGAGCTATCTGCTGCCTAAGCAAACCTTTCGATGTTGATACCATTATTAATTTTATCAATGAATTTAGTTCCAATATATCGAACATTGTAAAAAAGACGCCAGCGGTAGGGGATTAGCAGTACATTGTGTATAAGTAAGAGCATTGATAAAAGAGCACTACCGGCAAATCTCATAAATAAACATCTCAATTCCCGGTAAGAAATCTTGCTCACCAGATTTAATTGATACGTCGAGCCTGTGAAGATAGTGAATGTAATTAATCAATTGCTGCTGTTGGAAATTTTTTTGTTGAGCGGCAATCTTTCTTGCTACAAACGGATGAACTCCCATTAAAGAAGCCAACACATCGTGCTTCTTTCCGGACCTCAAGGCATCCCCAGTTAATATTAACAGCCTTATCTGCCTTGTTATCATTGATAAGATTACTGAAGGCTGTTGCTTTTGTTTTAATAGTGACTTGATACCCTCTATTGCCTTGGCAGGTTTTTTTTCCCCGATAGCATCTACTACTGAAAAAATATTCTCCTCGATAATCGCAGGAGTAATGGCATTTACATCCTCCATGGAAATAAGGGTTTTATCACCGGTATAAGAGATAATTTTTTGTATTTCTGCAGATAGGGCTTGCAGGTTGTTACCTGTTCTATATACTATCTCCCTGGCTACTCCAGGGGATATTTTTTTACCTGCTTCCCTTGCTTTTTTTATTATCCAGGAACAAAGGTTTTGATAATTTAGCAGTGTAAATTCAATTACTTTCCCGTTTTTTAGTACTTCCTTATAAATTTTTTTACGTTTATCAACATTTTCCCCGGCTTCCAGGATCAAACATGACATGGGGTTTGGCGAAGCCACGTATTTGATAAAAGTTTCTTCTTCAGAATTGGTTTTTTCCGCCGGTACTTCCATGTTGGTATCGGAATCCTGGTATATATTTTTTTTCGGAGCAAAAAATTTATTGGCACTTTTGACAACCAGTACCCTGGTATCGCCCAGAAACGGTGTCATTTCAGCCAGGGAAACGATTTCAGACAATGGAACCTGGCTCCCGTCAACCTCGGTATAGTTAAAATCACCGCCAATAAGTATTCGTTCCTTTATTTTTTGTACGGCTTCTTTACGAAGGTAGGTTTCCGGGCCATAAAAAAGATAGATGGGGTAAAGCCTTCCTTTATCCAGTTCATCCAAGAAGTCGGCATAGTATTTCATAATATCACCAAGAAATGTTG
>CAYUXS010000191.1:0-2376 GCA_964448915.1 uncultured Peptococcaceae bacterium
CAGCTTTCTCAACTAATTTATCACTGAATTTCTGCCCAATCAGAAGTGCAGGAACATCTTTAGATACCAAAGGTCTTATAAAAACAGAGCCCATTACAAGTTTCACATACTTGAAAGTCTCTCTGTCATCTTCCAATTCAATATTGACAGCCATATTGACACAGTCAATTTCCATGGCGTCCCTGGCGCCTACATAGGCATAGCGGCACACTGACCTGGGAGACGGTTCCGGCAGGATAAACCTGGTCAGAATTTCTCCTTCTTTCAGGTCGATTCTTCTGACACCCGTAATGAAATCCTCCAGCGGCATTTCCCTTTCCCCTGCAGCACTGCTTAAAACGACCCTGGCGTTATAAGCTACCAGCGGGGTGGGCGTCTCACCCGACGGTGAAGCGTTACAGCTGTTACCGCCGATTGTGGCCATATGCCTTACCTGGTTGCTGCCAAGCTGGCTTGCTGCATAAGCAAGGGCGGGGTATTTCTCTTTCACTATTTCCGAATATTGTACTTCTGCAATCTTTGTGGTGGCGCCGATTTCCATGCCTTTACCGGGCTCATACTTGATACCTTTAAACTCTTTAATGTTCTTGATGTCAATCACGTATTCCGGGCTTATTAGTTTGTCTTTCATCAATACTACCAGGTCTGTGCCACCGGCAAGGATCCTGGCCTTGCTTCCCAGACGGCCCACCATTTCAAACGCTTCGCCGGGCGTCTTGGGAGCTAAGTATTCTAATTCGTTTACGTACATCTTTTAACAGACACCTCCTTCTTAACTTTCAGCTGCCCATTGATGACATGTACAGTGTTCTGTTCACGGGCACAAAGTGGGTTTCCAGCAACGCTTTTTCTTGTTACCCCCCCTTTGTATACAGTTTAGCGCCAGGGAAGCCTTCTAATTAAATAGTTGACTACTCCCCGGTGGTTTGAAGATCGGAGGTTTTCAAACCAATGTGGTAATACCAGTTGAAATTGGCAGGTAATCTTTTGAAACTTCAATCAGATAGACCTGCTATCATCTGTGAAATTGAACATTTTTCTGCCCGGGATTCCGTCCTCCCGTTAATACATTTACATAAAGGCCACTCCGACCCTGAAACCGTTCTTAATGTTAATCAGTTGCTTGCGAAGGTGGTAAGTTCTTTATTTTTAATACTGGACACTTTGAACCCAATAGTATATAATGCTATCAAGTATAGTAGTGTTTTAAAATTTCTAATCATAATTTAACCATTTGAATACTCATCGTAATTTGATTTGCATCTCAGATTAAATGAGTCTGTTTATTTTGCCGTAACTAGCCATAGGGTGCCTAGCCAAGTAAAAATATTAGTGTGGATTAGCTGATTGAAAAGTGTAGGTAAGTTAAATCAATACCAGCTAACGAGCCAATGCTCATTATGGTTGACACTATTTTACAATGGTATATAATGATATAGGTTATAGTAGCGACTTTAAAAAAAATTCTAATTCCATTCTTTTTACCATTTTCCGCTGACATCGTAGTTTTATTTGAGTCTCAGCTTAATAGAATTGATTTTGTGCTATTTTGGCTATGGTTAGAACGCAGAGGGAACCAGTCACATAAACAATATTAGTTTTAATTAGCTGCATAAAGTATAGGCACGTTAAATCAGTATAGCTAAATCCTATGCTTATTATGGTTGACACTATTTAACAATAGCATATAATGTTATAGGCTATAGTAGCGACTTAAAAAAATATCTAATTTCATACTATTAACCCTTTTCCCGCTGAGATCGTATTTTGTTTATGTCTTGGCTTAATTGAGCTCGTTCATTTTTGGTAATGGTAGATGGAACCTGGTCACGTAAAACAAAATATTATTGCGGGCTAGCTGTTTATAAACTGTTATGCTGGTTTAAATAATTTCCTACTGGTTATGGTCATGCTCTCAAAATGATTATACCTATTATTATGAGTATATGTCAATAACAGAAATCTCTAGTAAACCAATTGTAACTTCTGGATTTGCTTAAAATTGGCCAAATTTCAAAAATATCATACCATATTAATAAAAAACTCCTTTATTTAAAAAACATCGCCAGATTATTATCAATAATCTGGCGACCGTTTTGTGCCCCGTTGAGCAGGCAATAGGTGTGGGCTTTGTTAAAAATCTGGTTGCACTACTAGGAAATAAATATCGATAAGGCAATTATAAAGTTATTTTGGCTCATGGAAGACAGGTGTTTTTCTTCTGAAAGCGAAATATGTTATGATATCTACAGAGATTGTCGTGGGTAAAAAAAATTATGTTTTAAAGTATTAGGAGTTTGTAAAGCAAGTCTGATAAAACGGAGTTGATATAATTGGTAAGACCAACTAAATGGAGAAGGATTGAGAATATCCCTG
>CAYUXS010000191.1:2386-2726 GCA_964448915.1 uncultured Peptococcaceae bacterium
ATACGACTAAAAGACTTGGAGGGACTTGAACAGGGTGAATGTGCCGAAAGGATGGAGGTATCCCGCCCGACATTTCAACGCATTCTTAGTTTGGCGAGAGAAAAAATCGCCGACAGTCTGGTAAACGGAAAGACTATTCACATAGAAGGTGGCAACTTTACCCGGAATATTTGTCCAGTGAGATGTATGGATTGCGGCAAGGAATGGATGGAAAGCTTTGAAAATCTGGAATCTATCAAGAACAGTAACTATTGTTGCCCTGCTTGCAATTCAACGAAGGTTGCTTGCGGGAAAGACTGTAAAGGCAAGTTTTGCCGAAGACACTGCTGGTGGCATAGAA
>CAYUXS010000191.1:2736-3215 GCA_964448915.1 uncultured Peptococcaceae bacterium
TTTAAATGTGAATGAGGTTAAAAGGCTAAATAAAGTTGTTTTAACCTCTTTCGTTTTTGGAAAAGTAGTAAGTAGTTTTGTTATTATATTTGGTACAAACAAGAGAAGTTTTTCCTTCAGTGAGCCGGCATTTCTTATGAGCGACTGCAAACACGTACCAACTATCTTAAAGCAGTCAGCAACAACTATACAGGTGAAGATAAGTACTGCCAGAAGCTGGCTGTCACTGACGGGGGACTTGTTACTGCATCAGGTATTGCTCCAATTGAGTTTTCCTACGAAGTATTGAAAGTACTGGATGTTTTTGAGGCATCAACCCTTGAAGCTTGGTATCAACTGAATAAAAGGGGTGAAGCAGGCGACAGGACTGGGGTCGTATCCACTCTCAGTTAGAAATTTACTTCGATGATCGGATTGGATAGGATTGACAACCAAATTTTTTAACGTATAATGCAATTTTAAAGGGGGTAGTTGACTAT
>CAYUXS010000192.1:0-3202 GCA_964448915.1 uncultured Peptococcaceae bacterium
GAGAAGTTATCAAAATTTAATTATGAAAAACAACCTCAGCAACCAGGCATTTTTGCTTACGGCTGCTAAAGCGCTGGATGTAGCTGGATTGACCGTGTTGGGTATGATTTTTTCCCGGGTTCTTACTGTAGAAGATTACGGGACTTACCGGCAGGTATGGCTTTTGTATTATACGCTCATACCGCTTTTTACTCTTGGTATTTCCACCAGCGTCAATTATTTCGTGCCGAGGTTTTCAACCGAACAGCAAAAGACTTTTGTTTTTCAGACTTATTTGGGTCTATTTGTATTGGGTTTAATCTTTGCAATATTTTTATATGCCGGCGCCGGTTATTTTAGCACCCGGTTTAATAATCCGGCCCTTGGCCAGGTTATCAAGATATTTGCCCTGATACCGCTTTTGACCATGCCCACTTCGTACTACCACAACCTTTATATTTGTTTAAAAAAGGCTGTAAAGGCCGCAGTTATACTCAGCGTTTCAACTCTTCTCCGGTTCTCTGTTATCGCAGTAACAGTTTATATCAATCCTTCCCTGGAATACATTTTTAAGGCCTTTCTCCTGTATTACATTGGGGAATTTATCGTCCTTTCATTACTGATCTTTCGGCCTTTCCGGCAAACGCCTTTGTATATGAAGCATCAGAACCTGTTGGAACAGCTTAGGTTTACCATTCCAATCGGTATGTCTTCAATGATAGGGACTATTAACCGGCAAATTGACAAAATCATCATCTCCGGTCACTTCACAGTCAGGGAATTTGCCATTTACTCAAACGGTTCAACTGAGTTGCCAATTGCCAGGATCCTCAATTCAGCGGTTATGTCGGTTATTATGCCTGAGTTAGTGAGATTGTACAGCCAGGGAGAGTACAAAAAGCTCTTACAACTATGGCACAGGTCGATCCGTAAAGTATCACTCATTATTCTCCCGGTTATGGTTTTCCTGTTTGTCTTTGCAAAAGAGTTCCTGTTGCTTTTGTATTCTGAAAAGTACCTGGAAAGCGTAGGAATATTTCAGATTTACCTGTTCACCCTACCCAACAGGGTAACAACCTTTGGCTCAGTGCTTTTGGCAGCCGGACTCTCCAAAGTGATAATGTATTACAACGTCTATACAGTAATTATTGCTGTAATTCTCAATATTTTATTAATCAAATTAATGGGTGTTTGGGGCGCTGCTATTGGGACCATATTGAGTATTTATTTCATTACTTTCATACAACTCAAAAAAATATGTACTGTTGTTAACTGCAGCTTTAAAGAGGTTTACCCCTGGCGGGTGACTCTAAATATTCTGCTGGTTTCCCTGGTTGCTGTCATTATTCCATGTTTAATAAGACCACTGGTACCAAATTATCTGGTTTCACTTGGTTTAAACGGCGGTATTTACCTTCTAATATTTACATGTGCGGCAATCCGGACAAAACTGCTTTCAGCGGGTGAAATAGAAAAAATTAAAAAGAAAGTGGGCTGGATATCAAATTGTTGGCCATTGAAGTAAACAAAGGTAACGGTAAATATTTTAGCCCTGGCGCCTGCCTCAGGTGGCTGTGGCTTGCTACTGTTGCTGCTGCTTTTTTCGGGCCCTTATTGGCTTTAAATAATTATCCGGGACTTTTTGCCTATAAAATACTGTATGCAATTCACTTACTTGCTTTCAGCTTTTTCCTGTTAACGAAGAAAATTAAGCTGAGAATGCTGCCTCATATAAAACCTTTCTTTTTATTCTTCGCAGTTTGGCTGGGCTGGGCTTTGCTTTCGTTATTATGGGCTGATAACAAAGTGGATGGGGTTTATAACATCTGGTACCTGTTCTCCGGTCTTTCCCTGGTTTCCTTCACCACCTGCTATATCCAAAGGGACAGGGAATTAAAAGTTCTACTCGGCATTGTAGTAGCAGTTTTTATATTGATCCTGGGGGTAGGACTATGGGAGACCAGGACCGGATTGCATCTTAAGACTGCCGGCGATGTAATAAATTTAACCGGATATGCTCGATATATGCCGCGGGGGTTTTTTAAGAATCCCAATGACCTGGCAACTTATCTTGTTCTATATCTTCCCTTTGTTTATACGTTGGCCAGATACTGCTGCCGCAAACTGGTTACAGCGCCATTGTTGACTCTTTTATTGCCTGCCGCCGGAATGGGTGTATTTCTAATCTTACAATCCGGTTCCAGGGCCAATATGCTTGCCCTGGCGCCGGTGGCGCTGGCGGCTGTAGTACTATACTTTATCCATCACAGAATTAAAGCTTTATTGAACACCACAATCCTTTTAATAATCACGGTGATGGCTTACTTTACGCTGACTACCAGTACCCCGGTATTTACCAACTGGTGCAACAGGCAGTACCGCATTGCTACTCATCACCTTTCAACACTGCAGTATGCCGGTGGTGCGGAGTCGGCGCGGGTTGTGCTGTTAAAAAACTCCGTCAATGAGCTGAAAGATCACGCTTTAATGGGTGTAGGCGCCGGTAATGCCGAAGAGCACATGAAAAAGTACCGGACCGGTTCATTTGTCCTTCTGGCGCTGCACAACTGGTGGCTGGAGATTTTAGTTAATTATGGAGTCTTTGTTTTTTTTCTTTACCTCGTTTTTTATATAAAACTCCTGTATGAGCTTTTCATGGTGGCTGTGCGGGCCGGGCCTGGTATGCTCAGTGTTCTTGGGGAAGGGTGCCTGCTGGCCCTGGTTGGCTTTCCCTTAGCTGCGATTAGTTCCAGCAGCCTCATTTACGCGAGGTTTATGTGGATATTGTTTGGCATTGCCTTATGTGTGGTTAATATCTACCATATGCAACGCTTAAAGGGTGAGGAAGGCGGCAGAATGTGAAAATATTATACCTGTCCAACCTTTACCCCAACCAGTTGGATAGCGTCAGAGGCAGTTTTGTCCGCTCCCAGGTTTTTGCCCTGGCTCAAATGGATTGTCAGCCCAAGGTGGTTTCCCCGGTTCCACTGGCCCCGTTTCCCGTAGGTGTATTCATGAGGAAATGGCAAGACAGCCATAAGGTGCCGGCCAGCCTGGTGGATGAAGGGATAGAAGTATTTCACCCCCGTTATCTGTTGCTACCGCGCAATCTGCTGTTACAATATGCCGGCTGGACCTATTATCTCGCAACCAAAAAACTGGTGAACAGGTTATACCGGGAATGGGGATTTGAACTAATCCACGCCCATACCGCTTTCCCGGA
>CAYUXS010000193.1:0-3190 GCA_964448915.1 uncultured Peptococcaceae bacterium
TTTGCTTTTGTCCTGTCTGCTTTAAAGATTCCATCACTGACGGGAAGTTCTTCCCATATGACCGGTGTTGCCTTGGGTGCAATCTTATTGGGGCCTTGGGTAATGAGCGTTTTAGGCTCCATAGTGCTGGTTTTTCAAGCCCTTTTATTGGCCCATGGCGGCCTTACGACTTTGGGAGCAAATGTATTTTCTATGGCGGTAACCGGGCCAATTGCAGCTTATTACATATTTAAGTATTCCAGGAGTTTACGGCTGCCTTTTTGGTTGTCTGTTTTTCTGGCTGCGATGGCCGGGGATCTGCTTACTTATATTGTAACTGCGGGACAGTTGGCTTTGGCCTTTCCTTCAGGTGCTGGGGGCGTAGCTGCATCTTTTTATAAATTTGTAGGCATTTTTGCATTTACCCAAGTCCCCCTGGCAGTGATAGAAGGATTGCTGACTGTTGTTGCTGTCAACTTTATTTTTATATATGGCGGGCAAGAGATTAAAGATACCGCATTGTTTAGGAGGGAGACAGCCAATGCAAAGAGCTCCGGGCAAGCCGGTATTTAAAAATGCCATGGTTTTATTACTGGCTGCCGGTATAGTGGTTTTTTCGATAGGTATCAAACAGGGTGATGAGTTCAGCGGAACCGACGGGCAAGCTCAAAATGCGATTTCAGAAATTAACCCTGGGTACAAGCCTTGGTTTGATTCAATCTGGTCACCGCCCGGGAATGAAGTGGAGAGCCTGCTTTTTGCATTACAGGCAGCCTTGGGCAGCGGTTTTATAGGTTATTATTTCGGTGCCCGGGAAAGAAAAAAAAGACAGCGGAAGAAGTGTGAAGAATGCTGCAAATAGACAGCTATGCATATACCAGCAGGCTTTCCAAGGTACATCCCGGGGAGAAAATGTTTTTTGCCCTGGTTACAATAGTTATTTGCCTGTTTTCGAGTACCTTGGCCAGTCCTTTAGCCGTATTCTTTTTAATGGTCAGCTTAACGGTGCTTGTGGGCGGCACACCATGGCAAACATATCTAAAAATATTAACTTTTCCTGCCACATTTATTTTATTAACAGCAATTACCACGGGATTGTCATTTTCCAAAAGCCCCGGAGAATACCTCTGGGCTTTTGAGTTAAAAGGCCTGTATATAGGCTTTGCCAAAGATGGCTTGGTATTGTCGTCTTACCTATTTATTAAATCATTGGCAGCAACTTCAAGTTTGCTTTTCCTGGCATTAACAACTCCAATGATAGAAGTTGTTGCAATGTTGAAACGGTTGGGCTTGCCTGCATTAATTACCGAACTGGCAGCGCTGGTATACCGTTTTGTTTTTGTTTTCCTGGAAACTGCTGGAGAAATTTATATATCCCAAGCATCACGATTGGGCTATCGAAATTTCCGGACAGGTTGTGTATCTATGGGCAAATTGGCGGGGAGACTTTTTATTTCCGCTTACCTTCGTTCTCAAGGCTTGTATACGGCACTTTTGGCCAGGGGTTATGCCGGGGAGCTTAAAGTACTGGAGCGTGAATACAGGCTGTCTTCTAAAAATATTGCTGCAATGGCTTTGGCAGCAATAGTAATCGCAAGTTTAAATTTTATTTAGTTTTTTAAACCATCATCAACGGGGGTGCACACTTGGCTGAGGTTATTATTGAAGCCATGAATATTGAATACAGTTACCCGGATGGCACCAGGGCACTTGATTGTTTCTCCTTTTCGGTGGAAAAAGGCAGGAAGGTGGTTTTACTGGGTCCCAACGGGGCGGGAAAAACAACTTTATTTCTGCATCTTAACGGTATTTTAAAGCCTGATTCCGGGTTTATAAAATTTGCCGGAAAGGAAATCAAGTATGATCACCGGTCATTAATAGAATTACGAAAAAAGGTGGGTGTTGTTTTTCAAGATCCTGACAGCCAGCTTTTTTCCGCCAGTGTATTACAGGAGGTTTCATTCGGGCCTATGAATATGGGCCTCTCCAAACAGGAAGTGCGTGACAGGGTGAATAAAGCAATGGTTCAAACAGGTGTTGATGTTTTTAAAGATAAACCTACACATTTTCTGAGCCAGGGCCAAAAGAAAAGAGTATCCATTGCCGGAATACTGTCTATGGATCCCCCGGTTATACTTTTTGACGAACCTACGGCCAGTCTCGATCCGGTATATAAAAAGCAGGTTATAGAACTGTTGGATGGGATAAACAAACAGGGCAAAACCGTAATTATGTCCACTCATGATGTGGATCTTGCATATTCCTGGGCCGACTATGTTTTGGTTATGGATAAAGGCAGGCTGGTTGGGGAAGGGGCTCCGGAAGAAGTGTTTTGTAATGAGGCTTTGTTAAAAAGCGCAGGGCTTTTCAAACCTTTGCTGCTGGAACTATATTTTTCTCTTAGGGAAAAAGGCTGTTTTAAAAATAGCTCCAAAGTACCTAAGAATAGGGAAGAATTTATTTCAATGATTTAAACCCTTTGAATCTTAAACAATTTTTGATCAAGAGGAATAAAAAAATGAACGACAACTATTCTCACGGTGGTAATATTTGGAGAGCGGCCCGTAAATACAACCTGCAGGAACAAGAAATTATTGACTTTAGCGCCAATATCAATCCCTTGGGGCCTTCCCCGGAGGTTTACCGGGTATTGTCTGAAGGGTTATGGCGGATTAGGCATTACCCTGATCCCTATGGCGGGAGATTAAAGGTTTTGCTTTCAGAGTACCTGGGCATTGAAACTGATAACCTTCTCCTGGGCAGCGGCAGTGCCGAAATAATATACCTGCTGCCCCGGGCCTTGAATATAAAGAATGCCTTGGTCTTTGCTCCCACCTTTAGCCTATATGCAAAAGCTGTAAAGGCCAATGGTGGAAAGGTTACATATGAGTTTCAACCATTGGAAGGCAAGGATTTTTATGTTCCGGGAAACCTTGAAGAGAAACTTGTTGGTACAGACGCTTTATTCCTGTGCAATCCGAACAACCCCACCGGGCGTTTAATTTCAGCCAAGGCACTGCTGCCGCTTTTGGAAGCTTCGGAGAAGGCCGGGACTTTGGTGGTAATTGATGAAGCTTTTATTGATTTTGTGGAAGGCAAAGCTGATTATAGCGTTGTAAAAATGGCAGGAAAATATAATAACCTGGTGGTCCTTTATTCAATGACAAAATTTTTTGGCTTTCCCGGATTAAGGTTGGGGGCTGCCATAGCC
>CAYUXS010000194.1:0-3166 GCA_964448915.1 uncultured Peptococcaceae bacterium
AGCCCCGGCCAATTGGCAATAGCCGGTGGCGCACGGGTCGTAGTAAACCAGCAAACTGCAGTAAGCAGGCACTATTTCTACAATTCCGGTTATCCCGGACTGTTCCAGTTCCCTCACAACATTGGATATATATTTATTTAAATCCTTATTTACCGGCAAATCCCACTGCACCAGCAGTGCCGCATCACCGGCAGGCTTAATTAAAGGCTCTTTCAACTGCATCATCCTTAAATTAGATTATCCAAAGGCACTAACGGGATGCCTTCTTTTTCCAAACTGTTTTTAATAATTCCAGCCAATTCGACAGCCCCGCCTGTATCACCATGAAGGCAAATAGTATCTGCATTAACCTCCAGTTTATACCCGTCATCGGCAGTGATTTCCCCCCTGACTATGCTTAAAACCCTTTCAACAACCTGTTGAGGTTTGTCAATCACTGCCCCTGGTTTACTTCTTGGAACCAGCATGCCGTTTCTGGAATATGCCCTGTCTGCAAATACCTCCTCGGCAACTCTGATACCGCATTCCTTTGCCAATTGGTACATAACCGATGCACATGGTGCTACCAGGATTAAGTTTTTATCAATCCTGTCAATTACCCTGAATACTTCCCGGGATAACAATTCATCTTTTGCCACCTTGTTATAAAATGCGCCGTGCAATTTAATATGTTTTACCTTTACACCTATAAACCGGGCTATATAATCCAGGGCGCCCCATTGATAAAGAAGGTATGTATTCAGTTCCTCGGGAGATATTTCCATTTCGCGGCGCCCAAAACCCATTGGGTCCGGATAACCGGGATGGGCACCAACCTGAACACCATACTCCTTGCATAAAACGACCATCTTCAGCATTGTCAAAGGATCACCGGCATGGAAGCCACATGCGATATTCGCTGAAGTTATGTTTTTAAAAATGTTTTTTTCAACGGGGCTTAATTTATAGTAGCTTACTTCTCCCAAGTCACAGTTTAGATCAATGCCCCTGTTCATTTTTACCCTCATGCTTCAACACGCCTTTACTGGATTAGCCTTCTTTTCACCATTATCATAGGCAGGCGGAAAGTCAAGGCCACAAATACCACCAGCCATAATACATGCAGTATAATATCGCCGGTCACCCGGCCCAGGACTAACGGGCGAATAGCTTCTACCGCATGATACAAAGGGGTAAACCATGGCAAAACCTTCAAGCCCGCAGGAAGGCTTTCTACAGGGAAAAAAACCCCTGCAAACAGAAACATCGGGGATATAAACAAAGTGAAAAAATAACCAAAAGAATCATAGTTGGGAGCTATACTGGTCCAAACCATCGATAATATCGAAAAAGCTGCGGCCATTAAAGCCAAAGGCAATGGAAACAATAATGCCCAAGGGGATTTAACCACCCCAAAAAGCGCTACCACTATAAAAAATACCAGGCCATACAAAACGCCCTTAAAAGTACCGTATAATATTTCACCTGTAACTACATCATCCATACTTGCCGGGGTAGATACGATACCGTGAAAAGTCTTTCTTATAGCCATCCTGCTAAAACTATCATATGTCATTTCATATGTTGTAGAAAACATTGAAGAAGAAGCTATTAATGCCGGGGCTAAATAATCTATATAGGGCAGCCCGTTAATATCTGCTACAAATATGCCCAAACCAAAACCCAAAGCCCAAAGATATAAAACAGGTTCCACAAAATTAAACATTATATTGGCTTTCCATGTCTTTTTAAACACCAAAAAATTACGTGCAAATACCCTGTAAACCAGCGGCCAGGATAAATCCGGCCAGGCCAAAAAAGCCTCTTTAATAAATTTGCTTAATTCATTACTCCCAATGCTCATCTATACCTCCAAGGCCTTTTCCTTCCAAAGATTCACCGGTAAGCTTTAAGAACACGTCTTCCAAATTTGTAGGCCTAAGCTTATGGTAATCAATAACGATGCCCAGTTCCTTCGCCTTAGAATTTATTGTCTCGGAGAGTTTCCTGCCCTCATCTGTAAAAAGGATCAACTCGTCACCTAAAACTTGTGAAGCTTTAATTAATGTACTGCAGCTTTCAATCAACTGCTCCCAATTATACGAGTAGATCCCTAATTCCAGGGCTTCTCTTCCCACATGGCTGCGGATTAATTCTTCCGGCCTGCCTTCCTCTATTATTTTCCCCTGGTGAATAATAACCAGCCGGTCGCAAAGTTGGCTTGCTTCCTCCAAGTAATGAGTAGTTAAAATCATGGTTGTACCCGACTCTTTTAACCTTCTAAGCCTTTGCCAGACCAACAACCTGGCATATGGATCCAGCCCGGTGGTGGGTTCGTCTAAAATTATTAAGTCGGGCTTATTTATTAGAGCCCGTCCAATAGCCAACCTTCTTTTCATGCCCCCGGAAAGATGCCCGACAATTTCACCGGATTTTTCAGTTAAATCCATAAAATCTATGATTTCTTTAGCTCGTTGTTCCGCCAGTTTTTTTTCCATTCTAAAAAAACTGGCGTAAACCATTAAGTTTTCATGGACATTTAATTCGGCATCCAGGTTGTCCTCTTGAGGTACGACACCCAATCTTGCCTTAATTATTCTGGCCTTGACTGATACATCAAGGCCAAAAATATTTAGAGTCCCGGAAGTTACAGGTGAAAAACCACATATCATTTTAACAATAGATGTCTTCCCCGCCCCGTTGGGCCCAAGGAGACCAAAGCACTCACCTTTATTAACCACAAAATTAACATTATTAACTGCTAAAAAGTTACCAAACTTCTTACTTAGGTTTTTGGCAGCAACTACTTCTCTTTCATCCAATTTGCTCACCGTTCTTTAACTTTATCATTTTATAATTATATCTTTCCGCTTACCATCAGTCTAGGATTTAGTAGTTACTCGGGTAATAAAAAAAATTATTTGTGAAAGAATAGCTTAAAGATACTTCATGAAAGGAGGGAAAAAATGAACCAACACATCCATTGTATTGTGCATGACTGTCATTATTGGCAACAAGGGAATAAATGCATGGCCAATGAAATCCTTGTATCGACAGATGAATTCGGAAAAAACCAGGAAGATCGGATTGATGCTTCAATGGCTTCTCAATTAACACCGGAATCAGCCGGAAGTTGTATGTCCACTTGCTGCAAAACTTATGTTAGAAAAGGTTCTGATGCTGTAAA
>CAYUXS010000195.1:0-2397 GCA_964448915.1 uncultured Peptococcaceae bacterium
AAAAGGGGAGTTCAAAAGGACTGCAAACAGGCATGACTTTTCTCTAACCCCTCCCAAGCCTAATTTACTCGTTAATATGGCGCAATCCGGTTTAACTGTTGCTGCCGTCGGTAAAATAAACGATATTTTCGCCGGGCAAGGCATTACCGTTTCGGTTCCAACAAAAAATAATATGGAAGGAATTGATCGGACCCTGGAATTGATGAAAGATGACACCAGGGGGCTGGTATTCACCAATCTGGTTGAGTTTGATATGTTATTTGGCCACCGTAACGATGTTACCGGTTATGCCAACGCATTAAAAGATTTGGACCGCAGGCTGCCCGAAATAATTAAAGCCCTTGGTGAAAACGATATATTGATTATTACGGCAGATCACGGCTGCGACCCCACTACCGACAGCACGGATCATAGCAGGGAATATGTCCCGCTGCTTGTAACCGGAAAACCAATCAAGCCGGGTGTCAACTTGGGAATAAGATCGAGCTTTGCAGATATTGCAGCTACCATTTCTGAAATATTTAAGCTGGACTTTTCAACCGGTGTTAGCTTTGCCGGGGAAGTTATGACGAGAGTGTGATTTCATGGGAATGTATGAAATAATCCAAAAAAAAAGAGACGGGGGCATACTAAGCCGTTCCGACATTGATTACTGGATAAACGGATATGTTCAAGGAAGCATACCCGACTACCAAAGCGCTGCATTGTTGATGGCTATTTTTTTTCGCGGCCTGAATCTTGATGAAACAACCGACCTGACCAAATCAATGCTGGAATCAGGGAAGGTAACCGATCTCTCGGGTATTCCCGGTATAAAAGTTGATAAACACAGCACCGGAGGAGTAGGGGATAAAACAACCCTCGTCTTAGGACCGCTGGTATCATCAGCAGGCGTGAAAGTTGCCAAAATGTCAGGCAGGGGGCTGGGGCATACCGGTGGTACCATTGATAAACTTGAGTCAATTCCCGGTTTTAAAGTTGAGCTCAGTGAGCGGGATTTCATTAAACAAGTTAACGATATTGGATTGGCAGTTATTGCACAATCAAATGACATGGTACCTGCAGATAAGAAACTTTATGCTCTAAGGGATGTAACCGCTACCGTTGACAATATCTCACTTATTGCGGCCAGTATAATGTCCAAAAAATTAGCTTCCGGTGCCGACGCCATAGTGTTGGATGTAAAGACCGGCAGTGGCGCCTTCATGAAAGATTTTAAAGACGCCAAATCGTTGGCCGGGCTTATGGTTGAAATCGGCAACAACTTGGGACGCCGGACTGTAGCGCGAATCACCTCAATGGAACAGCCTTTGGGAATGGCAATCGGTAACTCCCTTGAGGTCAAGGAAGCTATTGAAACCATTAAAGGCGGCGGGCCTGAAGACTTAAGGGAATTATGCCTGGCCTTGGGGGCAGAAATGGTTGTACTGGCTGGGAAAAGCAGCTCATACGAAAAAGCGGTTTCTTTATTAGAGCAAAATTTGGCCGGCGGCCTGGTTGAAGAGGTTTTTAAAAAAATGATCATATATCAAAAAGGGGATCCGGCAGTTTTAAAAAATCCCGGCTTATTGCCAAAAGCCCGTTACAGTTTTGTCCTGAAAGCCGCCAGCAGTGGCTATATAACCAAATGTGATGCCTTAAAAATAGGTCAAGCAACTATGAACTTGGGCGCGGGAAGAGAGACTAGAGAATCTCAAATTGATCCCGGGGCAGGCATTCAACTTCATAAGAAATTAGGCTGGAAAGTTAAACAGGGAGAACCCTTGGCAACCCTTTATTACAATTCACCTGCCAAGCTGGAAAAGTCGGCTGCCTTGATCACAGAAGCTTTTGAAATTAAAGATACCCCTGTGCAAACCGGGCCGTTATTGATGGATAGAATTGTGAAATAAAAATTAATATATTAAGCCAATAACCGCTTCATTAGAGTTGACAACCAAATTATCCCATTCCTCCTTATTAGTATAAACTTATTATTTTTGAACAGCATAATAAAAGCTAATTGTTATTAATAAGGAGGAAACTACCATGATCAGGAATAAGGCAGCAACAATTGTTTTATGCCTGTTTCTAGTGATGAGCCTTTTATGTTCACCGGCTTTTGCAACACCCAAAGCCGATGAAAATAAGGTATTATTGGAAACGACAGCTGAAAGTGCATTGCTTATGGCTGCGGATAACGGAGCTGTTCTTTTTTCTAAAAACCCCGATAAAAAATTGCCCATGGCCAGTGTAACCAAATTAATGACCATGCTGTTAGCAGTGGAACATATTGAAGACGGCAAGTCGAACTTGGAAGACAAAGTGACTATATCGGAAAATGCTATGGGAATGGGTGGTTCACAAATATATCTGGAATCAGGTGAAGATTTTACCTACCATGATTTACTAATTTCA
>CAYUXS010000195.1:2407-3155 GCA_964448915.1 uncultured Peptococcaceae bacterium
GCAGTCGGTTCTGCCAATGATGCCAGCGTTGCCTTGGCAGAACATATTGGCGGGAGTGTAGAGTCTTTTGTTGACATGATGAATGCCCGGGCAAAAGAATTGGGCTGTTTAAATACAAATTTCGTCAATACAACAGGGCTGCCTGCCGAAGGACATTACACTACAGCCAGGGATTTGGCTTTAATAATGAAAGAATGCATTAAACATCCCTTGTTTATGAAGATGTCCGGGACCTATGAATATGACCTTAGAGGCGGGGAATTTAAGCTTTGGAATACAAATAAGCTGCTTAAATGGTATACCGGAGTAGACGCCGGGAAAACAGGCTGGACTACCGAAGCTAAATATTGTTTGGCCAGCACATGCCAGCGGGACAACCTCAGGTTAATCGCAGTTGTATTGGGCAGCCCTGAACCAAGAAGCCATTTTAGAGAATCGATAAAATTATACAACTATGGCTTTGCAAAATATAAGGCGGTATGCCTGGAAGAAAAAAATAAAGTAGTAAAAACAATTCCCGTAAATAAGGGTTCAGAGGAATCACTGGACTTAGTTACCAAAGATAAGGTGGTAGTAGTTGTAAAAAAAGGTCAGGACAAGGGGCTGCAAGGTAGAATAGAAGTGCCGGAAAGCATAAATGCCCCAGTTACTAAAGGACAAGAGATAGGCCGGTATATCGTGACTAAAAATAACCAAACAGTATTGGAAGTGCCTGTTGTAGCCAGCAAAACTATAGAAAAGAGAAGTT
>CAYUXS010000196.1:0-3148 GCA_964448915.1 uncultured Peptococcaceae bacterium
CCTTCCCTGGCCAGTCGATCCATATTCGGTGGTTTGGCATATTGCAGTGGGGTTTTATCTCCCAATTGTTCAATTTTATAATCGGCCATTCCATCGCCCAATATTACCAGGTACTTCATTTCCAAATCCTCCAAAATTGTATTTGTCAACAGACATTTGCCAGTAATATAGCTTGCTTATTTCTATAAATAATGGATTGATTCCTGCCCATTGTGAAATTTATAATGTTTGTATCCCATTTGCGCTTGTGTGATATAATACATGGAAAGTCTTAAGCAAGAGATGGTGAACCTTTGAAACGCTATCATGTCATCACTTTTGGATGTCAAATGAATGAAAGCGACACCGAAAAGATTCATGGTGTCCTTGAGCAAATGGGGTATGTTGAAACCGGCTCTCTCCAGGAAGCAGACCTGCTGCTGATAAATACCTGTTGTGTAAGGGAAACTGCAGAAAACAAAGTATACGGGCTGCTTGGCAGGCTAAAAAATATAAAAGAAAAGAAACCCGGCTTATTTATCGGAATAGGGGGCTGCATGACCCAATTGCAGGATACAGCGGATCATATTAAAAATAAATACCCGCATGTTAATCTTGTTTTTGGGACAAGCAGTATACACCGCCTTCCTGAACTGATTGCCGGATCTATAGGCAGTAAAGGTACCATTATTGATCTATGCCAACCTGAGGGCATAGTCGAAGGGGTGCCATTGAAAAGAAAAAGCAACTTTAAAGCCTGGGTCCCTATAATATATGGGTGTAATAATTTCTGCACTTATTGTATTGTACCGTTTGTCAGGGGCAGGGAGAGGAGCCGTCAGCCCGGTGAGGTATTGGATGAACTGCGCAGGCTGGCTGGACAGGGTTATAAAGAAATAACCCTTCTGGGCCAGAATGTAAACTCTTACGGCAAAGATTTTAAGAACATTGACAAACCATACGGTTTTCCTGAATTGCTTATGGATGCCGACAAGGTCCCCGGCATCGAAAGAATAAGGTTTCTAACCTCACATCCCAGGGACTTTACCGATCATTTAATTGAAACTATTAAAAATACCGCCAAAGTCTGCGAGCATATCCATATTCCAATACAATCCGGCAGCAACAGGATTTTAAAACTAATGAACAGGGGGTATGATCGAGAGTACTACCTGGAGCTTGTAAATAAAATCAGGGAGAACATACCTGGAGCCTCAATTACATCCGACATTATGGTGGGTTTTCCCGGAGAAACTGAGGAAGACTTCCAGGATACCTTGGATATGCTTGAAAAAGTTCGTTACGATGCAGCTTATACTTTTGTTTACAATAAACGCAAAGGTACCCCGGCCGATAAGATGCCGTCGCAAGTACCTGATCAAGTAAAAAGCGAATGGATTGAAATACTCATAAAGAAACAAAATGAAATCTCCCTGCAAAAAAATGCTCAGGAAGTTGGCTCAATCCATGAAGTACTGGTGGAAGGAGCCCATAAATCCCGTCCGGGAATAAATGTTGGCAGGACAAGAACAAACAAGCTTGTTTTCCTTCCGGGGGATTTACATCAGGCCGGACAAATTATCAAAGTGAAAATCGTTGGCTATACCCTTTCACACTTGGAAGGCGAAACTGCCGGGCAATAATGACCAAATCAAATATATGTTTGGGGTATGTTTAAATTAACCGGAGGTGCATAATGTCCATTATTCAAAAAGCAAAAGAACTTGGAGAAGCCATTGCCTCATCCGAAGAATTAAAGAAAATGAAAGACGCCGAAATTGCTATGATGAATGACCCAGAGGCAAGTATGCTGGTAAATGAATTCAATAAAAAACAGAGATTCTATATGGATATGAAAAACAGGGGAGAGGAGCTTACCAAAGAACAATTGGCAGAAGTTAAAATAATTGAAAATAAGATATTGGATAACGAACTAATAGTTGACTTTTTTCGTAAACAGCAAAATTTTGAAAAGATATTGGAAGAAATTAATGATATTATTGCCAAATCCATTGCCGGTGATAATAATGCTACTTGCAACGATATAGATTGCAGCACATGTAGCGGCTGTTAAAGTGGCCTTCAACTCCGGTTCAACTTCTTTATGTATTTATCTTAAGCATCTTATTCCTAAAGCATGCTTTATACTATATTTATTGATGCGTTTGGCTAACTGCCGGTACCGGACCCCGGCATCAGGTTGTGTGGTATAATTGCCTGGGAGGGACAATCATTGAGTTATACACCAATGATAGAACAATACCTTGAGATAAAAAAGAAGCATAAAGATTCTATATTATTTTTTCGCCTGGGTGATTTTTATGAGATGTTTTTTGACGATGCTGTCACCGCATCCGAAGAACTGGAAATAACCCTAACCGGCAGGGATGCCGGAAAAACCGGAAGAGTGCCGATGTGCGGCATCCCTTACCACGCGGCAGAGACATATATAGCCAGGTTAATACAAAAGGGCTATAAGATAGCAATCTGCGAACAAGTGGAAAACCCTTCCGAAGCCAAGGGAATTGTAAAAAGAGAAGTTGTCCGGATAATTACTCCCGGCACTGTTTTGGAAAACTTATCCTTAGATGAAAAAAACTATAATTTTCTTGTATCCATTTATCATAAAAATAATTCATATGGCTTGGCAATTGCAGATATTTCGACCGGGCTTTTTGAATGTACCCAATTTCCCGATCATGACAACTCAAGGCTCCTGGTTGATGAACTATCCAGGATAAAGCCGGCTGAAATAATCATTCCCCAATCAATGATCTCTTTTAAATTAATTAATGAAACCATAGAGAATTTAAAGATAAATAAAAGCTTATTGGAAGACTGCTATTATACCTTGGAAAAAAGCACTGAAAAAATGAATGCAGTCCTGGGCAATGAATGGCAGGCGGTACTTCAGGATAAACGAGAAGCTGTTTCAGCATCAGGCGCTCTTTTATGGTACCTTGAATTGACTCAAATGAAGGATGCCGGTCAAATAAAACAAATAAGATACTATTTCAGCTCTCAATACATGTTAATCGATCGGGCCAGCAGGAAAAATTTAGAGCTAACTTCATCGCTCAAAGACGGTGAACGCTGGGGAACATTGCTCTGGGTGCTGGACCGGACAAAAACCGCAATGGGGGGCAGGACAATCCGCAATTGGATAGAT
>CAYUXS010000197.1:0-3135 GCA_964448915.1 uncultured Peptococcaceae bacterium
GGGGTTTAAAGGTACTTTAAAAATTTTCGAAAGCTCGGAGTTGCTTTCAGCCGGTAAGATTGCTTCGGCCAAGATTAAAAGATCCGGATTGATTTCAATGCTTTCCTTTAAAACAGGTTCGTTTAAAGACAAGGTCAGGTTTCCTGCATTGTTAATACTTGCTACCGGTTTGTTTTCCGGGTCATATTCCACGAATATTACGCCTTTGGAACGAGACTTGTAATAAAGGTCTTCCTTAAAACCGTAGGTTCTTATGTCACGGTAAAGGACGATGATGTTTGCTTCAGGGTTTATTTCTTTAAGTTTAAGGGCCAGCTTCATTGTTCTCGTACAACAAATCCGGCTGCAGTATGGGCGGTTGGCTTCCCTTGAACCCACACATTGAACCATTACGATTTGATCAGCATTTTTAAGGCGCGGATCATTATTTCTTAAAGATTCTTCAAGATCAGTATGAGTCAGTACACCGGGATGTTGCCCGTACAGGTACTCAACCGGTCTTAATTCACTGCCTCCGGTGGCTATAATGACGGCGCCATGTTTGATTTTATTCCCGTCACTGAGTGTGGAAGTATAATTGCCGATATACCCGGATACTTCGGTAACTGTACTGTTATAATATACCTTGATTAATGGATGATTAGAAACCTTATTTATAGTTTTTTCAAGGTAAGAACTGATATTTTCCCCATTAAATCCTTCATTTATCCTTAAGGCCAAGCCCCCCAATTTACCGGAAGCTTCAACCAGGTGGACCTGGAAGCCTTGGTCTGCCAGGCAAAGTGCAGCGGACATTCCTGACACGCCGCCTCCTATAACCAGGCAGGATTGAGTCACACCTACCACTACCGGTGTTATAGGGGCAAGTGTTGACGCTTTTGCTACAGCCATTTTTACCAGGTCAGATGCTTTATCTGTAGCTTTATCGGGTTCGTTCCGGTGTACCCAGGAACATTGATCCCGGATGTTGGCCATTTCAAAAAGCTGCCGGTTAAGGCCCGCATCACGCAATGTTTCCTGAAAAAGAGTCCGGTGGGTCCTGGGGCTGCAGGAAGCGACAACCACCCGGTTTAAATTGTGCTCTTTAATCATATCCTTCATTTTTTCCAAGCTGTCTTGGGAACAGGCATACATGCTTTCCTGTGCATATACCACATTTGGCAGGGTGCCTGCTAATTCAGTAACCAATGGGACATCAACCACTGAAGCAATGTTTGTTCCACAACGGCATACAATTACGCCGATTCTAGGTTCCTGGCCGGACACATCGATTTCATCAGGATAAGTTTTTTCGCTTACCAGGGTATTCCTGCCCGGAGCCAGGAAAGAAGAGCACTGCCCTGCGGCGGCACTTGCCTGCATAACCGATTCGGGAATATCCTTGGGGCCGCTGAATACGCCGGCCACATATATCCCGGGCCGCAAAGTATTAACCCCTGACAGTTCTTGTACGGCACAGAAGTTATAGTGGTTAAGAGGTACATTCAAAACCCTGGCCAGTTCGGCTACGCTTCTGGCAGGCTTAAGGCCGACAGAAAGCACAACCAGATCAAAATCTTCT
The DNA here is from genome assembly GCA_964448915.1 of uncultured Peptococcaceae bacterium. Taxonomy (GTDB): domain Bacteria; phylum Bacillota; class Desulfotomaculia; order Desulfotomaculales; family Desulfocucumaceae; genus JAAXTT01. The sequence goes on from CAYUXS010000197.1 coordinate 1,562, forward strand.
TCTTCAACCTGGTTATCTGCATTATGGTACTGGATACGAAGCTGTTTTGTTTGCTGTAATTCCTTGATTGATGAGATGCTGGATTTGATGTACCGGACACCCTGTTCATCACGGGCCCGGTTGTAATATTTTTCAAAGTCTTTACCAAAAGCCCTGACATCAATGCAAAAAATTGTTGTTTCCAAACCGGGCTGGTGCTCTTTGGCGATAACGGCCTCTTTTGTTGCATACATACAGCAAACCGACGAGCAATAACCCTGGTTTATGGTGGTATCCCGGGAACCAACGCATTGGATGAAGGCTATCCTTTTAATTTCGCCGCCGTCGGAGATACGCTGCAAATGGCCGCCATAAGGGCCCGAAGCACTTAGCATGCGCTCAAACTGGAGGCTGGTAATCACATTGGGGTATATCCCGTAACAATATTCACCTTTAAGCTCCGGGTTAAATACTTCAAGCCCAGGGCACAGGACTATTGCGCCTATATTGATATCCAATTGTTCATCAGCCATAGTGTGATCAATGGCTTCCACCGGGCAAGCTTTCAAACACCGGCCACAAGCTTTTGGATTCTTTAGACGCAGGCATTTTTCCTTATCGATTGAAAAGGCATTTGGATATGCCTGGGGATAAGGCCGGTATATCGCTTTTCTAATCCCTAAGTTTTGATCAAATTCACTGTTTATTTTGACTGGGCAAACATCCGCACAAGCACCGCAGCCGAGGCATTTATCTATATCGACAAAACGGGAGTGTTTAAGGATTGATGCTGTGAAATTCCCCGGCTCCCCAGCCAACCCGACAATTTCTGATTGGGTTAACACTTCAATATTACGGTGTTTGCCGCATTCAACAAGTTTGGGCGAAAGTATACACATGGAGCAGTCATTGGTGGGAAATGTCTTATCAAGCATCGGCATATGGCCGCCTATAGCCGGAGTTTTTTCTATTAGATATACTTTATATCCGCTGTCGGCCAAGTCGAGAGCGGTCTGAATTCCGGTGATCCCGCCACCTACCACCAGCACTGCACCCAATACTGTATTGGAGTTTTCATTAATGTTGACCACTGGAATTAACCTCCATAATAGCTGGTTTTAAGACAACTAAATTATTGACAAGCAAACCGGTTAACTATAATAAAGACAATGATTTTAACAACGGCCTTGGATCAACAATGTGTTTTGACAGCCAATCTTCACAGTCCGGCAATCCAAGGGCAAGGCCGATAAGTTCAGTAAAATAGTACACCGGTAAATCGTTATTCCTGCCGTCTCTGCGGACTTCCAGATTCATCTGGCAAAGGGGGCAAGCAGTTACAAGTGCTTGTGCCCCGGCCTCAGCAGCCATATCTAAAAGCCTTCCTACCATCTTTTTAACTGTATCGGTGGCTGTAAGGCTAAAGCTGGCCCCGCAACAATCAGTTTTATAAGACCATCGAACCGGTTCCGCACCAATTGTTTTCATTAGGTTGTCCATTGAACTGGGGTTTTCATGGTCTTCAAAGCATATTTCTTTGGGGCGTACCATAAGGCAGCCGTAGTAACATGCTACTTTTAGCCCGTTTAAAGGTT
>CAYUXS010000198.1:0-3115 GCA_964448915.1 uncultured Peptococcaceae bacterium
GGTAGAAAACTGAAAGCAGAGGCAGCTGAAAAAACGCTTCAGGACGGGGATATTATTAAAGTTGGCAAGCTGACCTTAAAAATTATCCACATCCCGGGCCATACTCCCGGTGGGATTTGCATTTTGGCAGGTGACAAATTAATAACCGGAGACACCTTGTTTGCCGGAGGAGTAGGGCGTTCGGATTTCCCCGGGGGAAGCCATGCCCAGCTGATCAATTCAATTAAAGAGAAGCTGTTTACCCTGCCTCCTGAAACCGGCGTTTATCCCGGCCATGGCCCTTCATCCACGATAGGCGAAGAAATACGAAGCAACCCCTATTTTTAAAGCGCTGGTTGCCGGCCACCAGTTTTAATGGCCTTTACATTTTTGGCAGCTGCAGGTATGCTTGTGGCCGGTTGAGGGTTTAATACCCATGCCGGAAAGGCTGTTGATCACTTGCTCTTTAATTCCTTTAATATAAATCTGGCGGAGTTTGTGCTGTTCCGCTTTTTCTTCTTTGGTAAGCCCCTGGGAGCGCTGTTTTCGTGCCAGGTAATTGATTTTATCAATCAATTCTTTATTGATCATTGTTTTCACCCGAAGTTATTATAACATACTTGGCGTATGATACATTTGACAATGATTATACAATTGCATAAAATCTTGTAGGTAGATAATATTAATATTACTAAATTAAGTAATGAGAAAACTATGATCAGGATGAGTAAGCGACTATTTGCCGGAAAGGGAGGGAAGGCCTCAGACTGTAAGCCTTCCTGCGGCAAACCGCTGAAAGACCCCTGAGAGTGGCCTTCCGAAAAGCCGGAATAACGGCAGGTAGGACGGCCCGGGTAACCTCCGTTACAGGTACAACTAAGCGGGACATTTTGTCCAATCAGGGTGGCACCGCGGGATACTCCCGTCCCTGGCCTTTATATCCGGTCGGGTATGGGAGTTTTTATATTGAATTATAACCTCAAACAAGGAGGGATAACGGTGATAACGAACAGGCCCAGGGGAACAGCCGATATCCTTTTGGAAGATGCTGTGCGGTGGAGATATATAGAAGATATTTTCCGGCAGGTATGCCGGGAATATAACTACCATGAAATACGCACTCCAATTTTTGAGCATACAGAACTGTTTGAACGAGGAGTGGGTGATACCACCGATATAGTGGAGAAAGAAATGTACACCTTCCAGGACCGTGGTGGGCGAAGCATTACCTTAAGGCCTGAAGGAACCGCTCCGGTGGTAAGGGCTTATTTGGACAACAACCTGCAATCCGGACCCCAGCCTGTAAAATTGTGGTATTGCGGCCCAATGTTTAGGTATGACAGGCCGCAGGCGGGCAGGTTCAGGCAATTCCACCAGCTTGGTGCGGAAGTCATTGGTACAAATGATCCTGCGGTTGATTCCGAGCTTATTGCCATGCTCATGGATTTTTACGGCAGGTTGGGCCTAAAGGGTTTGGAGCTGCATATAAACAGCGTTGGCTGCCCGAAGTGCAGGGCTGAATTAAGGGCAAAGCTGCAAGAGTTTTTTGGACCAAAGCAGGACAAGCTTTGTAAGCATTGCCGGGGACGGATTGGCAGGAACCCTTTGAGGGTTTTGGACTGCAAGGTAGAAGCATGCCAGTCTTTGGGCAAGGATGCTCCTACTACGCTGGATTGCCTTTGCCGGGACTGCCAGGATCACTTTGATAAGGTCAAACATTACCTGGATTTGTTGGAGATCCCATACATTATCAATAGCCGGCTTGTCCGGGGGCTTGATTATTATACCCATACTGCCTTTGAAATCATTGCCCGGGAAATAGGGGCACAAAGTTCTATCGGGGGAGGCGGGAGATACAACGGCCTGGTAGAATCAATCGGCGGGCCTGAAGTTCCGGGAGTGGGTTATGCCTTGGGGCTGGAAAGGATAATTCTTGCTTTGGAGAGCCAGGGAGTGCCTTTTCCGGAAACAGGCGGGCTTGATGTTTTTATAGCCACAGCCGATCAAAGCGGAGCCGAGAAATCTTTTGCGGTCCTAAGCTCTATCAGGGCACAGGGTTTAAGTGCAGATAAAGATTACCTGGGTAGAAGCCTTAAAGCCCAGATGAAATATGCCGGCAAGTTAGGCAGCCGTTTTGTGGTTATCTTGGGAGAGCAAGAGCTGTCCAAAGGCGTAGCGGCTGTGAAAGATATGAGCAATGGCAATCAATTTGAACTGCCTGTTGAGGATATTGCGGGAGCATTGAAAAAAATTGTGCAAGGTAAATAAAGGGAAGTTTTGGGAGGTTTGTTATTAATATGGAAGAGAGTATGGGAACATTAAAAAGGACTCATATGTGCGGTGTTCTTCGTGAGGAAAATATCGGCCAGGAAGTTGTGCTGATGGGTTGGGTCCAAAGAAGGCGTGACCATGGAGGACTAATCTTTATTGATCTTAGGGACCGTACCGGCCTGGTTCAACTGGTTTTTAGCCAGGATGTAAATATTGATGCGTTTAATAAAGCTGAAGTGATCAGGAATGAGTATGTGCTTGCAGTAACCGGCAAAGTAATCCGGAGGCCGGAAGGCACTGAAAACCCATCCCTTCCCACTGGAATGGTGGACGTTGAAGTTGGGGAGGTAAGGATACTTAATAAAGCTAAAACACCGCCTTTCTATATAGAAGACGGGGTGGATGTGGATGAAAACGTTCGCCTGCGCTATCGTTACCTTGATTTAAGACGCCCGGAAATGTATAATGCCATGCGGATTCGCCACCGTGCCTCCAAGGTGGCGAGGGATTTTCTGGATCAACATGGGTTTTTGGAAATTGAAACTCCCATGCTGACCAAGAGCACACCGGAAGGTGCCAGGGATTATTTGGTTCCAAGCAGGCTCAACCCGGGTAAGTTTTTTGCCCTGCCCCAGTCGCCGCAGCTTTTTAAGCAGTTGCTCATGGTTGCCGGAATGGACAAGTATTTCCAAATTGTGCGTTGTTTCCGTGATGAGGATTTAAGGGCGGACAGGCAGCCGGAATTTACCCAGATTGATTTGGAAATGTCATTCGTGGATGTAGAAGATGTATTATCCCTGATGGAAGAGATGATCGGCAAGATCTGCAAGGAAACAATCGGCATTGAACTGGCTCTTCCACTGCC
>CAYUXS010000199.1:0-3103 GCA_964448915.1 uncultured Peptococcaceae bacterium
CTTCATCTGCAGAGAGTCGGTAATAACTACTCCCTTAAAGCCCAACTCATTCCTGATCAGTCCAGTAAGTACTTTGTCGGATAAAGTAGCCGGCACGTAGATGGGTGTGTTATCAAGACGGGAAATAACAGTTGATGAGTCGATAGCCGGAAATGTTACATGCGCCGTCATGAGCAAATCAACTCCGCCGGCTATGGCTGCCTTGAAGGGCGCTAACTCTACCGCGTCCAGCCGGGGACGATCATACGGAACCGATGGCAGCCCCAGGTGTGAATCTACGGCAGTATCGCCATGACCGGGAAAGTGTTTAGCCGTGGCTGCCACCCCGGCAGCATGCAGCCCCTGGATATAGGCTGCTCCCAGGTCGGAGACCAACTGGGGATCCGACCCGAAAGACCGTACCCCGATGACCGGATTGTCCGGGTTTACATTGACATCGACTACCGGGGCAAAGTTAATGTTTATTCCCAGTGCTCGCAATTCTGTACCGATTGCTTGACCTACGCTGCGGCTGGCTTCGGTTGAGCGGGCAGCGCCAAGGGCCATATTCCCCGGCATTACTGTCCCGGACTGCAGGCGGTTTACTATCCCACCCTCCTGGTCAGTGCCAATTAAAAGAGGAAGCGGACCGGCTGCCTGCTGCAGTTGATCCACCAGGTGAACTGTTTGCTCTGTATTCACCAGGTTTTCCCTGAAGAGAATCACTCCACCAAGATGATGCTCCGAAATAGCCTGAACGATCTCCTGATTGGCCTCAGTTACATCTTTACCATCCCATTGTCTGAAATCAGGCATAAACATCTGTCCGACTTTTTCTTCGAGACTCATTCCCTTAATTATCTCCGGCAGTTGTGTGGAAGAATCCGTGATTGAATTCGCCCGGACTACTCCCGGAGCCATCATGAAGAAGACAGTCAGCCAGATTTACAGCAAGCCCTCGTTTCATGCGCACTTTCCATTCCCCTCCCATAGCCGGGTTGTAGTTTCTCAAAATAACCTCTCCTCTGCTCTTATGCAGTAGATATTTCGACAAAGTAAGGTATATACCTTTAAAATGTCAGGTATATACCTCTAAATTGAAGCTTTAAGACGGCTAAATTGTTTTATGAAGACATGATGTATTGTTTTGCTAAAAGACAGGAGGAAAACAATGCCGTGGTCTGGAGTGCAAGCAATGAAAAAACCTGGTTTTCACCAGGTTTAATGTTTTACCGAATTTGCTGTTTCACCCATTTCCTGCCTGAGTATTAGTAACCCTTCCATTGAGGTCGGGAAGCCGGCAGTTGGCGCCACCAGCATCAGAGCATGTTCAATTTCTTCCCTGCTGCACCCGCTTTTTATTGCTTTAATAATATGCGTCCTCAGAGAATAATGATGCTGCCCGGCGGCTGAAATAGCGACTTTGATCAGCCAGCGGGTCTTTTCATCCAGCGGGCCGCCTTCGGTATGTACCAGCTTGCCGTAGTTTTCGTATGCTCTATACACATCTTCATGTTTGCCCATAAAATACTTCAAATTTTCTTCAATAGTATCCATATCCACTAATCCTTTCCTTGGAAATTAATTACGCATTAGCATAGCCGGTACCTGTGATTATTATTCATACTAAATCTTATCCATGTGATGAGAAGCTAAATCCTTCCAACCATGGCGAAGTCCCTCTTGATACCCGGCATTCCCGGCTGCCATCCTGCCGGGACACCAAGACCTGTGGCCTCTTCGAATTGCAAACCCTGAATCACCCGGATGATTTCGTCAACATTACGGCCGACTTCGCGGGGATAAAGACAGGCATATTTGATCTCCCGCCGGGGAGATATGATAAAAGTAGCCCTGTAGGTAAAGCCCAACTCCTCCCTCAGTACCCCATACTGCCGGGATATTAAATGGGAGCGGTCGGATAACAGAGGATACTGTACGGTGCGGGCGGAGGGCGAAACCTCGGCGAACACCTTATGGGAAAAGACGCTGTCGGTACTGATCGCCAGCACTTGGACACCCAGCTTTTTAAACTCGTCGTACCGGGCAGCCACGGCTGCCAGTTCAGTCGGTCAGACAAAGGTAAAATCGCTGGCATAAAAAAACAGCACCACCCACTGGTTTTGAAAATCACTGAGCCTGACCGTGATTTGACCGCCACGGTAGTAGGCTTCTGTCTCAAAATCCGGAGCAGGCTGGTCGGGTTTAACCATAATATTAGGATATTGACAGGGACGAAGGCTGCCCAACGCCTGTGCTTCCAGTTCTATCGTCAAAATAAACACCCCCTGGTATTATCTGTTTATTTTACGCATGACTGGATTGCTTTGACACTAATAACAGAGCTTGGTGTAAATAGCTCTTCCTAATTAATATTATTCTAGAGATCTTTTGTCATAAAATGGCCTCTTTTTTATATTTTTGATAAAGGGTAGCTGTTGTATTTTTTGCCTTGAGGCAGGTTTTGTAAAGTATCTATTGAATTAAAGGATTAGTAAGATAAGGTAATTTTGTAATTGATTGAGGTGCTCAATTTGCTGAAAAAAGCTTTGGTTAAAGTAATTTTAGCTTTTTTGTTAATTTGGCTTGTTATTTCCGTATATTTTTATTATCAACACAATGTTATAGTTTGGCATTATCCAGTTAATCAGCAAATTGAACTAAAAGATGCAAAAGTAGATATCAGTGAAATATCAGTTCAAAACTATAGAAGAAATGAGACATACAGATATATAAATGAAAATCTGTTTCGGGTAATTCAAAAACTGCCTCATCAAATACAGGGGGGAATTGCCAGGGTTTGCTATTTCTATAGTAAGCCATATATTATTAGTGAGAAATTTGGAGTGATGAGTGTAAAAGGCTTCATTTTAAATGATTTTCCAACTGAGGAAAATAATATTCGGGTTGTAGTTGTAGATGATATCGGCGTCCATTATTCCAGTTCTTCAGGTTGGATTCGTGAGTCTGAAAATCCTATTGTGAAATTTGAAACAGAGGGAGATTATTATCCTCTTGAAAAGCTGGGGAGTCCATTAAAAATACTTGTCAGAGATAACAGGGATAAAGATCATCCTATTGAAATAACATTAAATCCAACTTTCACCAGGCAATCATACGGTTT
>CAYUXS010000200.1:0-3071 GCA_964448915.1 uncultured Peptococcaceae bacterium
ACAACCTGGACCTGATCGCAAGGGTTATGCGGGATACCTTTATACAAAACGGCATTACTGCCAAATCAATGGTACTTGAAATATCACCTGTAGGTGCAAGAGCTTTTGAAATAAGGTAACACAAGATGACAATCCTTAATGGAAGCTGTCAGCTGTCAGCTTTTTACCTTGAAGCTTCTAATGGGTAAAAGCCGGAATTTAGATCCAAAAGTTTTAAACACTTATGAAAACTGGTAGCCGGTGACTTGTACCCGGCTGCTAAATTGCATATGACTTATCTTGAAATTGAAGGTGTTAAAGCATGCTCATTGTACAAAAATATGGAGGCAGTTCGGTAGCAGATGTCCAATGTATAAAAAGGGTGGCTGCAAGAATAACCGACCTGAAAAAAGAAGGCCATGAAGTGGTGGTTGTGGTATCCGCCATGGGTGATACAACTGATTATTTAATTGAACTTGTCAAAGGCATCACTTCCTCACCTGGAGAAAGAGAAATGGATATGCTTTTGTCCACCGGGGAGCAAGTTTCCATCGCATTATTGGCAATGGCTGTCAAAGAACTCGGGTATGAAGCAATATCCATGACCGGTACCCAGGCAGGCATATGTACCGACAGTGTACACACTAAAGCCAGGATAAAAGAAATCCAATGTGATCGCTTGCAGGAAGAATTAAGTTTGGGAAAAGTAATAATTGTGGCCGGGTTTCAAGGTTATACAATCAACGGGGACATAACCACTCTGGGAAGGGGCGGCTCTGATACCACAGCAGTTGCTCTGGCTGTTGCGTTAAAAGCGGATATCTGTGAGATCTATACAGACGTAGATGGGGTTTATACCGCAGACCCCAGGATTGTAAATAATGCAGTCAAATTAGACAGCATATCTTATGATGAAATGCTTGAACTGGCCCACCTGGGAGCCCAAGTACTGCATCCCCGTTCGGTTGAACTGGCAAAAATTTATAACATGCCGCTGCATGTAAGGAGCAGTTTTAACTATAACCCCGGTACAATTGTCAAGGAGGTAAGCAACATGGAGCAAGCGGTAGTAGTAACAGGAGTAGCTCATGATTTAAATGTAGCCAGGATCAGTGTCTTTGATTTGCCCGATAAGCCCGGAGTAGCCTGGAAGTTATTTCAGGCTTTAGCCAACCAACATATTAATGTAGATATGATTATACAAAGCGCTATGGAGAACGACATAAATGACATCTCTTTTACTATAGGCACAGACGACTTGCAGAGTGCTTTGAAACTAATGGATCAAATCAAGGATGAAGTCGGCTTTTCACGTTATACGTGGGATGACAGTGTAGCAAAAGTATCCATAGTCGGGGCAGGCATGGCTACAAACCCGGGGGTGGCTTCCAGGATGTTCGGGGCATTGGCTAAAAAGAATATTAACCTGGAAATGATCTCAACTTCCGAAATCAGGATATCCTGTATTATTAAATCTGAACAAGCTATAGAAGCAGTCAATGCATTGCACGAGGAATTTCAACTGGCAGCTGACAACTAGCTGTTGGTTGCCGGTTGCCGGCTGTTGGCTGGAAGAGTTATAAGTTTTAGGTTTTAGGTTCTAGGTTTTATGTAAGCCTTTAAGCATTGTATATAGTGTATATGTTATAGAAAAAAAGTTGTTGATGATATCCACCAGCAACTTTTTTCATGTGCTTCAACAATGAAGATTAATATACCAGAGGTCAAGTGAAAAATTTATATATGATATCTGAATAGAATCGACCCTATGTGGAGGGGAGGACATTTCAGTCAGGACATTTTGCGGAGGTTGTTATCCGGCTTTTTGCGCAGGAACTTACGGCGGCCGGCAGGACGCATGGATGCGGCCGCAGCCGAGTAGTGCATGGACGCACATACGCAGGCGGTGGACTCCGTTAGTGACAAGCATAGAGCCGGTCCAACGCGTAGTATGTTGTCCAGACTGAAATCCGCACCCCTACCCGTATCTTGACTATGAAAGCAGTGGTTAACCATACGTCAACCACCGCAATAACTATTTATTAACTATTAGTGGGGCTACCCCAACAAATGAAGAAAACTATTTGCAAAGCTTTAGCTGGGAATGGCAGCTTGTAGCCAGGCGGCTACTCCTTAATGAACTTTTCCATCAGCCTGTGGCCTTGTTCTATATATTCGCCATTTACAGCATCCTCTTCGCAATAAGTGATTCTCCGGTTATCCAATGGATTTCTGGAATCATATATGACATATGGTACAGAATCGGATGTATGGGTCATAACCGATATCGGGGTCGGGTGATCCGGAAGAACCATAATTTTAAAATCACTGAACTGCATCATCTCTTCTAAAGCCAATCCCAGGATATCGCTGTCAATCTTCTCGATAGCTTTGATTTTTGTTTCTATGCTCCCCTGGTGGCCTGCCTCATCGGGGGCTTCCACGTGAAGGTAAACCAGATCAATCCCACGTTTAAAAGCATCTATAGCTGCTTCAGCTTTTCCTTTAAAATTTGTATCTATAGTACCGGTAGCTCCCTCAACTTCAATGGTTTCCATACCTGCACATATACCGATTCCTTTCAGCAAATCGACAGCCGAAATCATCGCCCCGGATACGCCAAACTTATCTTTAAACAAATCAAGACTGGGAGTACTGCCTTGCCCCCAAAACCAAACCGAGTTTGCCGGCTTGGCCATATTATCAGAATAATTTACCGAGTGTGAAACCAGGAAGTCATTACTTCTTTTCATAATTGATAAAATCTTTTCCCCACCGTTGCCCTTGGGCAAATAATCCCCAATTCTCCTTCCCGAAATGTCATGTGGGGGGGTAAGAACGGTATCAACGGGGCCTCCATTCCAAACCATCAACTGCCGGTAGCTGATCCCGGGGTAAAACTTTATATCTTTTTCCCCTAAATGCTGTCCAAATTCTCTTATTAAAATAGCTGCCCGGTCGGACTTTATTTCGCCGGCGCTGTAATCTACCATGGTTTTATCTTCATAAGCAGGTTCATCGGACAGGGTAACCAAATTGCAGCGGAAAGCAATATCATTATCACTAAGTTCTACTCCCATGCTCACTGCCTC
>CAYUXS010000201.1:0-1509 GCA_964448915.1 uncultured Peptococcaceae bacterium
GCCGCGCCCAACCGCGAAGGGAGCCAGGAGCGGATCGCCTTCGACGGGATCGCCGTAGTGGTACATCCCCAAAACCCTGTCAGCAATCTGACGATAACACAGATAAAAGACATTTTTAGCGGGAAAACCACCAACTGGAAAGACGTGGGGGGCATAGACGCACCTATTAATGTAGTAACGCGCGAAGCAGGTTCAGGCACCCGGGATGCCTTTAAAACAATTGGAAAACTCCAGGATTATGGACAGGGCAATTACCCAGTCATCAAACGGGGCTATTAGAACTACGGTTGCCGGTGATACCAACGCTATCGGCTATCTTTCTATGGGTTTTATAGATTCCAGCATTAAGCCTATACAAGTCGATGGTATAGATGCAACTGAAGAAAACATAAGGAATAAAACCTATAAAATTGCCCGGCCTTTTATTTATCTCACCAAAGGCGCACCAAGCGGCAGAGTCAAAAATTTTATAGATTTTGTATTAAGCCCGGAAGGTCAGGAAATAATTGGTATAAATTATGTAAAAATCAATTAGGCTATAGATGTGTTAAAGGACAAAACTGCGTCTTGTTTTGTCCTTTAAGCTATTTTGCTTAATATATAATTAACACTTTGTTAATGCGTAATTAACTGTTAATAGGCAGGAAATAATCTTTTTTAAATAAAAAATATTTGATACGGGACAATGTTTTGGCTAAGGATGAATATAAGCCGTGAGAAAATACTGTTTATCAGTGCAGTTGCAGCTATTTTTATAGTAATGCTTATTTTCATTTTTATTTTTTTGGAAGGCTTGCCGGTGATCCAGAAATATGGTTTAAAACACTTTTTAACCGGTAATTTCTGGTGTCCGGAAGAAGCCCAGTTCGGCCTTCTTCCTATGATCATCGGATCAATTTACGTTACCTTGGGCGCATTAATAATAGGAGTACCCCTTGGTGTTGGCTGTGCCATCTTCCTGGCAGAGATATCGCCGCCCAGGATCAATATGATTATAAGGCCGCTGGTAGAACTTTTGGCAGGCATACCTTCAGTAGTATACGGCTTTTATGGGCTGGTGGTCATTATACCTTTAATCAGAAAATTTTTCGGCGGGATGGGTTTCAGTGTCCTGGCAGGTTCTATCGTGCTGGCAATGATGATTTTGCCAACCATTGTGAGTATATCTGAAGATTCCATAAGGGCTGTCCCCAGGGATTATAAAGAAGGTTCTTTAGCCCTGGGCGCGACGCACTGGCAGACCATTAAAAAAATAATCCTGCCATCCGCCCGGTCCGGAATTATTACGGCAATAGTCCTGGGCATGGGAAGGGCTATCGGGGAGACAATGGCAATTATCTTAGTAACCGGAAATGTGGCTGTGGCCCCAAATTCCGTCCTGGAGCCGGTCAGGACATTAACCGCCAACATTGCCATAGAAATGGGCTATGCCTCGGGAGATCATGCCAAAGCATTGTTTGCCACCGGAATAATAGTGTTTGTTTTTATAATAATGTTAAATAGCTTAAT
>CAYUXS010000201.1:1564-3067 GCA_964448915.1 uncultured Peptococcaceae bacterium
CTTTAGCCGTTGAAGAGAATTTAGCTAAAATATTTCTTCTTATATCTGTGTTGGTTACCGTTGGGGTACTGTTGTCTATTATTTTTCATATATTAAGTGAAGGTTTCAGTGTAATCAGCTGGGATTTTCTTACAGATGAGCCGGTAGATATGGGGAGTGGGGGAGGTATATTGTTTTCAATAATAGGGACTTTATACCTCATTGCGGTAGCTTTGGCTTTTGCAGTACCCATAGGTGTTCTGGCTGCAATATACCTTGCCGAATATACCAAAAACAGCCCGTTGATCGGCATTATTCGCTATGCTACAGAAACCCTGGCAGGTATACCTTCAATTATTTTCGGGCTTTTTGGCTTTGCTTTTTTTGTAATATTTCTAGGCTTCCGCTGGTCAATACTTTCAGGGGGTCTGACCCTGGCCATTATGATTTTGCCGACCATAATCAGGACCACGGAGGAATCTATTATGAGCGTTCCCCAAATATACCGTGAGGGCAGTCTTGCCCTTGGAGCAACCAAATGGCAGACAACTTATAAAATTGTTATCCCGGCATCCATGCCGGGTATTATCACAGGTATAATTCTGGGAATCGGAAGAGCAATTGGAGAGACAGCAGCAATTCTTTTGACCGCCGGAAGTTCCTTAAACATTCCAACATCCTTATTTGATCCCGCAAGATCTCTTTCAGTACATCTATTTATCATGGCCTCAGAAGGGATTTCCTTTAAAAATGCTTATGGCACTGCAACCGTACTAATTATCTTAATCCTGGCCATAAATTTTTCCGCCAATTTTTTAATGGGTAGAATGTTTTCAAAAAATAACTCTTAACCTTCTACAGTTAAAATCTATCTCATAAGCAGTTGTATCTTAAAACCTGTTGATATCACAGGTTTTTTTTACCTAAAAATGTATAATTGAGCATATGCAGGCCTAAAATATAGATGTTTTTACAAAGGAGGAAATAAATATTGGCATGAATATCTGTGAAAAACATCTATGGCCTGCCTGCAAAATAATTTTATCTGTTGGCGCTCCAATACAGAAACTTTTTGACAATGGGGGAACGACTCATATTTTTCTTAACCAACAAGGCCTGACACTGGTAAAAAATGATAATAGAATAAAAACCTATGAAGCTCTTAACAAATACAGGAATTTTCTAGATCTGGGAAACCTTTGGGCTGATCAAGGCTGGAAATGCTTCGCTCATTATTATAAGCCTCATAATGGAAAAGGATTTATTCCATGGGTATCCGCAGTCAGTGAAAGCATGGCCTATTATAACCGGGCAATCTTATGCTGGAAAAATAACCAGTTTGAGAAATCGGCCTTTTACCTTGGCGCTGTCGCCCATATCGTCCAGGATATGTGTGTGCCTCACCATGCCATGGGTATAGCTTTTAATGGGCATTGGAAGTTTGAATCCTGGGCCGGCGATAACAAGGAGTTTTTTAAACTAAATAAATGGGGAATATACAACAGGTTTAACACACTAAAAGAT
>CAYUXS010000202.1:0-273 GCA_964448915.1 uncultured Peptococcaceae bacterium
TAGCCTCCTGTCTATAATTTAATTTGACTCTCAAAAAGAATGGGGGGCTTGCTTTTTGAAAACAGATAAAATAATTAATTCGTTAATTATTTTATTATTAACCGCTTTGATAGTCGCGGTGCCATCATATGCCTTTGCAGATGCCATCATTGGCGAACCGGTTGTAACGCTGGGAAAGGACTTAACACCTTCGGAAAAAAGCGCTATCTTACAAGAGATGCAAGTACCCGACAACGTCAGAATAATAGAAGTCACCAACGAAGAAGAACATAG
>CAYUXS010000202.1:283-754 GCA_964448915.1 uncultured Peptococcaceae bacterium
TGGGACAATATCTCAGCCAGGCTACAATTGGCAGCAAAGCAATTTCTTCTGCCAGGATAACCCTTGCCGGTAAAGGGAAAGGTATTTCCGTAAAAACCAACAACATTACGGATATTAGTGAAGCTATGTATGCAAACGCTGCCATTACAGCCGGAATTAAAGATGTGGATATTTATGTAACCGCACCCTATAAAGTATCCGGAACTGCCGGCTTGACCGGAATTATTAAAGCATTTGAAACCGCTACCGGCAAAAAAATAGACGAGAGCCTGAAACAGGTTGCAAACGAAGAAATAGTTCGCACGTCGGAAATCGCCAAAGAGATTGGCAATCCTGATAAAGCGGTCCAACTAATGAACCGCATTAAAGAAAAAGTATCCGAAGTAAATCCAACTACTCCTGAAGAATATAAAAATATCATTATTAATGTTGCCAATGAATTTAATATTAATCTTGACCCGGGGACAATTG
>CAYUXS010000202.1:764-3062 GCA_964448915.1 uncultured Peptococcaceae bacterium
TTTTTCAGAATTACTCTTCACTTAATCTTAACTGGGATCAATTAAAATCACAGCTCGATCTGCTGAGTGAAAATATTGGCAGCAGCTTGGATACCGAAAAAGCTAAAGGTTTTCTTAATATGTTGTTTGAAAAACTGGCAAGCATTTTCTCGCTGATAGCAAGTTGGTTTGCAGGTTAACGTCAACCTGGAATACAAACAAGGGCTTCTGTTAGGAAGCCCTTTATTGCCAACTACTAAGCTTTCCTGCCGTTATCCCTCTCTACCTCAATCGAGCAGACCCTCTCAACCGGTACAATAACAGCCCTCAGAAACTGCTTATCAACCAGCCTGCCACCGCTGAAAGCCTTCAGCACAAGGGACTCGCAAGGGATTGGGAGTAAAATAACGTGGCCAAAAATAAAAAATATTTTAGCTGCGTTTGTTACCTTTTTACAGCACTCGCCACAATTAAATTCAATCCCAATTCTATGATTATTGTCACACATTTTGTTCATTATTGATTGCAAATCTTCGTGTTTTGCTTCATCATGCTCTGTCTCTTTTTTACCCCAGTTTTTTGGTTTTTCAACTTTTGACTCGCTGATTACCCGGTTAACATATTCCATTGTCATATCAAAATTAGTTTTTTCAACACCTTCATTTAACTTTTCGTCTGTCATTTATTTACCTCCAAGCATCCTTTTTTTACCATGATATTCAACCTAAAGATAAATGGTTACTTTATGCCGGCAAAGCGAAAAGTATGGACAGAAAACCTTACTTATTGATTAATAAATAACAAATGTCCTTTTGCCTTTAAAAAACCAGCCCAGGTATCGTTCTTGGGCTGGTGTAGGTAGTTGGAAGCATATGTTGCCAGCAGTTTTGAAACTTTAATCCTGGGTAATTACATTAGCACCATCTTTTACTTCAAGAAATGTCTTTAAACTGTTTTCCAGTTGATTCCGGTCAAGCTCACCACAAATAATCAAGACTAAGCTGTTGTCTACTTTAATGCAGCAATTACACTCTTCTTCGCTAACTGGGTTATGCGGGCCTTTTTGATAATTCATAACATTACCTCCTTTCACCGGGATTAATTGGAATTCCTGGAATATTTTTACCTATGCTACAGGATATTCATGAAAACCATGAAGAGTTCGGTTTACAATAAAAAAACAACCCGGATAGGGTTGTCCTGTTTATATGTATTTTATTTTTTTTGCGCTTGCTGTTTAATAAAACCTGTTGCCAGTTGCCCAAAAAATATTATTTTAGCCAAGGTTCTCTTGCACAAAGCGATAAATTTTATCATTAAGCTTATTTCCTTCTTCAAGCAGAGCAGCTATTTTTGCGCTTATTTCAGACACGAATTGCTGATCTTTGATTGAGGGAAGATTAATCTTGACATTCATCACAGCACCTTCAAGGCCGGCATGGGCCTGCCGGACTCCAACACCGAGGTCGCTTAGAGCATTGGTATTAAATTTACCAAGAAGCTGTTCTGCGATCCTTAAAACCTCCAGGCATTCAACAGCAATTGCCAGGGGTGACTGGACGGCCTTCTTGTATCCGGCCTGAATTGCCTCTACCCTTTTGTTTTTTTCTTCTTCAGTCTCCTTGGGCATTTTATAGGCTGCCATTACACTGTTGAAAGCCTCGGTATCCAGGTCGACCCTTTCAAGCAGGCTTTTAGCCAAAAACTGGGATTTATCAAGAATTTTCTTTAGTACATCTTCAAAATCTTTATATTCATTTTTCCCGATACTTAAATTGCACACCATTGATACAAGATTTGCCCCTAATGCCCCTGAAAGGGCCGCAACACTGCCCCCGCCTGGAGCCGGTGCGCTTGAGCCAAGTACCCGGCTAAATTCTTCAATTGAGGATTTAACAAGCATTTACAAGCTCCTTTCACCGTTTTGTTTCAATCTAAAAGCACCCAGATTAAACATATATTTAATGGATGGAGCGGTTTTCCAACGTGCTCCATCCATTATATATTAAACAAGTCATCCTTATTTTAAATACAATTAATTAAATTGCCGGTTAAGACTCAAGCTCCAGGAGGTGGTTCTCAAGAATCTGCTTCTTATAATCCCACGGGCCGTTAATGGATTCAAGCTGCAAATACCACTCAGCTGTTTTAACCAATACTTCTGCTGAGATGGTGCCGCATATCTGCCCGCAGATAACATTGACACCATAACGGGCAGCTTCTGATTTTAGAAGGTTAAAGACACGGTGAATGGGCGTTTGTAAGGGGTTGCTAATTTCACAAGACACTGCCACACATTTCTTGCCTGTGCGGCGATGT
>CAYUXS010000203.1:0-3044 GCA_964448915.1 uncultured Peptococcaceae bacterium
AAACACTTTTTAATCATATTTTGATAAAAGTTTCGATTATCCGGCATTTCATTGTTGAAAACACCGCTAATCAATACATAATCATAGCTATCTAGAAAGGCTTTATCCAACCCATAAAATCGATGCTCCGGATGTTTCTGCGCGGCATATGACAAAAACTCATCAACAATATCTACGCCAGTATAATCAACACTAATATTTTTTTGTTTGAAGTAAGTTGCAAGATGAGCCGTACCACAGCCTAAATCAAGGATTTTACAATTGTTTAAATTACTAATTTCTGAAAGTATCTGGAATCTTCTTTCCTGAGTATCTAAGCTAGACCACTGCGCTGCTTGCGGCGAATCACCGTATTTTAGAAACAAATCTCGATAATGTTTAGCCAAATCCATCTTTAATCACCAGCCAGCATTTTATTTACTACCCGTTCTACTCCCCTACCGTCATACAATTCCATTCCTTTGGCGAGCATACACTCAATATTACCCTTATCCAGGAAAACGCTTTGTAAAGACTTTAAGTATCCGGAAACAATTCTTTCGCCAGTATATAGCATTATAACTCCAGCATTGGCCAGTTCTTGCATTGGTTCAACCTGATTGTCAGCAACAGTTATAACTATACTTGGCAGACCGACACAGCATCTTTCCCAAGCAGTACTTCCACCACCGCCAATTGACATATCAGCGTTTGACATAAGTTCAGCCATATTACTCGTTTGACAATAAAAGCAGAAGTTCGGCATATTTTCACATAGCAGCCTTATAGTTTCTTTATTCTGGTTAGCAGCGCCAACTACTACATCCACAACCAAACTAGATACATTGTCAAGTTGTCTAATTGCAGATATGGCCTTTACCGTTTCATTTGTTAAATCACTGCCCCCGAAAAACACAAGTATGCGACTAACTATATCACTCCGCTGTCTTAAATGCTGCCGGGCAATTTTAAATTCATTGCGCAACATTGCATATTGCGATCCAAGCAGCATTTCACAATAATCCGGCAGTAAATTGTTATATCGATTATCCATATTGCTGAATAAATTTTGATCCAACAATAAATCACAAACATGTTTCCTATTTGCCAAATCATCAATAACCATTATTTTTTTAGCATAAGGCCGCAAAGCTTTCTCCCAGTCCGCCCCTAGTGCATAATTGTCAATAATAAGCCAGTCCACTTTCCCCCGAATACTACCCTCTAAAATTCGCGCTGTTTCCTCTGCGTCACTATCTAAATCATCTAGTCTTCCAGTTAGTATATATATCTGGTATCCACAGCTTTGTATATACTGATTAAGATTACCCAGATAATCATGGCAAATAAAGGACACATGTGCTCCGCGTTCAGTAAGCTCGTTAGCAAGGGTTAAACAGCGCATGACGTGACCGGTTCCGATTATATTCGATGCATCACAGCGAATATATATATTCATTTGTGTATATTACTCCCCATACTGTTTCTGCCTTACGTGCCTGTTTATAGTTAGCCAATTCGGATTTTTCGCCAAAAGCAGTAAAACGTCTTCAAGCGAAAAATCCTTATTTTGCGGGTATAGCATTTCGATTATTCTTCGAAGCAACTCAAAATCATCGGGCGTATCCACTGTCCAACGGTGACAACTCAGGTTTTCATGATACGAAATGTTACCTAACCGATAACGCTCGGGCTGCCTGTAGATAAACGAAGTTACATGCTCCCTGTCAGGCTTAGCGCTTGCTTCTTTATAGGCTTCACAAAGAACATCAAATGAAAACACTTCCGTATCCAGACCCCTCGGATAAGTTTCGTTTAGTGCATTCGAAACATAATGGTACTCTGATTTATTCTTAAGAAAAAAAGCTACTACCTTGTCTATCACTCTATGGTCAATAATCGGACAGTCGGCAGTAACCCTAACAATGTTATCAACTCCGTACGCCACAGCAGCACCGTAGTAGCGTTCCAACACGTCATCTTCCGAGCCCCGGAAAACCGGGATATTTAAGCGGTCGCAGCAGTCAACAATTAACTGATCCTCATCATTAACCGTAGTAGCTACAATTATTTTATCCACTGCTTTAACACGATCCAGCCGCTCAAGCTGATATGCCAGGAGCGGCTTACCTAATACCTCTTTTAAAACCTTGCCAGGCAGTCTGGTAGAATTCATCCGGGCTTGAATAATAATTGCCGTTATCATCGTAAAACCTCGATAAACGACCTTATCACATAATCCTGCTCTTCATCTGTCAGACCGTAGTATAAAGGCAGACTAATAGCCTCACGGTAGTATTTCTCAGCTTTCGGGAAATCGCCCTCCTTAAAACCGCGCTGCTGATAAAATGGCTGAGTATGAACAGGTATATAATGTAAGTTAACTCCTATTCCAGCTTCTCGCAAAGCATTAAACACCTGCAGATGTGATTTGCCAATATTATCGAGTTGCAGCCGAATAACATAAAGATGGAAAGCAGAATATGTATCAGGATGCTGCCACGGCAACAGCACCGGCAATCCCTGTAAATACTTATTGTAACGGGCGGCAAGATATTGACGCCGCTCAACAAATTCATCAATCCTCTTCATTTGACTCATACCTAGGGCTGCAAGTATATCTGGCAAGCGGTAATTAAAGCCTAAGTCAATTTGTTGGTAATACCACGGACCGTGCCCAGTCTCAGTCATCTTAGCCGGGTTACGGGTAATACCATGACTCCGCAACAGCAGCAGTTTTTCATATAAATCGTGGTCGTTAGTAGTCACCATGCCGCCTTCACCGGTAGTGATTATCTTAACCGGATGAAAACTGAAAACAGTCATACTTGAAAAAGCGCCTGATCCTATTTTTTGTCTGCGATACTGACTGCCAATAGCATGTGAGGCGTCCTCAATTACGCTTACACCATAGCGATGAGCCAAATTGGCTATCTCGGCCATCTGGCAAGATTGACCGGAAAAGTGAACAGGAATGATGACCTTAGGCAGTTTTCCTGCACGTTCGGCCTGAACAAGCTTATCTTCCAAATCAGCTATACTAATGTTATATGTCAAGTCATCAA
>CAYUXS010000204.1:0-1591 GCA_964448915.1 uncultured Peptococcaceae bacterium
CCTGCACTTCTAAAGCATAATAAGGGTTGGCGCATTGACCATATATGGGCAACAAAACCCATGGCCGAGCGCTCCCAACGATCTTGGATAGACACTAAACCCCGTTTTAAAACCCGCCCTTCGGATCATACTTTTATTGCGGCAGAATTTTTAATTTAAAAAAATTGCATAATATAACTAATGGCCAGAAGGTTTACAATTATAGCTATTGTTATTCTGATATATTTTTCCTTGATATATTTTTGTGCTTTGGCTCCCGCATATGTGCCAAGCAGCCCGCCTGTTCCAAAAAGTATACCAAGGGCCCAGTCAGGGGATATATTGGCTGAAGCAATTGCAGGTGATAAGGCAAAAAGCGAAAAGACGGCCACTCCAGTTATAGAGTTTACCAGGTTACAGGCTAATGCAACTCCGGCAATGCTGTATACAGGCAGCGAAAGCATTGAAACCAAAAAGGGAGAAATTAAAGCCCCGCCACCTATCCCGTATATCCCACCGGCCAGTCCGATGAATAATGCTATGGCAAATAACTTCGAAGTATTGCAAGAATAAGTATTTCCCATAAAACAGTATTCAATTTTTTTCAGGGAAAAGCTTTTGTTTGTTACTCTGGTTAAATCCCCAGGTTGATTGCAATTTTCCATAAAACTTTTATTTATATCAAGGAACTTTTTAGGACTTTGTTCGTCCTTACTGTTAGGTGTGTTTTTTATTGAGATGCCAAGCAAATCAAGAGTAAGCACTATCCCTAAATACAACATTACAATCCCTAAAAATAATTTAAATACTTTAGGGTCTTGAAGCTTGGTTATTCTTAACCAGGAGCCTATAATAACGCCGGGTATGGTACCGGCTGTCATTACCCAGGTAATCGGCCAAACCATACGCCCTTCTTTAATAAAAGAGTATAACCCCCCCGGAGTGGAGACAATGTTAAAAATTAAGTTTGTGGGGCTTACTGCAGGACTGGTAAAATTTAAATAGCTAATTTGGAAAGGGAGTAGAAGAAAAGAACCGGAAATACCTGCCGGAGACGTTACAGCAGATATAAGAAAAGCAGCCAGTGGTGGAATTAATGGATTTACTTCAACACCTGAAATTGGAAAATACATTGAATTTAGCCCTCTTAATTTATATTTGATCCGAATAGTATATTCAATGTTATCATATATTAAATTGACAAAATGTTGTACAAGCTATATTTTTAATATGCCAAAAAAAATGAAAGCTATTGCCCCAGGTACATATTCAGAGGTATTTTACCGGGAAGCTAAATTTAGAGAAAATTGTTGTGTTAATAAACAAAAAACAAGCTGGACTGTAGTGAGGGTAAGTGGTAATATATACTTTGATTAAATCGCTGCCAGAAAACACCAATATTTGAAGGAAGTTGGCAGTTATAAGATTTTATAGGAAAACGCTTAATTGAAAGGAGCTAGGTTTATCGAAAAAAAATGCTCCAGTTGTTATTGCCATTTTTAGCATGATAAGGAATACCAGAAAGTATAATTGAATACGTTTTTTTAGGTACGGATTCTAATGTAAAAAATTTTAAGAAAGGGGTTATGCTTTGGACGGGATAGTATTTAAT
>CAYUXS010000204.1:1601-3016 GCA_964448915.1 uncultured Peptococcaceae bacterium
ACCTAAAACTTCAGTATTTAATACTTTAACTGCATTGGTAACTATTTCCGAAGCGGTAATCCTTACAATATTAACTTACTATTATTTTGTATCGGTTTTTGGTTGGAGGAAGCATCCGGAAGAGAAGGATTATACCCCAACCAAACGCTTCGCCTTAATAACTTGTGCACATAATGAAGAAGCCGTAATTAAGTACCATATTGAAAGTTTAAAAAGATTAGATTATCCTAAAGAACTTTATGACATTTATATAATTGCCGATAACTGCACCGACAACACAGCTATGATAGCCCGCCAAGAGGGCGGCGTCAATGTGTTACAGCGGTTCTCCAAAAAGCGCGGTAAAGGTTATGCCCTTGAATGGATGCTAAACGAACTGTTTAATATGAAGGATCAAAAATACGATGCCGTTTGTGTTTTTGATGCTGACAATGTGGTTTCTTCCAATTTCTTGTTAGAGATGAACTCCAAGCTGAAGCAAGGGTATAAATCAATTCAGGCTTATTTGGACACTAAAAATCCGAATGATTCATGGGTTACGGCAAGTTATGCTACCGCATACTGGTCTATGAACAGGATGTGGCAGTTGGCACAATTTAGGTATATCCAATGCCCTTGGCGGTACAGGCATGTGCCTTGACTATGAGCTTCTGAAAAAATATGGTTGGGGTGCTACCTGTTTAACCGAAGATCTTGAGTTTACCATGAAACTTTTATTAAGCGGGATTAAGACTGCCTGGGCACATGATTGCAAGGTATATGATGAGAAGCCCGTGTATTTTTCCCAAACATGGAAGCAGCGCACACGCTGGTTACAAGGCCATTGGGATGTGGCACTGAGATATATGATTCCTTTGATCAAGAAAGGTATCAAGGAAAGAAAATGGTATCCCATCGACGGTGCAATATATCTTTTCCAACCGTTCTTGATCATGACCATGCTTTTTAATATGTTAATAACTTTGGTAGCTGCTTTCTTCCCTGATCCTATATATGCATCGCCGATAACATCTTTGATGCCGGGTTGGTTCTGGGTATTGTTCGGTGTTCTTGGATATAGTTATCCTATGTTGGGACTGATATTGGAAGGCGCACCACGTAAAGCGTATTTTTACTATATAACTTATCCGATATACGGTTTAACATGGTTCCCGGTTACTTTAGTGGGATTGATTAAGCATGGCAACCAGTCAGAATGGGCGCATACAGTACACTCAAGAGGAATTTCAATAACTTCACTAGAGTAACGGTTTTCAGAAGATTAAGTAGTTCCAGCGGTGGTTGATTAACGATCAGCCACCGTTTTTATTTTTGGTAGATGAATCAAAATACGAATTGTGTTGCAACTCTCGGTTCGAACAAGGTAAATTTTGAACCAGTATCTAAAAGATCAAATGTGTGTTTAGCAATTAATG
>CAYUXS010000205.1:0-544 GCA_964448915.1 uncultured Peptococcaceae bacterium
AGAAATGGGGATGGTCCCCCGCGGGCTTCAAACCCGTTTGTCTGCCTGTCATGCAGGTGGGAGTCCGGTTCGAATCCGACTTCTCCTCGCCTAAACCTTTAAACAAGAAACAGAACAATAACGTGAGCTTTAATCCAAGAGAAATACCTACATACTTTCAAGGAGAGAGATTAATGAATAGCAAAATCAAAAGTGCCATGTTGCTAATTATGTCAATTACCCTGCTGGCGTTTTTAGCCGGCTGCGGTGGCGGAACCAAGCCGGCAGAACAAAATAAAGCCACCAATACCGCTATACCGGAAAAAGATAAGGACTATGTAGTGAAACTTGGTTATTATGACTGCGACCACATGACCGGCGCCTGCATCGCCAAGGATGCGGGGATATATGATGAACTTGGCCTGAAAGTTGAAGTACTCGGGAACGCCAAGGTACCCGAAGCGATGGCGGCAGGTCAGATGGACGTTGGGTACGTGGGTAATTCTCGCATGATGCGCGCATTTTTAAAGGGTTCTCCAATTGTCGTCGGAGCCAATAACCACAT
>CAYUXS010000205.1:554-2998 GCA_964448915.1 uncultured Peptococcaceae bacterium
GGTTGCCTCCAATGATATCAGGGAACCAAAGGATTTACTGGGCAAGAAACTGGCCATTGGGACAGACCCGGAGAAAAACAATTATTCGTGGATTGTTATGGCAAATAGACTGGGACTGCCGATCCAGGGCGCAAACTACGAAGTGTTAAACATGGCCGACAAGGATGAGTACTTCGCCCTGAAGGCTGGAAAACTTGACGGGTATGCAGCCTGCGATCCCTGGGGTTCGATGGCTGAATATGAACAAACCGGCCACATCTTTGCCACTATGGATAAACTTCCCAGTGGGGAGTGGGGCGAGTGCTGCGCCTATAACTTAAATAAGAATTTTGCTACTGAACACCCGGAACTGGCCAAGTTGATGATCCTGTCTCATACCAAAGCAATAGAACATATGTATCTTAAGCCTGTTCGCTCAGCCGAAATCTTCGCCGAAAACTACAAGGTACCTATGGAAGTCGCCTTGATGACCATGTGGAGGAAGACTGTTGCTGAGGGTAGAACGATTACCTGGACAATAGACCTGGCTAACTGGCAGAGGCAAATAGATATGGAACTCGAGTTTGGTACACTGGATGCAGCGCCGGAAGTAAGTGAGTTTATCCAGCCCCAGTACCTGAACGAGTGTGGCGCCGATGACTTTGATACCTTTATTAAAGAAAAAGTAGACCCCCTCTTCCCGGTAGGCATGCCTTATGAAGAGTGGAAAGCCAAAGCTTATCAACTGGAAGGCAAGCAGGCTTAAATAAACACCCTGGATATAGGTGATCATCACATGAAGCGATACCCGAAAAATGTGGGTTCGATTTTATTCGTACATATACATCATCACTACCGCACAAGATCGGCGTTAAGGCGCCGTGTGCGATTGAAATCGCGCCCACATCCTGATTTTCATTTTCGCTGGAGTAATGTAAGCCACTGGATGTTTTAACATGAAAAAACTGTTTGTCATAGCAACAGTAGCTGCCTTACTGTTTGCAATCTTGTTATTCCCACAGCGGGAAGAAGACAATGGTAAGGTTAAAATAGGCGCCCCTGACGACACCGGCGGCATGATTATTCACTATCTAGTAAATGAAAAGGGCTACGATGGCGCTGAGGTGCAGCATGATTTTGAACTGTACCCGGTAAAGGATTGCTGTTCCAGCACCGCCCAGTGGTCTTTAAGCACCAATCAATATGATATTGCCGTCATGTGTCCTGACGCGGCTGAAACTCTACTGGAAAAGGATCCACGGTTTGAAATCGTCAGCCCCTGTCTGCTCAATTCAGACATTGTTGTAGTTAAATCCGGGCTTACTCCCCAAAAAATTGGCATCGCCCAGAACCGCACACACCAGATACAAATTGTAGCTGATATTTTCGGTGCGTCTTGCGCCACAGCGCAGATGTTACCGGCTTCCATTCCCTATGCTTATGAAAAAAATGCGGTGGACGGTGTGGTGGTAGATGCATTAAGGGGCATTACCATGACCGGAGATAGATTGCCCGCAACGAATAGAGGATCTGACCATATCACCTACGTGCTGGTTGTAAATAAAGGTTTTAAAGATGACCCGCGTTATCAACAATTCCTTGACTTGTTTCAGGAATCGGTTGAAGAATTAAATACCCCTGATATCCTGCTCAAAGAGATTTGGAAATACAAAAATATCGACTTTTCGCGTGAGGAGGTGAACCAATGGAACCGGTTGGGGATAAAGCACGTTTTTACAATTCCAGAAACGTGCGGTTAATGCGCGGGAAAGTCATGAGCTCATTTGACTATAAAAAGGTTTTGTACGGCATGATTACCGTCGCGGCATTTTTAGGTGTCTGGCAGCTGGCCGCCAACCACTACAACAGTGAATTTATGATGCCATCCCCCTTGAGAACGTTGATTACCTTTACTTCAGTAGTGCATGATCCGGAAGTCCTGGCAAATCTCATGCTTACATTAAAAAGGGTCTTAATGGGATTTACCTATGCCTTAATGATAGGGATCCCGCTGGGCTTTCTGATGGGCTACTCCAAAGTGGCTATGCAGCTGTTTGATCCCCTGATTGATTCGGTCCGTCAAATCCCGATTATGGCCTGGGTGCCGTTAACCATCGTCTGGTTCGGCCTGGGTGACGGCCCTACCGTATTCTTAATAGCTTTTACCGGAGTATTCCCCATCATCATGAATACCATTGCCGGAGTGCAAAACATCTCCAAAGATTATTATAACGCGGCCCGCAGTATGGGCGCCAAGCCCTGGAGTATATTTACCAGCATTATCGTTCCAGCCTCCATACCCGATATTCTGATTGGCAGCAGGGTCGCTATCGGACTGGGTTGGATGTCAGTCATATGAGCGGAATTTATCGCGACGAGTGCCGGTTTCGGCTACTCTATGGTGGAAGCACAAACCAGAATGCAGACTGACAAACTGGTAGCTTTGATGATTATGGCTGCCCTGA
>CAYUXS010000206.1:0-2995 GCA_964448915.1 uncultured Peptococcaceae bacterium
CTGGTTTTCTATAGCCGCAAGGTTGGATATGATATCATTTAAAATTTCCGCTGGGCCGGCCATTCTTTTTTGGGCAAGGCGAATTTTATATTCCAATAACGACTCGGCGCCGGCAACAGCTTTTTCCCACCCTTCAAGCCCGTACTGCTGTATAAAATCGTCAGGATCTGAACCAACCGGCATATTTATTACCTTTAAAGAACACCCGGCTTCCTGCAGTATATCAAGGCCCCGGGATGCAGCTTTTTGCCCTGCAGAGTCAGCATCATATGCTATATAAATATCCTTGGAATACCTCAATAAAATTTTGCCCTGTTCATAAGTAAGGCTGGTACCCATTGAAGCCAGCGCATTCCTTATGCCATGTTGGTGGGCGGTAACCACATCCATATAACCTTCCATCAGCACGGCATAGCCATATGTTTTAATGTGGTTTTTGGCTAAATTTAATCCGAATAGTACTTTGCTCTTATGAAAAAAAGGAGTTTCCGGGGTATTTATATATTTAGGCTGGCTGCTGCCACCGCCATTTTTCTCCAGTATACGGCCGCCAAAAGCTACTACTTTATCTTGGTGGTTTGTTACCGGAAAGATAATCCGGTTGCGAAACCGGTCATATAACCGGTTTGGGTTGCCTACCGCCAACCCTATATCCAAAAGCTCTTGCTTTTGAAAACCCCTTTGGCCAAAAAACCTGACTAATGAATCCCACGAATCGGGTGCATAACCAATCTTGAAGGTTTTTATGGTTTCCCCGGAAATACCCCTGCCTGCAAGGTACTTCCTGGCGGGTTCCGCATCGGGGCTTGTTAACAGGTAATGATGGTAAAAATCCCTGGCTAAAGCATTGGCCTTCCAAGCCCTTTCCTCAAAATATGCCTGTTTATTATCGATAAACCTGCCGGTATCCGGCAGGATTATTCCTGCCCGGCCGGCCAATCTTTGAACAGATTCTATAAATGTTAAGTTTTCAATCAGCATTAAAAACTTAAAAACATTCCCACCCGTCTGGCATCCGAAACAATAAAAAATCTGTTTCTCCGGGCTTACTGAAAATGAAGGTTCACGCTCTTGATGAAAAGGGCATACCCCTACATAATTCCTGCCTCTTTTTTCAAGCCTGACATATTCGCCGACAATATCGACTATATCATTTCTCAGCCTCACATCTTCAAGTATGTCTTGAGGTATTAAAGCCACAGGCCACCCACTGCCTTACGGGAAATCCAATAATTAATGGATTTTCTACAATTAATAAGATATTCCTTCCCCATTCGATAAGCCGGTTGAATTATATTTATAAAAGTATTCGCTTTTTATGTTAATTATCCTGCCCAAAAAATCACATAACTCCTTCTCCGGGATTAAAGGCTTTGGGGATAAACAGGTTGGTAAATTGACTGATTGCGTATCGATCCGTCATCCCGGCTATATAATCACAGGCAACCCGCTCGGGCCCGTAAAGGTCAACTTTCCTCAAATACTCGTCCGGCATGGCAGTAGGGTTTTTAACATTATATAAGTACAGGAACTTTATTACATGCACTGCTCTTTCTTCTTCTCTTTTTGCTTCCGATCCTATATAGACATTATCAAACATAAAAGCACGAAGTTTATCGGTAGCTTTTTTTATCTCCTCACTAAGGGAAATACTGTTTTTGCCCATGTTGTTGATAATCAAATCCTGTACCATGGTGTTAATTCTCTCCCTATGGGAAAAACCCAGTATTTCCAAACAGTCTTTCGGCAGATCCTGCTCGTTGATAACGCCTGCCCGCAAAGCATCGTCTATATCGTGGTTTATATAAGCTACACGATCACAGATTTTAACTACCTGCCCTTCCAATGTATACGGCTCTTTGGGACCGGTATGATTTAATATGCCGTCCCTGACTTCATCTGTAAGGTTAAGCCCCCGCCCACCCTCAAGTTCATCAACAACTCTAAGGCTTTGTTCATTATGTTTAAAACCCGGCGGGAAAACATCATTTAAGGCTATTTCACCCGTATGCCCAAAAGGTGTATGGCCCAAATCATGCCCCAAAGCAATGGCTTCGGTTAAATCCTCATTAAGCCGCAGTGCCCTGGCAACAGTCCTGGAAATCTGGGCAACCTCCAGGGTGTGTGTCAAACGGGTTCTATAATGATCGCCTTCAGGAATCAAAAAAACCTGGGTCTTGTGTTTTAGGCGCCGGAAGCTTTTTGAATGAATAATCCTGTCCCGATCCCTTTGAAACTCTGTCCTTACCGAACACGGTTCTTCAGGATACCTCCGGCCACGGGAAGAATCACTGAAACAGGCTAGAGGCGATAGAAATTCCCTTTCCAGCTTCTCATAAGATTGCCTTAGATTCACTTTGACCTCGCCCCCTAATGATCAAATTTAATTGAACTTACAAGACGGTAAACCGGTCCTTGGGGGAAAAGCTCACTACTCATCAAGTCCAGTGAAGACACCTTAAAACTTTCAGGCTCAAATGTTTGGAATCCTGCCTTTTTTACAGCTTCAACCAAATCCCGGGCTCCTTCTGGATGCTTGATCCTGGCTAGGGTTAGATGGGGTGAAAACTTCCGGTACTCTGAAGGGTATCCAAAAGAAACCATTGCCTTATCAACTTTATGAAATAACCCTGCCAAAAAGTCCAGGTCCCCACCGATGCCGGCCCAAAAGACCCTGGGTGCCCGGGAGTTGGCGGGAAAAAAACCAAAACCGTTAATATTTAGCCTAAAACATTCGATCCCCTTTAGACTGCCGGAAACAGCTTTAACTATATCATCCTTATCTGCAGGATTTGTATCTCCCAAAAACTTAACTGTTAAATGATAGTTTTGAGGTTTTACCCACTTGACAGCATTATTACCGGTACATAATTGCTTTTGAAAGTTATATAGCTTCTCTTTTAACTCCTCCGGGAGATTAATCGCCCAAAAAAGGCGTTCTAATTTTTCCATAATACCACCAATAATGCCAGAATGAATATTTAAGAAGAAGTAA
>CAYUXS010000207.1:0-738 GCA_964448915.1 uncultured Peptococcaceae bacterium
TGCCGCTGGATTCCGCATAAACAGCTTTTGTCTTGGAAGTAATGGCATCTTTAAAAGCCTGGGGATCAGACGGATCTACAAATATTACCTCTATGCCAAACTTTTTTAAAGTTGCATTAAAAAGGTTATATGTACCCCCGTACAGGCTATTGGCTGAAACAATCTGATCCCCCGCCGATGCCAGGTTGGCTATAGCCAAAAATTCCGCAGCTTGTCCTGAAGAAGTTGCCAACGCGGCTAATCCATTTTCTAATGCTGCCACCCTCTGTTCAAACACATCAGTAGTTGGATTCATGATCCTGGTATATATATTGCCTGGCTCCTGCAGGGCAAACAACCGCTCAGCATGCTCCGCGTCATAAAAAGTATAAGATGACGTTTGATAGATCGGCACAGCCCTGGAACAAGTAGTAGGGTCTGCCTTTTGCCCATGATGCAGGGCTTTGGTTTCAAATCCTCTTGTTTTTTTGGTCATATACAACCTCCTCTGCTTCCCACAAAATATTAAATAAAGTACATATCAGCTTCCTGCCTTTGACGAAGTTTGTCCGCCTCTGAACACAAATCTTCCAATGTTGTACTATCCAACACCGCTGCAATAGCCTCCCTGACCTTTTCCCAAAGAACTTTGGTAATACAAACTGCCGAACGATGGCATTCCTCAGGGTCATCTTCACTAACACAGCCGGTGGGGCTAATTGGCCCCTCCAGGCATCTAATAATTTCTCCGGCTGTGAT
>CAYUXS010000207.1:748-1363 GCA_964448915.1 uncultured Peptococcaceae bacterium
AACAAATAACCTCCCTGCGGCCCACGGACACTCCGGACTAACCCCCCCTTTCGTAAAAAAGTCATCAGCTGCTCCAAATACCCTTCAGAGATATCTTGGCTGGCAGCTACTCTTACAAGAGGGGTAGGTTGATCCGGTGAATAATTCATGGCTAACTCAACCATTGCTCTTAAACCGTATCTTGCTCGAGTAGAAAAACGCATTAGATATCCCCCTATTCTACATTTTCATCCTGAAATAAAGGTGTACTCAAATACCTTTCTCCGGTATCGGGCAATATAACAACAATCATCTTCCCTTTGCTTTCTGTACGCCGGGCTACTTCTAAAGCGGCAAACAAAGCGGCGCCGGAAGATATGCCGACCAAGACCCCCTCTTCCTTGGCTATCCTGCGGCTGGTTTCAAAAGCATCATTATCGGTAACCTTAATTACCTCATCAATAATTGATAAATCTACAACCCCCGGAACAAACCCGGCGCCTATACCCTGGATTTTGTGCGGGCCCGGAGCTCCGCCTGAAAGCACAGGAGAACTGGCAGGTTCGACTGCTATAACTTTTAAACCGGGCTTGCGGGGTTTGAGTACCTGCGCAATACCTGTTATTGTTCCACCGG
>CAYUXS010000207.1:1411-2995 GCA_964448915.1 uncultured Peptococcaceae bacterium
CATATTTCCTCAGCTGTCGTTAACCTGTGAATCTCAGGGTTGGCAGGGTTTTCAAACTGTTGAGGCATAAATGAGCCGGGTATCTCCTTAAGCAATTCCTCAGCTTTCTGGACTGCTCCCCTCATGCCAAGGGTCCCTGGTGTAAGTACCAACTCCGCACCAAAAGCTTTCAATAAACTCCGGCGCTCTATACTCATCGTTTCGGGCATAGTAAGAATCAATCTATAACCACGGGATGCCGCCAAAAAAGCCAAGGCAATTCCAGTATTTCCGCTGGTGGGCTCAATAATCACCGAACCTTCTTTCAATAACCCTTGTTCTTCCGCCCTACGGATCATATTAAAACCTATCCTGTCTTTTATACTGCCACCCGGGTTAAAAGATTCAATCTTGGCGATCAAATCAACCTCCGGATCTTTATGCATTCGTTTAAGCCTTAATAATGGGGTCGCCCCAATTAAATCTGTAATACTGTCAGCAATCTTACCCATTTTCTTCCCCTCTCAAAAAAATATTATCCTAGTGATTTAGTTTTATTATATTCCCTATATAATTACTTGTGTATTATATTAATCTATACCCTGCCATATGTCAAAACTTTTTTTGAAATTATTTCATTAATCATCACTTAATACCACCGTCCCCCTGTAACTCTTTTGTTTTATAAGGAATAACATAGTCATACATTTAGTTAAAATCCAATTTGGATAAAAATTTATTTCATGTTTGGGAAGGAGTATAAATATGGGCATAAACTCCGAATTATCTTGGCGTGAAATCGTACAATTCCCCCTGGATGGCAGGTTGGCAAAACCCAGAGAAGAAGGCTTGACGATGATTATCGATAAAGGTATGGGATTGCTGGAAACCAGGGATTTACTGGGCACAGCCGGTGACTATATTGATTTTGTAAAGTTGGCCTTTGGCACTTCCGCCCTTTATAACAATTCCATGCTGCTGGAGAAAATTGACCTGGTTAAATCTTACGGCATTGATATCTATCCGGGTGGGACTTTTCTTGAAGTGGCTATTATGCAAGATAAGTTGGAGCAATTCCTTTCCTACTCAAAACTAATCGGCTTTACCTGTATAGAGGTTTCCGACGGCACTATTACACTGCACCCTGAAGTAAGGGCAGAGGCAATACATAAAGCTAGAGAAATGGGTTTTAAAGTTTTAACCGAAGTCGGGAAAAAGAATGAAGGCAATCGCGTCCCTGTTTTGGAAATGGCTGAAATCATACGATCCGACTTAAAAAACGGTGCCTACAAAGTTATTTTAGAAGGGCGCGAGTCAGGTACCGGAGTTGGTCTTTATGATAAAAACGGCAACTTTATAAAGGATGATTTTGAATTACTCCTTACGAGAATTGACGATCCACGGTCTATAATATGGGAGGCGCCTAAAAAAGATCAGCAGCTTGAACTGATATCCCGGTTTGGGCCAAATATTAACCTGGGCAACATTCCCACCAATGAAGTTATCGCCGTGGAAGCCCTGCGTGTCGGTTTGCGTTCGGACTCTTTCAAAACCACTCTATGATCGCCTTATCCTCTACTTTAGTAGATAAGACGCCTGCTTTTC
>CAYUXS010000208.1:0-1454 GCA_964448915.1 uncultured Peptococcaceae bacterium
GCAGCAGGGAGAGCTGGTCATTACCACCATTACCAAGGAAGGTATCCCCTTAATTCGCTACCGCACCCATGATATTTCGGCGCTCCTGCCTGAAAAATGCGCCTGCGGACGCACCCACATGCGCATGCAGCGGATTACCGGCCGTAACGACGATATGCTCATTATTAGAGGCGTCAATGTCTTCCCGTCCCAGGTGGAAAGCGTGCTGTTGGAATTTGGCGAGACCGAACCCCACTATTTACTGGTGGTGGACCGCAAGGGTGAATTAGATAACCTGGAAGTATGGGTTGAGCTGTCCGAGAAGATGTTCTCGGATAAGATTAAACAGCTGGAAGGCCTGGAGCAAAGAATTCGCGCTAAGATTTTAAGTGTGCTCCAAATTAGCGTCAAAATCAAGTTCGTGGAACCAAGAACCATCCCCAGGAGTGAAGGCAAGGCCAAGCGGGTGATGGACCGGCGGGAACTTAAAAACTCTATTTATTAATTGAAAGATTTGTTTATATAGAATGAAGCAGCAAATACCCTGCGACTTACGTTCGCACAAAAATGACCGCAAATAGCGGTCATTTTTGCACAATGGGTGCACAGTGGGGACGGTTCTCGTTGAGCAGGGAACGTTTAACAATCTTCCGGGGTAGTGGGCCTGGGGATTGCCTCTGCTCACTGCGCAATTCTACATTTGTGTTTAGCAAATTTCATATCGCCCTCATCCGCAGGCTGCCACCCGGCGCCTACGCGCCATTTAAGCTATCCTGCAAGCTGCGCACGTGCTAAGGAGCGCATCCGGGTGCTTGCTTATACTGTATTTCTTCCCGGTCAGTCGTAGGGCGTAGGCTTATGCTGACTTGTATCTGGGCCAGGCGTAAGCTGTAAGGTTATTAAAAAGGTAGCTTTTTCGAGAACTGATTACGGCTTTTTCACCCGGCAAAATGCTTTTTAATAAAGTCAGGTGTATCCGCCTCAAAAAGCAGTCCGGAAAAGGCGCTGCCGTCATTTAGCTGGAAAATTACACTATAGGCCGCCTGTTCTGCCTTTTCCTCCCTGAAATCACGGTAATTACGCAGACAAAGTTCCAGTTCTTCCGGGTCGGTGATTTTTAGCATACCCGGCTTTTCTTCCGTCGTGACCAGAATATCCTGATGGGTTGTTTGGCTGGCCGGGAGTCTCGCAACATTTTCGCCGGCTTGCGGCGCATTCTCCAGGATTTCCTTGTTCTTGTCAACAAGCGCATAGGCAATATCCTCATCCGGAAGTATGCGGGCCCGGTTATATTCTCCGCTGTCTTTGAGCCATTGTTCAAAATTGCCATAGGATTTTTCCCAGCTCAGGCTGATATCACGGTTATTATTTAAAGTAATACGGATATGCGCCCAGGGGGGCTTGCGGTCTGTAGCCGTCATTTCCTCATAAGTCTCTTCGTAAATATCACTTTGCAAGGCCTTGACGGCCCGGGC
>CAYUXS010000208.1:1464-2993 GCA_964448915.1 uncultured Peptococcaceae bacterium
TATTCGTACGTTCTTATTCTTCATCCCGTCTGCGTATATTTCGAGCATTTTTATATCAGCATTATTCAGGCGGAGAATGTCTCTATTCAGCTTCTTGTATTCCCGTGATTCATAGATTGGCTTTAATAGCTCTGCATAATCAGCCAGGGTAATATTATACTGACGGTAAATAAAGTCGCCATTGTTAAGCTCGTAGGCCAGAGCAATTGGGTAATCATTCTGGTAACGCTCTGATAAGAGCGCTTCTTTTCCATTTAGCCGGTTAGCGACTATTTGTTGGTGCAGCGTGTAGATATTGGTGATATTGTCTTTTTCAGTAAATATGGCCGGAACAAATAGCTCATAGGTATACTCTGTGCCATCCTGGTCTTTAAAGGTTCTCATATTGTCTTTTTCTTTTAAAGCGTAAAAGCTATGATCAAAGTATACACTCTTAACATTTTCTAAATCCGGCAGCCTTTTTTCATAACCGGCAAAATCAATATGGAGCATCCCAAACAGGATAAGCATCGCCAAACAATATATGCCGTAGCCTTTAAACCGCCGCGGTTGAAAGACCTGCAGGGATTTATTTAGGAGGATTTCGGCCAGTAAATAAGCCAGTAATGACCCCAGGAAGTAACCGAAATAGGCCCAGCCCATAGTTCCCTGGGCGCTGTAAAAATAACTGCCTAAAAGCAACATAAAGCAAAAGGTTACCCCGTATTTAAAAACCGGTTGCAGGATATCGAAAGTAATGGTATTGCCGGCCGTTTCCAACCGGCGTTTCCGGTAAAGGCAGCTGCCCAAAAAATACAAAGCGACTGCACTTGCCAGATAAGCTGCGCTTTCAACCGCCCCGATAGGTTGCCCGGAAATTTCAGTTAGCTTAATCAAGGGGGAAAGGTGTATTACTTTATCATAATAGAAATCATAAGGAAAGCCATAAATATATTTACTCAAATTATCCATCAGCAAAATAGACAGACCGGTGGGTAAAAGGAGCAGAATGAAACTTAACCCGCCCTGCACGGTAGTCATACCGGTAACCATACCGACAGCCACGCTGCATATAAAGAAAAGCAGGTTGATTAACAAACTGATTGCTAACCAGGTCAGTATATCCGCACCTTTAATATCAATCCCAACCCCGGCCACCAGTGCCCAGCTAACCAGTGCAGTTAGGATTAACGGTACGAACAGGAATGTAATACCGGAAAGAACATGGGTGTTATAAAGGGTTTCCCGTTTGACGGGCAAAGCGTGCAGCATATCTGCCGCCTGGCTGTCCTGCAAATATCTAAACAGCAAAAGACCGGTCAGGACAGGAACAATAATTAAAGACATTACCAGTAGGGGTGCTTCATTAGTGCTAAACTGAAAAATGCGCAAATATACGGATACGTCATTTATCATAAACTCTTCGGCTCTACTGTGGAGCATAAACACCTTGAGAGGGACAGTTAACAACAAGATCAGCAGATAACCTGCGCCTATCCAGGTGAATCTCTTAAAATCATTGATGAGTATGCCGCGGTTAATCAAGGATG
>CAYUXS010000209.1:0-2970 GCA_964448915.1 uncultured Peptococcaceae bacterium
AGCAACCCTGTCCCTGGTATTCAACACCCTGTTGGCAATACTTCCTTCCTTTATAGGATCGCCATATTTGATATTTAAATCCAAAGTCCGCCCGGCTATATAATAGATGTATTTATCTGTATCACTGACACCTACTGAAGCTTCAGGGCCTAATAACAATTTTATGATTTTGGCAATATTAATTATTTCCTCCCACAACGGCTCTTGCATAATCTCCCTCACCCCATTAAAAAATATAAGCTTATCAAAAATATATCGTACTAATCCGGTAAATATTTATTAATTTTAGTCGTATCTGTATTTAGCCATATAATTTATAGGTTTTATGCAATATAATATAAATCAATAATAATTAATAAAGGTTATATTTATTGATTAAAAAGGTGAATAAAATGGTATTGCCAACTGACTTCTACGCAAAACTTATTGATAAAATGATGGATGCTTATTCTTTGAATAAAATTATTCTCGATCAGGATGGAATGCCTTGCGATTATGAGTTTATGGATCTTAATGCATCTTTTGAAACCATAACCGGCTTAAAAAGGGAAAAAATTATAGGAAGAAAAGCCAGTGAAATATTTTTGAACATAAAAAAAGAAGGCCAAGACTGGATAAAAATGTTAGGCGAAGTAGCACTTGAAGGTAAGACATTTTCCTTAGACATCTATTCAAAATCATTTGGCAAGTGGCTGAAAGTAACAGCCTACTCGCCGCAAAAATATTATTTCATTACCATTATCCAGGATATAAGCCAGTTGAAAGAAATCACCAACAAACTTAATAAGCTTAGTGAACAGCAGCAAGATTTGGAAAGAGAGCTAAATGAACAACTGGTTGAATTATCATTCCAGCAGAATAAATTAAGCGAATATCAAAAAAAATTGCATCAAAAAACATTCTATGATCCGTTGACAGGGCTGCCGAACCGCTCACTCCTGCATAAAAGGATGTCGGAATGCTGCAGGTCAGGAAAAACGAATAAAAACACTGTATTTTACATTGATTTAGACAATATTAAGTATATCAATGAAACTTTGGGGCATTTTTTTGGCGACAAATTGATTATCCGGATCTGTGACAGGCTTTCCTCCCTTTTGGACACAAACACCGAATTATTTAGGTTCGGTGGGGATGAATTCGTTATTCTTAAAAGAAATTGTTTAAATCTGCAGGAGACAAAAGAATTTGGCTTTAGGATCATACAACTTTTTCGAAAACCATTCATCATTGAAAATACCCAGTTATATGCAACAGTTAGTATTGGTATTTCAATATATCCTGATCACAGCACCAACCCCAGTGAACTGCTGAAATTTGCTGATATTGCAATGCACCAAGCGAAAAAAGAGGGGAAGAACAAATATGTATTATTTAACCGGCTTATGCAGCACTCCGTACACAACCGGATGCTTCTGGAAAAGCATCTCCGCTCGGCGTTGTATAATAACGAGTTCAGCCTGTTTTACCAGCCGCTGGTAGAGCTGAAAACCGGCAAGATATGCGGTTTTGAAGCACTCCTGCGCTGGCACAGCCCTCATTTGGGAAATGTGCCGCCGGTTGAATTTATCCCTGTTGCGGAAGATACCCACTTAATTATTTCAATCGGTGAGTGGGTGTTAAGAAACAGTTGTTATTTTTTAAAAAAGCTGCATAATCTTGGACACACTGGATTGACTATGTCAATTAATATATCAATAATCCAATTGCTGCAAGATGACTTTGTTGAACAGGTGCTGACCATACTGGATTTTACGCAATTGAAACCCGAGCATTTGGAAATAGAACTCACCGAATCAATTTTCCTGGAATCTTATGACAGCATCTTAACAAAGCTTGAATTGCTTCGAAAAAAAGGGGTAAAAGTTGCACTGGATGATTTTGGCAAAGGATATTCATCTTTGGGAGAACTTATAAGGCTTCCGATAACAACATTAAAAATTGACAAATCTTTTGTTGATACCATTGAAACGGATGAAATAAGCAGGTCTATTATATCGATGATTATTAAAATAGGTCGTGCTATGGGTTTGACAGTACATGCGGAAGGTGTTGAAAACCAGGAACAGTTGGATTTTCTTGCCCGCCAAAAATGCCACCGCGTACAAGGCTACCTCCTGGGTAAACCGCTTAATGAGAATGAAGCCCTAAACATTATGCAGGGCAGTAATGATATTCAAAATGATTATGCAAAGTTTATCTGGAAAAATGATTACAACATAGGCATCGAAGAGATTGACAAGCAACACCAAAAAATATTCGATATTGGCAACCAAATATCAAAACTGGTGTTTTCTGATGTTAATCCCCTTCCTTATAAAGAAATACAGCAAATTCTTGTTGAATTGAAAAATTACACCGTTGAACACTTTGCCACAGAAGAAGAGTTTATGAAACTGCACAGTTATGTTAATTACCAGTCCCATAAAACTATGCATACAAATTTTACAGAATCAATACTTAATTTTGAACATAAAGATATTGAGCTGACTGATAGATACAAGTTAATAGAACTGCTTGATGCTGTTTTTGTCTGGATAACCAACCACATTCTTAAAGTAGACAGCCAACTTAAAAACATATTGGACTGATTAAGCAATACCTACATGGGCATAAACCATGCCAAATAGTTAATTTTAAAAGAATACAAAAATGGAATTGATAAAATACTACCGGCTAGGAGGGCTACCATGAAAAAAACCCAAAATGTAATAATCAAGCTTAAATTATCAAACCGGCCCGGTATATTGGCAACAGTTTTGGCAGCTATAGCCCAAGACGAGGGAAATATCAGCTCAATAAAAAAAATAAGCAGTTCATATTCTCATGTAATTAGGGAAATAGTTGTCCATTACCCCCATAGAAAAGAATTAAGCAGTATTGTAAAGAGCATTGAAAAGGTCCCTTCCATTCAATTGTTGGATATTGCCGACAGGGTTTGCATAAAACACCTGGGTGGAAAAATTGAAT
>CAYUXS010000210.1:0-2954 GCA_964448915.1 uncultured Peptococcaceae bacterium
TCAAAGCCCAGACGGAAGCTTTTGGTCTCAAAAAGGGGTCTGACCCCTCACCTGGTTGAGATTGATAAACCCTCCTTATCGAAGGAGGGTTTGCTTTTACTACGCCTGCACTGGATTGAATTTCGGTGGAGGCTATTTTGTCTGAAAAGGAAAAATTTTAAAATAATAACCGCCAATAAAAGGATTTTAGAGATGATAGAAGAAATATTACCCTAAGTTGGGAACTCGGCATATTGTCCCCATTCAGTTTTATATGATTATTATTGCCGTTTAAGCGCTCCAGGGCGCTTAAATAAATAATTATTTAAAAAGGAGTGTGGTTGGTCAATCATGAAAAAAGGGCTCAGTGTTCTTGTCCTGTGTGCGGTCTTCGTCTTTGGGGTTAGTTTGGGTGCTATAGGTGCAGCCAAACAGGAAGAAGTAAAAGCCATCATTAATCATGAGCTTAAAATTAAGCTAAATGGGGTGGATTTTGTCCCCACCAGAGCAGATGGCCAGATAATGCCCCCTCTTCTCTATAACGACAGCACTTATCTGCCGGTAAGGGCGATTGCCGAAGCTCTCTCTGTTGCAGTGGACTATGACGCCGCCTCGCAAACCGTCTACCTGGGGGAAAAAGGAAAGACCCCGCTGGCTAGCGAACACTTTGATCATCTCTGGTCCTGTCAGTTAAGCTTTGACCAAAGCCAGCTATTTGTTAATGGAAAACAGTACCAATCCGGCATCCTTTATACCGGGAAAGACGGATTTTACGAAATGGGAGGTTTTGTGCTGCCTAAAGGGCAGTTCCAAAAGTTCGGCGGGGTAGCGTGCCTGCAAGATAACGACAATACCACTGACGAAGTTACCATTAAAATCAGGGAAAAAGATCAATCCGGCAAG
The DNA here is from genome assembly GCA_964448915.1 of uncultured Peptococcaceae bacterium. Taxonomy (GTDB): domain Bacteria; phylum Bacillota; class Desulfotomaculia; order Desulfotomaculales; family Desulfocucumaceae; genus JAAXTT01. The sequence continues at coordinate 883 of CAYUXS010000210.1, forward strand.
GTTTTAAAAGAACTTAAAGTGAAAAAGGGCGAATCCATTGCTTTCGAGATTGCCATTCCCAATATCCAGCAGCTTTATATTCAGAATTTAATTTATGAGCGTGTGCCCAAAAACACCCAGCCGGACATCATGGTGATTGCTGATCCGTACTTTAAATAGTTAATTATTAAAAATAAGGGGGTGTGTAAATTATGTCGAAAGTCACTAAATTTGTAGTTTTTCTGGTGCTGGCCGCCGCAATGCTTTGTTTTTCTGTGCCTGCTTTTGCGGCATCCCTGAATTTTGACGGCACCCAAAGCCAGTGGGCGGAAGCAGAACTCCAGGAAGCATATTCCTATGGGCTGACCTACAGCCAGGTGGAACAAAACTATCAGTCCCCCATTACCCGGGAAGAATTTTGTGTAATCGCCGTGAAGCTTTATGAAAAACTGGGCGGGGCGGAACCGGCCTCAGGTAGCAACCCCTTTACCGATACCACCAACCCGGAGATTTTGAAAGCTTACGCTGTCGGTATAGTTAAAGGTACCTCAGACACTACCTTCTCACCTGCAAATAACATTACCCGCCAGGAAATTTGTGTGATGATCTTAAGAGCTTTGAAGGCTGCTATGCCCAGCCTCAATGCCACCCCTGGCAGCGACTTCCCCTTTAATGACGCCGGCGAGGTTGCCTCATGGGCGCTAGATGCCATGAAGTTTGCCTATCAAAACGGGATAATGAAGGGAACAGGGCCCGGAACAATCTCACCTTTGAACAATACCAGCCGGGAACAGGCTATAGTATTGTTAAAACGTACTTATACCAAGTACATGGGCAATACTGAAGCGCCCGCTGCGCAAACTCAACAGGGGAATATTAACGACCTGTACTCATTTTTAAACGGTGTCCAACCTTCCACTGAACCGGCATTTGCTAAAAACAAAATATATCCCTTCACACCGGCTAATGACTCCGGTTCTTTCTCATACGCCGGAACCACACCGTTAGGCAGCATTGGGATTTTAAAACCGAAAACAGATTTGAATACATTTGGTAAGCTTACACCTCAACAAATAAATGAATATTGGGAAAACCAATATGGATCCGGTGATAATGAATATGAACCGTCAGGTTTTCCCCTCAAACCAAATCAATCGGGGCTTGCCGGGGTAGCATACCTGGGCCGGGGCTACGATGTCATTACAGGAAAGTTTGCTGATCCCAGCGATGGTATGAAGGATTATGTACTTAGCATCAACAAGCTGTTAAGTGACAGCCGTGTATATAAAAATGATGAAGATTACAGCAACAGCCGCTTTATCAGTGGGGAAAGCGCCAAATCTTATTCCGAGCAAATGGCTACATCCGTTGGCGTCAGCGGAGGTTACCTCTACTTTAGCGGCAGTGTCAAGACCAACTTCAGCAATGCCTCATTGACTGAAACCAACAGAAAATATGCCACCCTTGTCTACGATGCATCCCAGTACGGTGTGTATTTTGATGATCAAAATATTAAGTTCAGTGATTATCTTGACTCGTCCTTTAAGCAAGCCCTTTTCGACCCTAATGTGTCGCCCCAGGAGATATTTGAGATGTACGGCACTCATGTCGTCAGGTACGTCAGGATGGGGGGACGTTTAGATTATAATGCTACAGCCAACAGCACCTATACCAGCGAATCACACAATTTTGAGGCGGATGTAAAAGCTTCTTTTAATGCCGGGTTTGCTTCAGCTAACGTCAATTATCAGACCAGTCAAAGTCAGACCAGCGAATCCTTTGAACAGAACTGTGAGACAACGATTTATGCCTATCCGGCCTATGGAGGCTCAAATGAACTTGAACCGTCTGCTTTTCATGAATGGTTTGAGAGGGTACAGTCAAAACCCGGTCTCAGCGATTTTGGCGAAAACCGGCCTTTGATCCCGATATGGAAATTAGTTGCTGATCCCATGAGAAGTGCAGCGCTTAAAGCCGGTTACGAGGATTATGCGGCTAAACACCAATATATCCCGGCTGATACGGTCTATTGTATCAACGGCATCCGCCTGGTTACCCGGACAATCGGGGAATGCCTGGCGGGCCTCGTAGAC
>CAYUXS010000211.1:0-1365 GCA_964448915.1 uncultured Peptococcaceae bacterium
GGAAGAAAGCATAATAAAACCGGGCATCCTGCCTGAGGTGGACAGCGGGCAGCTAAAGGATTCCGTTAACCGGGTTAATGAACTGTTATATCAAATTCAAAACCTTACTGAAGACATAATCAGAGTTTACCAGGTAGGGCAGCAGCCAAATGATTTATTGGATAAAAGGGATCTCCTGCTGGATGAACTGGCGCAATTCGGGCCTTTACAGGTAACAAACACTACTGTTAATGGCAAGCCAACCGGACAGATTTCACTAAACTTTTTTGATCTGGCAATTACTACTGTGCCCAGGCAGAATACCGAGTTTAAACTTCAGGTAAATGAAGGCAAATTGGAACTGCATGAATTGGGTTCCGGCTGGTCACTGAATTTAACCGACAGGCATAACGATACAACCCTGGGAGGGGCTTTGCTGGGACTGGAGAAGGCCCGGCAGGGTATTATAGGTTTTAAGGCAGATTTAAACTTTATTATGGATACTTTAAAAACAAAAATATTTGAAGTAAACAATGCTCCACCCGCGGCAGCCAACCTGGACTTTTTTATGGGCTCCCTGGCTGGTGGCGATTTTAAGATTAACCCTTCTATGGTCAGTGATCCAAGTCTTATTGAAGGTACTAAGGCGGGAGCAATTGCTGATCTTAAGGATAAATATATTGACCCTGTTAATGCCAGGTATACCTTGGAAGAAGCCTATGCAATGCTCACTACCAAAGTGGGCAACATGGTTAAAAGCACACGGGAAATGTCTTCCAACCAAGGGGCAATACAAGAACAAATGGCCAATTTGCGGGAATCGGTAGCCGGGGTTTCATTGGATGAAGAGCTTGCCAATATGATGCAGTTTCAATATGGTTACCAGGCTTCAGCCAGGGTTATCAGCATGATGGATGAATTATTAGATGAGGTAGTAAACAGGCTTAAGCAAATATAGGAAGGTGGAAGGTGAACCGTAAATGCGGATAACTAACAAGATGATGAACAACAGCATCAATCGCGGCATTCAGAATAACTTAAACAAGGTTGCCCGGACAATGGAGCAGCTGGCCACCAGTAAAAGTATGCTTAGGCCAAGCGATAAACCCGGTAATATGGGGCCGCTATTTGGCGTTAAAAGCACCTTGTCGTTTTTTGAGCAATATGAAAAAAACCTAAACGACGGGTTAAGCTACTTGTATCTTAGCGACAGCAGCATGCAGACATTGGGAGATATACTGCACCAGGCCGGGGAAATGGCTGTGCAAGGTGCACAGGGTACTTATGGGCCGGTTGACCTGGCTGCTTTGGGTGAACAGATAGACAAAATGATTGATCATGTGGTGGATCTTGCAAATTCCAGTATCGGCGGCAGGTATATATATG
>CAYUXS010000211.1:1375-2953 GCA_964448915.1 uncultured Peptococcaceae bacterium
GCGGGCACCAAAAATAACTCGGCACCATTTGAAAGAGACGGGGATAGGATCATCTACAAAGGGGATTTAAATGGGTTATACCGGAAAGTATTGACCGGAGAAGACTATCGCATAGATGTACCAGGAATCACTTCGGGAGTTTCGGTTACCCCTATAAGTGTTTTTACCCCCATAACCCCTACAGTCATTTCAAAGCCGGATGATTTAAGCAAAGTGGGGATTTTTGAGATTACACTGCCGGATAACATTATCAGCCAGACTAAACTTGACGGCGTCACCCCGGCAGACTTGATTTCGCCCGGGGGCATAGATACTTCAGTTCCAGGGCGGGTTAAAATAACTTCTGGGGATTTGGCCGGGCTGGAATTGGATTTTACCGGTTTTGATCCCGGACAGACGTACACTTATAGAGTGGTTGTGGATAACAAACTTGGGGTTTTTGGCAGCGGCAAAGAAACATTTCCCGGTTCAGGAGAGTATGTAGTCTATGATCCCACTGATACAAGCAAAGATAAGTTGGAAAAAGGGATTTTTGACGCCCTGTTTGCCCTGCGGGACAGTTTAAACAGCGGTGATCACCGGAAAGTCAATGATTGTATAAATGATATTCAAGAAAAGACCGATCAGTTGTTGCAACGCAGGGTAGGTATCGGTTCCCGGACCAGGCATTTCGAAGCGTTAAGGGACCAAATGCTGGATTTGGAGGTTAAGCTAAGAGACGTTGAACAGAATTTAGATGGGGCGGATATGTATAAACTGTCCATAATGATGAGCGAGGAGCAGGTTACATATGAAGCTTCTCTGGCGGCAGGAGCAAAGATTATGCAAGTGTCGCTGCTCAACTTCTTAAAATAAAGGCAGTAAGAGGTTTTGGCCATGAAAATAGGTGCCGGTGGATTACAAGCTTTAATCAGCCAAGAGGCAGTACGTGGGTTGGATCCTGTACAAAATAAAACTGTTTCTGAAAAGGCTTTGTTGCAAAGTGAAGATCCTAACCTGCGCAGGGAGATCCATGCTTTAAATAAGACTATTGAGCGTATGAGAAAAACGGCTGAAGCTTATAACCAGCCTTTAACATTTGAGATCAAGCGTGAGGGAAAGCTCAAGATAAAAATGAAAGATAAACGTTCAGGCTACGGGAGAGATTTTACTTTGGAAGAAGCTGAGGCCTGGCTTGAAGAATATCGCGTGGCAAAAGGAAAAAGATTGGACGGGTATGTATGACTTGAAGTGACAACATTGATTAAAGAGCATTTGCCACTTTGCGGCTGACTATAAATATATCTTTATTAATGGTAATGATTAACATTATAATAGTGATAGTGACCGGATGGTCATTTTTTATTATCTCCAACTTTTGTATCATTGGTAAAAGTTTAATTTTACTGGAAGCCGGTGACCAACAGCTAAAAGCTGGATTAAGGAGGGAAAAGTGTGAACAAAGAGGCAGATTTGCCGCAACAACCCAGTGACGGCGTTATTATTGATTTTCCATGGGGCATGCCGGGATTGGAGTATAAACAGTATTTGCTAATCAGTTTTAAAGAAGATAGTCCTTATTATTTTTTGCAGTGCGTT
>CAYUXS010000212.1:0-2933 GCA_964448915.1 uncultured Peptococcaceae bacterium
ACATCTTTCCTCTAATGTGGTAGTTGGTTTATAATCTAACACATTGACATTAAAAACCTTAATAATAAAATATTTAAATGTTTTATAGGCAAAGCTACTGAAAAGTAGTGACGCAAAGCTAGAGGGTCTAAGGGCTTATATGCCTATGACAGCCAGTTGCCCGATTTTAATCGGTAAAGCAATTAAGTTATGGCCCTCCCATTAAATTGAAATTTAAAAGTTAAGGGAGGTTTTTTCTTAATATAATGCATATTATGAATATGAGCAGAATCAAGGAGATTATTTATGATTGTTCTTTCTTTAAAAAACTAGCAGAAGAAAGTTTTCCGAAATCTAGAATTACACAACTGAATTCAATGATATCTAATAATTTTTGTGAACTAACCACTATTGAGAAACTATATGTGGGGTTAGAAATGGCTTTATCAGCATTTAACGAGATAGTTGAGTATGCTGACAATTTAGAATTTTATAAGCCGCAGGGTGATGCTTAAAACCTTAAAAACCTTGCTCATAAAGGTTTTGACCTTACACCCCGGACTGGATATAATTACCGCAAGTATAATTACCACAGGGGTGATGAAAATGGCAATTCCTTGTAAATGTTATGAATGTGCACGATGCACTCAGTTTGCTTTAAATGATGAACCGTATTGTCTAGCAATTGAATTGGCTGGGTGTGATGATAGAAACTGTGAAGAGTGGAACTTTGAATGTAGCAGATTTACAAAAGACAAGTCATATGAAAAGAAGAAAACACGAGGTTCAATTCATATGGCATTAATTTAACTTGAATGTTGAAGTAAACTCATTTTAAATTTATAACAATAATAACACGTCCTTTCTTTCTCACCCCCAGATTAGAGAGGTTCTATTTTTCATTCCTTAGGGAATAATATAAATAATCCTCCTATCTTCTATATATATTCTGAGCCCAGGTTATCCTGGGCTTTTAATTTGTAACCTTTCCTTATTTCCGAGAATATCCTGCAGTATAAACTAAATAATAACGGAGGTTTTCCTATTATGGGATATGGTTTCGGTGGCGGTTACGGCGGCGGCAAAGGCGGCTACGATGGTGGCTATGGTGGTGGCTTTGATGGTAGCTTTATATTGTTCTTAATTCTTATATTACTGGTATTTTCAATGCCCTATGGCGGCAGCTACTATGGTGATAAATAATTAACTAATCAAGCTCCAAATAATACTGGTTAATGAGAGGAGGCATTTCAATGAATTTCCCAAATGGCCCACATAAGCCTAACAATGAAGAAGAGTGCAACTGCTGCATTAAAGTAGACAACAGCTTAGTTTTAATTATATGTGGTGAACTCGATCAAAATCATTTTAAAGATACTCTAAAATCTTATTTTGAAGTACAGGAAGCTGCTAATGCTCATGAATAACATTAACAGTTAAAAACACAGGACTTATGGTTTGACTTTATTAAGAAATAAAAAGGAGGTTTTTCTTTATGGTGGATACACTTGGCGGTGGTTACGGTGGCTGCTTTGATGGGAGTTTTATAATATTCTTGATTCTAATTTTGCTTGTCTTTTCAATGAAATGTCACGTTTATTAGAATCTGATAAACAATATTCTCTCTCACTCATCTCCTTTCAGGACCCGGGTTAATGCCTGGGTCTTTGTATTATATAATGAAGGAATTGATTATTCGCTGTTAACGTTATCCTAAAATTTTACTAGATGCTGGTAAAAGAATAGGCCTTAATCTAATATCCCGTATGGTTTTGTATTAAAACATCATCTGTACAGGAGGAAACAGAGATGATTTAATTTTGGTTTTTTTAATGGGGTTTGCTTGTCCTGCTCCCAGTTTGCAAGAGTTTTAGGATTTATATTAAGAATTTCAGCCAGCTCTTTTTTGGTGAGGCCATGATATAATCTGGCCTTTTTTATTCTCTGGCCAATTGTATTCTCAGGCAGGTTTTCAAAGTTACCAAGATAAGAAATGGGTGTGTCAAGGGCTTTTGCTATCAATCTAAGGCTTTGCATAGTAGGTTTGTTTTTATCTGCTTCTAGAGAGCTGATTGTAGCAGGCGATATGCCAGTTAGTTTTGATAGGTCGTTGATGGTATAGCCTTTCAAGACACGGGTTTTTCTGATTCTTGCGCCAGTTGTGTCTCCGTTCCAGATATGTCCTAATAGCCAAGTGGGCAGTACGCTATGTCTTTCAATTATCATTTCTGGGTTGTTATCTGAACGCTCAGGGATTGCAAGCCCCAACTACTGTAACCCTGGCCGGGTAGGTGATAGATCCGTGGACCCTGGTTATTGTTATGACACCATTTTCCATAGGTTGCCTTAGTGCCTCCAGGCAGTCCTTGCTAAATTCAGGCATTTCATCAAGGAAAAGGATTCCGTTGTGAGAAAGGCTTACTTCACCGGGGCGGGGAAATTTACCGCCACCGGCCAGGGAAACAGCGGATGCACTATGGTGCGGTGCTCTAAAGGGGCGGCTTTTAATTAAGCCGGTCTGAAGTAGTCCTGCCAGGCTGTATATTTTAATGGTTTCAATAATTTCTTCATAGCTCATATCCGGTATTATCCCGGTTAAACAGTTGGCCAACATGGTTTTGCCGGAACCGGGGCTGCCTACCATAAGAAGGTTATGGCCCCCGGCGGCAGTTACTTCCAGTGCCCTGCGGGCTAGAGGCTGGCCGCAAACCATAGAGAGATCGGTTAGGGGCTTATCCCGGAAGCCCCATATTTTTTCATCATCCACCTTATGCTGTGGGATGGTTATTTTCCCATTAAGGAAATCAACCAGTTGATTTAGGGAAGATACAGGGAATACCTCGGATTTCATTGACAATGCGGCCTCATCCGCATTATCCAGGGGTACCACCACAGAGTTGATCCCGTTTTCAAGAGCAGCCAGTACATTTGGCAGCACCCCGGCTATGCCCCTT
>CAYUXS010000213.1:0-2916 GCA_964448915.1 uncultured Peptococcaceae bacterium
CGCCTGGCAGGCGAATTTGTTCTTGAAGTTGCATTTTTACTTGTATTTACTTGTATTTACCTAAAGGGCATCAAGTATCTCCTTGGGAGGAATCTCTACGGCCAGCCCCTGGTATAGGCGTTGATTCTGCATTTTGTTATAAACAGTTAGTTTTGGATAATAAGTTCCCAAACCGTAAAATTTTTCACTTATTGTCCACCAATTGTCGCCATCCTGGACTGTGTACATAGTCGGTTTTGCCGTCAAAGCTGCCCCTGCTGTATCAGGCTCGTTCGGTGCGGGCTTAGAGTCACTCTCTATTTGATTAAATAGGTTAACAGGTGGCTGCGTAGGCTTTTCCTCTAAATGTGTTATAACTAGTTCACTCAATCTGGCAACCTCACTGCTTAAAGTGTAATATTTCCAGCCAAACCAGAATAAGCAGGAAATGCTTAAGAGCAGGCAGAGCAGAACCAGCATGGCAAACGGATCTACCCTGGCTCTGAATCTTCTATTTTTCCCCTGACGCCAGGACCTCATGCCAGGCTCTTTAAGCATATGTTCTTCTTCAGCCGGGCCGGCATTTATGTCCAGGTGTGTCTTACCGCTTCTCAAAACAAAAGCCACCTCTCTAGTAAGGCAATATATGTTTTTTTTGAAAATATTCTATTATTTTCATTGCTATCCTTTAAAATTTTACAAATTAATTGGGAGAATTTATAGTAATAGACTTTATGTGGATTGGTATAAAAATGGGTTTAAGTAACCCCATATGGAAGGATTTAACAAATCTGTAGAGAAGATATACTATAGCTACTTTACGTAGGAGATATAACAAAGGGGGTAAGCATAAGATGGGAGATCTGGTGTGTATCAACAGGCCGGATGATTCAGACCGGGTCACAGAGACGGAGATAAAAGAAATATCCTGGTCCAATGCCGTCGTGCCGACAATTGATATTTACAGTGCAAAAGTTCTCTTAACCCTCACCCAAAGAATGGTAGAGGAGACAGTTGACCGGCGTGTGTCACAGCTTGAAAAGAACATAAAGGATAGGGACCAGGAAATTATGAGGGCTATCCGCAAAATGCAGGCCAGAATGGTAATACATCAGGGAAAGGTTCAACTACCCTGGTGGCGAAGGTTATTCGGAGGGTCTAAATAGTAACCTGTATTATTCATTCATGTTTTATGAATTATGAAATATAAATATTTTATCCGGCTCTTAAAGTATGATAAAAGGGTGAATAACTTGGTTGCTACTGTTAGGCTGCCTTCCGGATACTTTGAAAACAGGTTAATTCTAATGGCACAGAGTCCCCGGGTGCTTTATGCATACTGGGAGCTTTCACCCGGCCAAAAAACTGCTCTGGCGGAAAAAAGCAACATGAAACTGAGGCTCATTAAAGTGGGAGATAGTACCTGCCGTATTTATGATATTGACCCGCTTACCAAAAGTTATTACTTTAATGAGGTTGAACCGGGTACATTGTATAGCTGCGATTTGAGTACTACTGATGAGAACGGTGATTTTTATCCGTTCATTTCCTCCAATACTGTTATGGCTCCGCGGGAAAAACCGGAAAGGGAGGCGAATTTCAGTTCGGCAGCTCTTATTAGTTCATAAAATAGATTAGATGATAACTGCAGTAATATTATTACGGTAGTATCTTTATTCTTCAATATATTAATAATTTTGGATATATTGCCAATTACTAAAAAGAAAGCATCGATATGATGCTTTCTTTGGTTTTGTTTAACAATTGCGAAAACAAGGAGGATGAACTGATTTTTTGTAGAATTTTTTATCAAATGATATCTACAATTTTCGATTAACCAATATTATCAATGTATATACTTCCTAGAAGTGTTAGATGTGTTAAATTGGAAAAAGATAATAATTATTCAAAGAATATGTTTCTTAATTCTCAATTAAGAGAACTGCTCAAGAGAAATATGCAGCTTAAAATAATTAATCAGATTGCTAAAAGTATTTCTCTTGAAATGACCTTTGATGAAATGATTGAAGATGTGGCAATTAAGTTGCAAAGGATCATATCTTTTGATCTTATGAATCTATGTATGATTGATAATGGAGAGCTATTAGTTAAGAGGGAACTGCCCAAAGGTACGACTGTTTTAAAAGAAGGAACTGTATTGGATCCTCAGATTTCCTGGGCCTGGGAAGTTATCAGAAAGAGACGTTTTTCCATAAGGACGGACATACAAAATGACGGTCAGGCTTACACCAAGGATCTTGGATTAATCGGTATGAAATCTATGGTTATTGTGCCGGTTATAGCCAGGACGGGGATTATTGGCACATTGAATTTGGGCAGTAAAAATGTAGGGGAATATACCGTCGATGACGCCAGTTTCCTTCAACAGGTCGCCGATCAGTTGGCGCTGCTTGTTGAAGATGCAAGGCTGTACCGTGAGGAAATTTTACTGCGCAAGAAATGGGAAGACAGCTACAAAATGGCAACTAACCTAATGCAGGAAATGGAAAAAAGGAACTTGCAGCTTGAAATCATCAACAAAATAGCAAAGAATATTACAGTTGAAACTTCCTTGGAAGAGATTGCAGGCAGTCTTGTGGAATTAAAGAAAGTCGTTGCCTGTGACATGTTAAATTTGTGTCTTTTGGAAAAAGAAAATTCGATTATTAATAATACAGTTATAGAAGGCAGTGAAACACAGGAGCAAAGCATATCCATGTGTTTCGTTTATGATCAGGCTAATTCCGGGCCAGCCATAGCGATGAGTGGAAAAAGAGTGATTGTTCGTCCCAATATCTTTGAGGATTCTCACAGATTTCCTGAAGATATTGTTCTAGCCCACCTAAATATTAAATCCCAGATTATAATGCCTTTGTTTGTTAAAGGTGAATCCATCGGCGCTTTAATTTTGGGAAGCCACGAGCCCTTTGCCTATAA
>CAYUXS010000214.1:0-2900 GCA_964448915.1 uncultured Peptococcaceae bacterium
GTTCCCGTAGCGCTAAGAAACTTTTTACCGATACGTCCGAGGGATTGTACGTCACCCATGCTTTGGACGCTGAGAAGAACAGCCATGAAAATCAGGGGTGAAGCGGCGGCAGAAAATATCTTGATGAACTTATTAAAAACCGGAGTAAATAGACCGCTGCATACGACCGAGGTAACCGTGTCCGGCAGAAAACGCAAAATGATGCCTGAGATCACAGCCAGGAAGAAGGCGATCAGCATTAGGTTAAAGAAGCTTTTTTCCTTCTTAATTTTTGCCGTAAATCTAATGATATTTTTTCCGGCAGAATAGTAATGATAAGGGCTGAGGCCCAGGGTAGTCAATATATTGTAATTCCACTCCAAAGAGTCCTCGCCGGATATCAATGGATTTTGTTCCGGGCCGGGGACCGTGCAGGTGATATGGATACGCCCCATCCATTTTCGAACCTGCAAAGTGCAGAGCGCACTATCGCCGTAGGTATCACGGCATCTGAGCAAAATTTCATCGATGGTCAATTGAATTCTTCGAATACTATTCCCATCCAGATTGGTATTGGCCTCAACAATCTGGTATGACTTTTCGGCCCAATAGTTTATTTTTTCCGGAGACAGAGCAGCAGTTTCATGTAATAGATTCATCGGATTATCTTCCTTTAGTTTACTCCTGCGGCACGAAAGCCACCAGATCGACAGACAACAACGCTCCTTTAACTGGAATTGCAGACACTGCAACACAAGTGCGGGCTGGGTACGGCTCCGAGAAATACTTTTGATACGCTTTGTTCATCGCCTCAAAATCGTTGATGTCGACCAGATAAACTGTAACCTTTACCACGTCGTCCAGGGATACACCAGCCTCACTCAACTCTGCTTCGAAATTGAGGAATATCTGATCAACCTGCTCGGTTATACCTCCTTTGACAAGCTCGCCCGTATCGGGATCAAAGGCTACCTGTGCGGTGCAGTACAGAAAATCGCCCGCCCGCATAACTTGAGAATAGGGACCGACGCTTTTCACCTCGGTTTCCAGTTCGACGGCAGTCCGGGTGAATTTTCCGTTCGTTCCTATATTACGCCCATAGCCAGCAAGTATTATCAACATGCCTACCATCAGCCCAGTCCCCACGATAACGGTGAGGATGTTCTTCTTCATATATAGTGCCTCCGATTTACCTTACTCACCATTTAATCAATTTATCATTCAACCATGAAGTGGTTAGATTTTCATGGTGGAGGCGTGGGAGGGTCTCCCTCCGAAGACCCGGCCACAGGAGTTCCTCCAGGCGAAAACCCTTATCATTACTGGGATTACACCAACTATCCCCTTAATAACCCATTTTTAAACAAATTTTATTGAATTTTATTATACCAACCCTTACTTATGAAATCTATTTATTTTTTTAATAGAAGTTTTCCAGAAAATGAATTAATCGTTACCTATGAATATAGAGCGATAGTTGGGTTATTTTTGATCGATAATTTAATATTTTAGAAAAGTTGAAGAGTTACTTTCTCCAGAAATTATATTCCCACGGGCTGATGATGTACTGAATCTGTTTGCCAATAAGGGTATGCTCCACTTTGTGGTTAATCGAAGTATTCGCTAATCCTGTACCGCGCCCGGGCTCTTTCCAAACTGTCACCCGGCAATCCTGCCAATTTATCAGCCTGCTGCCGCTGGACCAGCAGGTATTCCTTCAGCTTAAACTGCAGCTCCGGGTCATTGATTTGTTCATGTACCATCAAGGCCGAATCGACACCGGCGGGCCCGGACCGGTATAATATCTCCACATCAAAGTTCTCCAGCGTTCCAGATAGATAACGGTCCGCATTGTACCTGGCCACCAGGCTGTCGGGATTTACTATACACAGCATACAGAACATAACCACCCCCGCCCCAACTGCCAGGCGGGTTATGGAGAATGACCATTTTTGCAGCGCTATAACTCCCCCGTATATGACGGCCATAAAGATCATAAAAACACAGGGTAGCAGCCGGCGCATCGATAATCCATATGCCCCAATATACAGGGCCATTTTGCTGAAGGCCGTGGCGATAAGCACCAGTGTGAGCATGGCCAGTAAGGCGTTGAGTATCTTCAGGAAGATACTATCCCTGCTATGCTTTTGACTCATGATATTGGCTGCCGTCAATACGAACAGGTTTATGACTGCGATACGGCACAGCTCAAAGAATCCGCTGCGGGCATATTCCGAATAAATCTGCCACCCCTCCGGCCGTTGGCCTACAAAGGCAGAGAAGAAATAAGGCGCCTGGCTCCCGATGAATACTATATAAAGCGTACATAACAAACCCATTAAAATGTAAACCGTAGTCATGGGAAGTATCCGCAAGCCTGAAATCTTCTGAAGGGTATTGTCCTTTTCAAACAGATCGGCGCCTCTTTTATGAGCACTGCCGGCAACCAGACCGAAAATATAGGCTGCAATGGGAATAGCGAGAATGAGCTGCCAGAATGTTTCCCAAAATTTGTCGCTCATCCCCCGAAATCCGTCTAATATCCCATTTATAAGTTTGGCAAAACCCCCGCTGTCAGCTTCCATCAACAGGGGTAAAACCATGGCCGCCACAATAAAGGTTAAGAATAATCCTAATGCTATAGAGAAAACCTGTTTTCCCCGGGCAGATTTATTGGCTCCCAGAAGGGCCAGGCCCTTATACTGGCAGCCAAAATTGCTGAAAGGAATAACCAACAAGGCATTATAGCCGTCCAATAATAGCAGATCGCTGGTTTTGCCCAGGATGAGGAGTCCGGTGGCACACAGGATCCAGTACACGGCGCTGCAGAATAACAGCAGACCGTGCCATGGGGCCAGGCCGTTATTAGTCCATAGGCCAAAGCTTAGTCCTATCAGCATCACCACCACCAGCCAGAACCA
>CAYUXS010000215.1:0-1013 GCA_964448915.1 uncultured Peptococcaceae bacterium
CGGCTGTGAATAATGGGACAAACATATGTTTACCCACTCAAAACAGCGAGGAGCCAAATAGGATTAATATTCTTGGCTCAAGATATGTGGAAGTTGTTACAAATCAGAGAATAATGTGGTTAGAGAAAATCCGAGAAGATGTGTCAAAAATCGTTGGACTAACAAAACTAATTTTTTTTAATGATGAATTAATAAGAAACTTTATTAACATTAAGCTAGTTCAAATATGGGCTAGTACATCTATTGAAAATAATGTTAATTATAATAATTTAGATGATATAAAAACAAAAATTGCCGAGAAGGCTATTACTATTACTGATTTATTGCAGGTAATTACGAAATTGAAATTAAGATTAAATTATAAAGAAGATGTAGATTTGCTCGGTGTACTTACTGAAATAGAAAGAGGTATAGTCACCAAAATTGAACCTGATGAGATGAGTTGCAAATTAGATTCATTAGTAAACTTAGCACAGATTATGTTAAAAAACGAATGGGAGAAAGTGAAGAAAGAAGTTGCCAGTGGGAAAGAGGAAAAATTGATTTCCTTGTATGTCTGATAATTTTGTTATTATATATTGTATCATTGTAAGTGGCAAGAGTTACAGAATATGTATCCCCTAACTGGAAAACTCCCGAGTGCCTCATGGGTTCTTAATTTGGTTTCAGCATTAAATTGGAATTATGTTAGAAGAATGAAAGAATGATTTTAGCATACACTACTTTATGGTAAATTATGTAACCCAGTACGCAACTTTATTGTTAATTGGAACTTTAGCCGGTCAGTTTTGCTGCCGTTCCAGTACACAACTTTATTTTTTAATTATCCAGAAATCAAAAGTACATAGATGGCTAAATTCAAGGTATAGCGGCTTCAGTCAGTACACAACTTTATTGTTCAACAACAAATGTTGATTGAGATGATGATGAGAGAGAATGAAAATAAATAAATAAAGTTGGTAACTGGAAAATAAAATTCGTAACCAAAAAATAAAGCCGGTAACTGAAGTTAT
>CAYUXS010000215.1:1023-2896 GCA_964448915.1 uncultured Peptococcaceae bacterium
CAATCTCCCTTGCACGTGAGATTGGGGCTTTCACATGCTATATCTGCTTCCTCTATCCGCAGGTAGGTTTACTACTAAATTCAATCCTTGTTTTATTCTTTTGAGGGTTGGTCTTCAACAGTAACACTTTGTCGTTTCTAGCATATGATATGGCAAATAATGGTAAAGGAGTGGGGAAAAATGCCCGATAAAAACATGAACCCCGATCAAAATGTTTCTGAAGATTCTAAACCAGACGAAAGTGTTTCCTTAGAAATTAATCAAGATTTGTTATGCCAGCAATTCGCAGCAATACTTCGAAGCTCGATTCTCCCATCCCCGGCTGGAGTATGCACTGTGACTCGTATGAGAAATATACCAGCAACAATTTTAGGGAGACTAACACGAAGCCCGCTTGCCCTTAACGCATTATTCTCTTTTGAATCACTAGACCAGTTGGGAAATGCATTAAATTTAGGTGAAACCGTAATATTACAGGAAGAAATCAATACTTTTATTACAGCTCTTAGGATACAAAATATCACTGTAACAGCTTTACACAACCACTGGTTATTTGAAGAACCTAGATTGATGTTTATCCATTGGGAATCAATAGAGTCCCCACTTACTTTTGCAACGAAGGTTGCACTTGCCTTTAACGTACTTCAGCCTTTTTAATTTGTATAAACGATGTAATTAAAGATTAAGTTAACCCCTGGCATTTCTGAGCCTAAAGTTACTTGATATAAGTTATTTGTCAATTGGCCCATATCTGCTGGGGGTTCTTAATTTCATTTTCACCAATCCGAAATTTTTACTAAATTGTGATAGGAGGTGACCGCGCTATGAGAGAATTGATTGTCGGCGTTATGGGCGCAGGCGAATCAGCCTCGCCGGAAGATTGTAAAGCAGCCTACCGTTTAGGGGAACTAATTGCACGGGAAGGTTGGGTACTGCTCAACGGAGGCCGGCCTGCCGGCGTTATGGGAGCTTCGGCCAGGGGAGCAAAGGAAAACGGCGGATTGACCGTCGGTATTTTGCCTGATAACAGCAGCTGTCTTGCATGCAAGTATATTGATATTCCTATTGTTACAGGGATGGGGGCCGGGAGAAACTATATCAATGCTCTTTCAAGCGACGTTGTTGTAGCTCTGCCCGGGATGGCCGGTACCATATCAGAAATTGCCCTGGCTTTAAAGAACCAAAAAGAAGTTATCCTGTTGAATTTTGACGTAGGGAAGCTTTTTGATTTTTACAAGGAAGAAGGCCTTTTGCACACTGCTGATACCCCGGAAGAAGCAATCCAGATTATAAAAAAGTGCTGGCCTAAATCAGTTGAGCCTGATATTCTATCTCCAGTGCTTTAAAAAA
Source organism: uncultured Peptococcaceae bacterium (assembly GCA_964448915.1). GTDB lineage: Bacteria > Bacillota > Desulfotomaculia > Desulfotomaculales > Desulfocucumaceae > JAAXTT01. The sequence goes on from CAYUXS010000215.1 coordinate 2,374, forward strand.
TACAGTCAAAAACGGAAAAGGGTAGGAAAACAGTGAAATCCCACACTAAATACCTCTGGTTTAATACTCAAAAACGCCGTGAGTATATCAATATCACCGAAGAAGTTGAGGGAGCGGTCAAAGATAGCGGCATCCGGGAAGGAATGGCCCTGGTATCGGCGATGCATATTACCGCCGGAGTATATGTTAACGACGATGAGCCCGGGATTATCCAGGATATAGACGAAATGCTGGAGAAGATAGCCCCGCTCGGAGTGCCTTACCGCCATCACCAAACAGGTGAGGATAACGGCGACGCACATTTGAAAAGTATACTCGTCCATCACCAGGTAATCGTACCTGTTACAAATGGAAAACTGGATCTAGGTCCCTGGCAGCAGATTTATTACGCCGAGTTTGACGGGCGGCGTAAGAAAAGGGTCATCATCAAGATAATGGGGGATTAAGGGGGCATAACCGGGGTCAGCTCTAACCGGGGTCAGGGGTGGAAAAATTTAAATATATTTGGTGTAAATATTTTTAA
>CAYUXS010000216.1:0-2878 GCA_964448915.1 uncultured Peptococcaceae bacterium
TTGCCATTTTTTACTTTGTGCTTTGTTTCCAAGAAAATATTACCTTCCGGCCTAACGTCGAACTGGCGCCCAGCTTGGGCTACGGTAAAAGAACCTTGTTGTTCAAGCCGATTGGCAATATCACGAAGAAATGCAATAACCTCGGGCAAAGAACGATATTCTCCACCAGAAAATAATACCTGGCCTTTTGCCATGTTACCACTCTCCTTTGTCCTTGGTTAATTTGCAAGCCCCATATAATAATAGCACATTATTTTACTAAAGTTTAGCTTTATAAGATGCAGGCAAAAATGCAGCAAAGGGCATTGATTTATATAGAATAATTAATAGTGGAAATTTTATCCTCCGAAGCCAGGTATGCCAGAATATACATGGCGTGGGCCCAGCTTAACGGGAGGACCCACTTTGGTCCGCCGTTGATCCGGTGTACCTGCTCCGGAAGCAATCCGGCTTGGGAGGAGTTTTCTTCTGCCCATCTGATGAGTTCATTGGCTTTTGTTTTTTCCCCCAGCAGTGAGTAAAAAACTGATAACCACAGTGTACCAAGTACCCAGGGATTTCCACCCGCATAACTGTCTCCTTCATACCTGTGAATACCTCCAACCACACTGTTGGAAAGCCGTTCTTCAATAAGCCTGACAGTGGACTTTAACCGGGAATGGTTGAGGGGAAGCACCAAATAAGGGTATCCCAATCCTAAAAGTGCAATATCCAGGCGGGTGTCCTGTATTGGACGGTCATCTTCCGGCCTGTGGCAAACCGACCGTACAAAAGAGTTCATCCCGGCATTCCATTGATTTACCAGTATTGATTCTTTTATTGCTCCGGCAATTTTATCCCATTGCTTGGACAATTTGGTTTCTCCCATATGGTATGCCATTATTGCCGAGCCTTTTAATCCACCATAGACAGCTGCCGATGCATAGGTGCTCTGGGCAAACTGGTCTTCCCATATATCCATAGTAGGGATTGGAAGCCCGTTTTTCGTACGATTAACGGATAAGTACCGGGCACCCTTGTATACCGCAGGCCAGATCCTGTTTAAAAAATCTTTGCTGCCTGTTAAACGGTAATGATGGTAATAACCCCATAAAATAGCACCAATTTGATCAATTTGTTGCCCCCAGGTCGGCGCCCAACTGCCGTTCATATGGTATCTTTGATGCCAGCTCCCATCTGGGTTTTGTACCCGGCTGGAAAACAAATAAAACTCTTCTGCTTCTTTAAAGTAACCGGCTTCGTCCAGGGCCAGGGCGACAAACATAGCATCTCTCGGCCAACAGTAGCCATAACCCCCGCAGGCTCTATAATGGGAATCAAATTCAGGCGCGGCCACCATTGCTCCACTGCCTTTATTGATCATCAGTTTAATGGCCAGCAGGGATCGCTCATAATAAACATTACATTCATGTTTTTGCCCAATTCTCAACCAGTTCTCCCAATATTGTGATGTGGTTTGAGCGAGTGCATTATAATTGGAGAGGACAGGTAGATCCAGCAGTTCAAAAAGGTCCTTTTCACTATTTGAAACTGCTAGTACCAAGGAAAATTCAATATTTTCACCAGGCTCAAGGTTATCCAAATTCCAAACAATTGAACCTGCCCCTGATTTAATGCTGTAATTATTACCCCAGAATTCACCTTTACAGGCCCCAATAAAAGGATCCGAGCCGGTGTTTCTGCGGCCGCATTGAAAGCCATAAGGCTTTTTGTCTTGAAGTTTCAACCCCAAAAAAACATCGCGCCTATAATGAATTAAGGCTTGTTTTTTGCCGGAGAAGTATATACAGTCTTGGATGTTTGATTCATTAATGCTGAAAGAACAATAGGCAATAAGGTTTATCTTCCTGTTTAGATTACTGTTGTTAACCAACTTATATCTTCTGATTAGGACATCTTTTTCGGGGTGAACAATATCTGTTTGGGTTATAAAAATTTTCTCAGTGGCATTATCAATTTCTGTTATGAAAATATTTGATTTCCTTTGATAAAACTGCTTGTAAACAAAACTGCCATCATCCAGCCATAAGGTCGGACGGGATTGATCCAACTGCAGGCCTATTTTTAATATCCCCATATGCTGACCCCAGTCTATATCCGGCCAAAATAACCGGTGCAGCATACCGTTAGTGCGAATGCTGCAGAGCATCTTCCCGTTGCCGACAATACCCCCGGGCATGGTAGGTTCATTCATGTCGTGCATGGCAACATCCTCCAAAGGCTGCTATAGGCAAACTCAGGTAATAGTATATGCCCGGAAGTTCAATAATTATTATCAGTACAATAAACTGTCAATAAACTGTCTTGCGGTCCTGCCGGATCTGCTGTTATGCCACAATTCCCAGTCCAATGCCTTTTGCCGCAGCGTTTCAAGTGGGAGGTCAATCCCCTCTTGTTGGGCAAGTTTTTCTACAATTTGCAAATAAAGCTCCTGATCGGGAGACGGGAAAAAAACTGTGATTCCAAAGCGATCCGATAAGGATAGTTTTTCCTGTAAAGTGTCTAAACTGCCGATCTCAGGCCGGCGGTCATCAAAGTATTCCTTAATTAAATGCCTTCTGTTGGATGTAGCATATATAGCCACATTGGTGGGAATTGCTTGAAGGCTGCCTTCCAGCATAGATTTGAGGACTTTATAATCTTCATCATGATCTTCAAAGGATAAATCATCCAAAAAAATAATATATTTTAGGGTTGATTCCCTTATAGCCGATATAACAAGGGGATAATCCTGGAGGTAGGCTTTGGGCAGTTCAATCATTCTTAGCCCCATGCAGCCAAATTCATTTAAAACAGCTTTAACAGTGCTGGACTTGCCGGTGCCCCTGTCGCCATACAACAAGATGTTGCTGGCGGGCAGCCCGGATATCAGGCGCTT
>CAYUXS010000217.1:0-2871 GCA_964448915.1 uncultured Peptococcaceae bacterium
TAGGAAACCTTCCCTCCAGCTTGGAAGAGGCTCTTAAAGAACTGAAGAAAAACGAGTTGATTACAGGTGTCCTTGGAGAACACTTTATGGAGAGATATTTGGAAGCAAAAAATGATGAATGGAATCGTTATCGCCTGCAAGTACACCCGTGGGAGTTGGATGAATACCTAACCAAATATTAATTAGTTTCAATAAAATTGCTCCCCCTGCGCCGGCAATTGGCTGGGGGGAGCAATTTTTATATTTGCTATTGTTTTTTTGGCGATACCGGCTTAATAATTCTATCTATAGTAAAAACTTTGCTTCATTTTTTTGTTATCTTGCTCCCAGGTTACCGTAAACGATTCAATAACGGGACCCATGCTGTCTATTTGTTTTTTAGTCAACCCATGGGTGTTCAATTTGATTTTCCCTTTAAAATTGAATACATCTTTTTTTTTCATTGTACCGATTGAAATTGAATTGCCCGGTGTGTTTTCTTTAATTTTATCTAAAAAAGCGGCATTAATTTTGTATGTAACGGCCACATTATTAAGATATTTATATTCATTGTGAGACAACAAAACTTCAAAACTGTATTCCTGAAGATTAGGGTTACTATTACCGGTGCTTATTTGATAGGAATAGTCCAACGACCAGGGATAATCCTTGTTTCTTTCTGCTGTTCCCAGGATTAGGATTAGAGTCAAAACAATTATTAATAGCAGCAGCTGCTTTTTCACAGCATTCACCCTTTAAGCTTGACGCTAAAAGATTATTTTAAATAGCCTCTTTAAATTATATCAGAAGGATGTGTAAGGAAGATAGTTTATAGTTGAACTAGTTGCCCAGATTTTTCAATTCATATTTGTAACGATAATATTTTAAACGTCTCCCTTTTGAACAGTTAGTGTGTTAAAATGTTTGGTAGTGTAATTCAGTAAATATTATGGGGGAATGAACAATGAAACATACCCTTGCTGTCCTTGCGTTAAACAAGCCGGGTGTATTGGCCAGGATATCCGGCCTGCTTAGTAGAAGGGTTTTTAATATAGAAAGTATAGCTGCTTCATTAACCGAAGAACCGGATATTACCAGGATAACCATAGTTGTTCAGGGTGACGACCAAATACTTGAGCAAGTTATGAAACAGCTTTCAAAGTTGGTTGATGTTATTAAAGTTCAGGAACTTCCCTGGGGGAGAGAGTCCATTGAAAGAGAACTTGCTTTAATTAAAGTTAAAGCACATACTGAAAGAAGATATGATATTGTTGATATTGTGAACATTTTTAGGGCAAATATAGTAGATATTAATCCGGAGACAATGATTATTGAATTAAGTGGCGATGAGCAAAAAATTGACGCGCTCTTCGCTGTTTTGGAAGAGCACGGCATAGTTGAAATAGTTCGCACCGGGATAATTGCAATGTCCAGAAATCCTAAACCTATCAAGCATGATATTGACATAGATTAAAAACTGCCAAGTAATGGATGGAGGATTTTTGCAGAACAAATCGAATTATACATAGGTGTGAGAATAAACAGGTAATCGCAATGCAAGGACATAAATTGTCCTTTATGCGTGTATAATATATATACGGTGGCTAAATCAGGGGGTGGTTTTTAGGCCATGTCACAAGTAAAAAGAATCATGATTAGCCTTCCGGATAGCCTACTGGAAGAAGTTGACGGGATCGTGGCGGCTGAACAACTGAATCGCAGCCAGTTTATTCGGGAAGCTATGAAACGCTATATAGCTGAAAGGAAACGTCGCCTTTTACGTGAGCAGATGAAGATTGGTTATATGGAAATGGCCCAAATAAACTTGTCTTTGGTTATGGAAAACAATGATCTTGATTCCGAGTTGGTTCCTCCTTATGAACCGGCTTTGGGGGCAAAATAAATATGCTGATCCGGCGCGGTGATGTGTTTTTTGCGGATTTAAGCCCGGTAGTTGGCTCTGAACAAGGTGGAACACGGCCGGTACTGATTATACAAAATGATATAGGTAATCAGTACAGTCCTACAACTATTGTGGCTGCCATTACTTCTCATATCAATAAAGCTAAATTGCCCACCCATGTAGAGATTTGGGCGGGCCAAGGCGGGTTGGAAAGGGATTCGGTGGTTCTTCTGGAGCAAATAAGAACTATTGACAAAAGCCGTCTTATGGAAAAAGTTGCAACTTTAAGTGAAGAAATGATGAAGAAAGTAAATCATGCCATAGAGATTAGTCTGGGGCTGATTGAAATTTGAAGTGAATCTCGGCACCTCCTGGGAGGTGCTTTTTAGGTTTATTGACAATTTGAGAGGATGGTCTGTATTGAAACCTCTTATTGGCGTTACCTGTTCTGTTGACCCAGGTAAAAACAGGTTTTATGTAAATCAAAAATATATTGAAGCCGTCAGAAAAGCCGGGGGGGTTCCGGTTCCTTTGGCTTGCACCAGCGACGAAAGTGAGATTAAGGTGCTAACCGGATATGTCAGGGGGATTGTCCTAACCGGAGGGGGTGATGTGGACCCCATTTTCTTTGGTGAGGAGCCCCACCCGGATAGCGGTATCATATGCCCTAAAAGGGACGGCTTTGAAATAGTATTATCCCGGATTGCTTTATCCGCAAACATCCCAATTTTTGGAATATGCAGGGGCATGCAAGTGTTGAATATTGCGGCCGGTGGTGATATTTACCAGGATATTTATTCGCAGGTTACTGGCAACCAATTGGTTAAACACCGCCAGGAGGCCCCACATTGGTACCCCACTCATAGTATAGAGATTAAGGCGGGTACAATTTTGGCATAATTTTTGGGTTATGGCAAGCTTTGGGTTAACTGCTACCACCACCTGGCGGTAATAAATGTGGCTCCCGGCTTCTTTGTGTCAGCCTTTTC
>CAYUXS010000218.1:0-1167 GCA_964448915.1 uncultured Peptococcaceae bacterium
ATAGGACAAGCCCTGCTCAAAGCCAAAGTTCCAACCCAGGGACGGCCTTCCGGGCACTGCAACAATCCCGCCGTCAATAACCAGGACATCAGGCCTTAGGCGGCATAATGAAGGCCGCACATTAGCCGGGCGGGATATATCGCAAATGATAGCACCATGGGATACTAAACTGGGTTCAATTAAATCATCCACGCTGTTGGTTGCAGTTATTACCACCTTGGCAAGGGGAAGAGCCTGGCGTATATCTGTGGTGATTTTTAGCAAACCGTTATTTTCAAGCTGCTCAACCACGGTAAGCCACTCTTCATCAGGAGCATTAATATCAGGAAGTGCTTGCTTATCAAGAAAATTCCCTATATTGGATTTGGAGTTGTTTTTACCGGAAAGTTTTTGTTGAACCAGATGACGGCAAATATCTACTCCTACCAGGCGAAGACGCCGGGAGCTTGCCTGCGGGTGCCGTGGACTTCCCACCAGAATTATTTGCTGCATAATTTCCGACAGGAATATTGCCAGAGCCCTTCCTATTGAGCCTGTAGCTCCAACAACTGCCGCCGTATTCACGCTTAAATCAAGGGCAAGCTTGTCGGCAGCCAGTTTTACTGCTTCTATACCCGCCACTACCGTATAGCTATTGCCGGTTGTAACAGGTAAAAATCGGCCTTGTACCATAGTCCCGCTTCTCGATATAACAGAAGTGTACGCACCAAGCCCCACTAATTTTGCACCGCCCTCAAGAGCAAGCTTTAATGCTTTGTCCAAGGATTTTAAAGCCTCATCCGGGGTTAGTTCCAGCATTTCTTTAGCTGTGTAGGGGAGGGTTATAAATTCACCATATGCGCGATGCCCTGCTTTAGATTGGATAACAGTCCGCCCGATAACGAAAGGGTCAAGAATTTCTGTGCCCAATTCGGCTATTATTTGCAGTTTGTCTTGGGGCAAGCCTACAAGACTGCTGTCAAATTGGTGGTAATTATCAAAGTCCAGTGGGTGAATTAAGAATGCAAAACGTCCTTCCTTAGGATCATTAGAAGGAAGGTTTATATTCCATGGGTGATTTGAAGCATCTTTTTCCCTCATAGATATGTTATTATGATTTTTTACCCCCAGTATAGGCCCCATAATCGCAGCGGTATTGCCACTGCTTAACATTCTGAGGGAGTTTTC
>CAYUXS010000218.1:1177-2861 GCA_964448915.1 uncultured Peptococcaceae bacterium
ATTTAATAAATAGCTTGAAACCAGGGGTGTAAGACATTCCTGTTCTGAAAGGACCCCCAGGAAACTATCGGGAAAATCGTTTCTTGACATTTCTATTTCTATTCCAAGCATGTAACCGCGTCCCCTAACGGCTTTAAGTACTTTTGGGTATCTGGCCTGGAGTTTATTCAATTCTTCCAGCAGGAAATCCCCATTGCTGCGAACCTGTTTAATTAAAGCCTGGTTATCCCTGGTTAGAATATCCAGGACTTTAAGGCCTATTTTGCAGCCAAGCGTGTTGGCAGCAAAAGTAGAAGAATGGCGTTCGCCAAATTCTTCAGTATAAACATCCTTGGTGCAAATGCAGGCCCCGATTGGGAAGATGCCCCCGCCAAGTGCTTTCGCCAATAGCATAATATCAGGTTTTATACCTTCTTCCTCGCAGGCAAAAAGCTTTCCGGTCCGGCCCAAACCGGTCTGGATTTCATCTGCGATAAACAATACACCATATTGTTTGCACAATTTACTTGCTTCGGACAGATAGCCTTCGGGAGGTACAATAATGCCACCTTCGCCTTGAATAGGTTCAACAATAAAGGCAGCATAATCTTGCCCGTTGAATTCAAGCTCCTTTTTTAACGAATCCAAATCGCCGTATGGCAAATAATGAAAGCCTGGTATCGGGGTGCCGAAAGGTTCTTGGTAGTATGCTTTGCCTGTTGCTGACAAAGCACCGATAGTTTTGCCGTGAAAGCTGTTTGAAGTACTTAAAATGCCAAGCTTGCCGGTGGCGGCCCGGGCCAATTTAATGGCGGCTTCAACAGCTTCGGCGCCGCTGTTGGTAAAAGTCACATAAGACATGTCGCCGGGAGCCAATTCTACCAGTCGCTTTGCCAAGTCACCGGCTGCCTGCAAAGCTGAGGGTTGGATGAAACTAGGGTTGGCACCGGTGCGAATTTCTTCCAGAGCATCCCATATTTCAGGCGGGTTAAAGCCAAAAGGTAAAGCCCCGTATGCTGCTATAAAATCAAGGTAACTTTTACCCTGATCATCATAGAGGTAATGGCCTTCACCTCTGGTATATACTTTATCCATCTTTACCAGTTCTAGGAGTTTTCCAAGGTGGGGGTTAACATATTTGGTAAAATTATGCATATAACCTATACCTCTCATTTTAAAAAGTTGTCATATTATTTGTATTTATTGGTTTTATAAACGCATGAAGGAAAGAAAAACTTTTACTTATTATTAACCTTGGCTTTTAAGCTGCTTCGCCAATTGCCGCAATTGTTCGGGATTAACCCAGCGGTCTTCAGTAATGGGTGAAATGCCTATTTCCCAAGATATCAGCCTGGGGCCTAAGATAGCTTCAGCCATCCTCATTCTCATGTCTGAGCCGATAAAAATAACGGCATCATAATTTTTAAGCTCTGAAATAATCGACATGAAGCTGTTAACCAGTTCCACACCGCTTTTTTCTTCTACAAAACGAATGCGATCCCGGTCGTTCATGAGGAGCACATAGTCAATACCTTCTTCCCGGGCTACGGTAGTAAGCTCGTCGACATTTGAAACGGGGAAACCCACCAAAGCCAGTTGGGGCCCTTTTCGAATCTCACCCAGGCATTCCAGGCGGGAAATTAGTGTCCGGTCAACACCGAGCTTATCGGCAACCTCCTGTTGAGAAAGTCCAGAATGCCTAAAT
>CAYUXS010000219.1:0-2129 GCA_964448915.1 uncultured Peptococcaceae bacterium
AGTGAATATTGTAGGGACTTTGATCAGCGGTACACAGATGAATGTAAGGACTGAATATAAGTATAATGAACCAGGCCAACAACCCCCGCCCGGTGAGGGAATCAGGGAAGTTGAAATTGGCCGGGAAACTGCCGTTTCAATAGATGAAGCAAGAGCGGCTTGTCCTTATCCCTTGGCGATTCCTAAATATTTGCCTCACGGCTTTGCGCTTGATACGGTCAACCTTCAGGAAATGGTAAACCCGGTTGTAAAAATTACGATGCGTTTTGCCGGGTCTGATGCAAGTTACTTCTTGTTTACTCAGGTTAACTCACCCGGCGAATACGCTCAGGGGTACGGTTACGACCTGGAAGACGCCGCCGTAGAAGATTTTACTGCCGGGGAAAACAACGGCAAGCTTGTCACATTTAAAAATAATGCGATTAAATTTTTGTGGATTAAGCAGGGTGTGGTTTATTCGCTGGAGGGAAACATTCCGAAAGAAGACGCCTTGAAAATAATCGAATCCATGTGAAAGGGCGCCTAAAGCGCCCTTAATTAATTTGCATAAATATATCCGGAATAAGATGACGCCGACTCGCTGTAACCATTTTCGGTCAAGCCATGAGTAGCCTTTGCCCTGTAATAATAGCCTGTTGTTACCTGCAGTCCTTTTGCCCCACCTGTATATGAGTTTTCATACCTCTCAAAGGGCCAACTCGCTATATCAACCCAATTGCTGCCGTCCCAGCGCTGTATATACAGCCTAACCATGATGTAATCTACTGTCTGATAAGCCTGGGTAAAACCGGTAATATTCAGATAACCTTCACCCACGTAATTTATGTCACACCCCCAATCCTGCAGATAAAGTAGGGACTCAATGCCTGCTTCTTTAAATGGCTCGTTTGCTCCCGTAGGAGCATTAGAGCCAGGAGCAGCTGCAAAGGTAACGCTGGTTACCGCAAATAAAACAACCACTAACAGTACAAAAAACGAACACACCTTGAACCTCATCAAACAATCTCCCCCTTTTACAAAATAAATTCTCACACTAAGACGTTTGAGAATGTAAATTGGATCCACCTCCTTAGAAAATTTCCTAGAAATATTTTCCTGATTTATGGATCCTAAAGCCATTTTCATTCGTCTTAATGTGAATCGTTTCTATAGGGGGTGAATCCAATGGGCCTTTTCAATTAAATGTGGTTCGTGAGGTAGCTCAGGAACAGTCCGTACAAGCTAATGTCCATAATTTTATTTCTTTAATATATCTTTATCAAGCGTCTTTGATAAAGGAGGTGGACTTCAGGATGCAATAATTTAAAGAAAAATTATATAATGAACATCATATGGACCTGATTTAAGGGCATTATTCAACTTAGCTTATATGAAAATTATAAGGAGGTTCCCAAAGTGAAGAGAATATTGTTATGTTTAACGCTTATCCTTTCTTTATTCCTGTTTAGTGTACCTGTTATGGCGAAGGACAAAAACACAGGCCCGGAATTAACTTTAGAAGAACAGCAACAATTAGATGCACGCCTGACCTTTTTGAGCGATTTGGTTGCTCAAAAGGTTAAAAGCAAAGCAACAAAAGCAGAACTTTATGCTGCGCTTGAAGAGGTTGGAGTATACCATGTTAATGTTCAATCAGTAGACAACCCAAAATTAAAATCATCCAAAACAAAAAATTTTGGTGAGATAACTCCACAAAGCAACGAAGACTATTGTATCAACCTACCAACAGCAGAATTATACTGGGATAGTGGAACAAGCAAATACTTCGCCTACGCTTATTTCTTTTGGAATGATCCTGCATACTGGCAGGCAGATTGCCCTGGTACCTACTCTCAAACCAACGTTGGGGGTAAGGATGCCTTTGGTTTAGCGTTCAGTAGACCAATTAATAGATATAGCCAGAGATTCCTGACCTGGGATAACTATCACAACACTTGGATCGACAGCACAGTTGCACAATCGGCAAATTCTTACGGCGTGGCCTTTAACAAACAAGATATAGCATTTGACAACGGTGCCCAATATACTTTTGATGAAGGTATGGTATCCTTGTATATGCTGCCTCAGGAAACAGGGACATACACGTTTTGGCAGGAGATGGGCCATACTTGGTATACCACCGATATTAG
>CAYUXS010000219.1:2139-2847 GCA_964448915.1 uncultured Peptococcaceae bacterium
TGGTATCACATTTACGTTTACTCAGACAAATAATAAATGGGAAGCAATTGCTCCAACCTCCGGTTCATATACTTTCTATTAATACTATATATAGGCGGGGTTAGCCCCGCCCATTTCAACTTAAAACCTAACAGTTAAAATATCAAGCCCATTTAAAATGAATGAATGAAAAGAATCTCGAAGGATTGGAATAATTAGGTTGCACAAACAGAGACTGCAGAATATTTTTATAGAATACCAAGCTAAAAAAGCAATCCGAAATTTTGATTTAAGAAGTTTACTACACCACTATTAATAGTGTAACAACTTTATGTTATATGTACGTAAATATTTGTTATTATTAAGAAATATTGCTTAGCATTACAATGGATGAAATAAGATTCAAGTAGAAGATGCTCTAGCCTTGATTTTATAGTTATTGGTATACTTACCATATCCTGCGATGAAAGGAAAACAGGTTTATTTTTAATTATTTGCACTGCACTTTTTTTATTTAGTGCATGTAGTAGAGAAGCGCCTCCTACTCCAGAACTAGCTATAAAAGAATACTTTTCGCGAATAAATCAAAACTCAGAGTTTAAGATTATCCATACGAATGCATTTGGTGGGAAAATAATGGTTTTTTATAAACATTCCGGACAGTATTGCTTTCAGTGGGTTAAGCCCTGCAGAAAAGGTTATTTAGTAGTTGGTAATCCATATTTATCT
>CAYUXS010000220.1:0-2834 GCA_964448915.1 uncultured Peptococcaceae bacterium
CTCAATTTGCCCTTTATAGCTAAAATCTGCTGCTGCTTCAATTTCTTTTTTCATTTCAGGATCTTTTTTTAAAAGAAGGTCTGTTTTTTTTAACCTGCTGTAACAGGATGCACAAGGGACAACTATGTCCAGCCCGCTTTTTTGAGCCAAAGCAATATTGGTTGCAGGCAAAGCATAGGATAACAAGCTGTTGGTGCTGTGGGCCGAGGTAGCCCCGCAGCAAACCCAATCATCAATTTCTTTGAAGGACATTCCCAAGGCTTTCCCAACCGAAACAGCAGAGTCATTATATTCTTTGGCACTGGATTCTAATGAACAGCCGGGATAATATGAAAAATCCACTTTATTTTCCCTCCTTAAAGAAGGCGTTAAAATCATGTGTGTTTTTTAGAGGTATTCGCAAAAATTTTCTTAATTCTCTGCCTGTTTTTAACCCGTTTAGGCAGTACATGGAGCTTCCCTTTAATAAACATTTTCATTCCCAGATCAATATCAGAAAACAAATCCAGGGTCTTTAGTTTATAAAGAGCCATCATTGAGGTTTCGTGAACACGGCCGTTTAATTTGACTGAACTTAAGAAACTGTCGTGGAACTTCTTAACCCTCTGGACACTGATAGTGTTTCGACTAATGGCAATTGACTTAAGTGTATCCATTACTTCAGCCATATTTATCCCGTTGGGGCACCTGGCACCACATATTTCACAACTGGTACATAACCAGATCATGTTGCTGTTTAAAACCTTTTCTGTAAAACCAAGTTGGAGCAGGCGTATAATCTGGTTCGGGGAATAATCCGCATACCTGCCCATTGAGCAACCGGCTGCACATTTTTGGCATTGGAAACATAGTTCTATGGGCTGGCCGGATTTTTCCCTGACTTCATCTAAAAATGAGGACTTATTGCTAACGATTGGGTTGCTTGGCAATTTAATCCTCTCCTTTACTGGGATTTGCCGGATTTAAAATTATGCTTTATATTATTGCATAAAATAAACGCTATGAGTGACATTTTGTGCAAAGATTTAAGTATATCTACACATTTTTTTAATTGTAGGTTTTTGACAGATTCATGTCAAGTGTTTGATGAAAAGCTCTGCAATAACATTTTTTAACTTTAAAAATAGTACGTTTTCAGGACTATACTTATTAAAGAAAATGATATAATAATGAAGATTATTTGGGATTTTTTTTAGAAAAGCATTTCATGTTTTGGTATAATGTCTAGAATTATAAAACAGAAAAATTTTTACTTGTATATAAAGAGGGGGCATGGCTGTGTACCAGCAAAGTATTTTACCTCCGTGCACTAATGGGTGTCCGGTTAATACTAATGTAAGCGGTTATATAGATGCCATTACGGGGGGCGATTACAAGGAAGCCTTTCGTTTGCTGTCTGAAAGGAACCCTTTTTCAACTGTATGCGGCTGGGTTTGCCCGCATCCATGTGAAGATAACTGCCGCCGGGGCAAAGTTGACAAACCTCTTAGTATCAGGTCATTAAAGCGTTTTGCCATAGAACAAGCAACAGGAACCAGTTCAATAACTGATTCATTAGAATATGTCAAATTGTTAAATACCGGGGGGTTACCGGAACGCCCGGAAGTGTCGCTACCCGGCGGGGATGTGGCAGTGATTGGCGCCGGGCCTTCGGGATTGGCTGCAGCGTATGAACTGGCCGGAAAAGGTTATTCAGTCACGGTATTGGAAAAACAACCACAGCCCGGTGGGCATTTCTATGCGTCACTTCCTTTATATAGGCTCCCCCGGCGGGTATTGCGCCAAGATATAGAAAGAATAAAAGAGCAGGGCGTAAATATTATTTGCAATGTGGAAGCCGGCACAGCAATATCTATGGAGGAATTAAGGCAAAAATATAAAGCGGTCATAATTGCTTCGGGTTTACAATTAAGCAGGTCACTACCATTGCCTGGATTTGATCACCCCTCTGTTTTACTGGCTTTGCCTTTCTTGCAAGCTGCCAATTCAGGCAACCCATTGCCTATAGGGAAAAGAGTGCTGGTAGTAGGCGGTGGTAATGTGGCCATGGATGTGGCCAGGACTGCTGTTCGCTTGGGTGCTGAAAGAGTGGAATCAGTTTGCCTGGAAAGCCCTGAGGAAATGCCGGCAAACCCCTGGGAAATCGAAGAAGCCCATGAAGAGGGAGTAGTTATCAGTTGCAGTTGGGGTCCTGAAGAAGTCATTATAGAAAATGGCCAAGTTAAAGGGCTCCAGCTTAAAAAAGTAACCAGTGTGTTTGACTGCCAGGGGCGTTTTTGCCCCACCTATGATGAAAGTGTCAAGAATTTCATTGAAGCAGACACCATCATTGTAGCTGTCGGGCAGATGGCGGACCTTAAGTTTTTAGAGGGCAGCGGGATACCTCTGGATGAAAGAGGAAATATTATTGTCAACCGGGAAACATTTGCCACACCGGTTAAAGGGGTATTTACCTGCGGTGAAGTTGCCTTTGGCCCTGGAGCGGCTATCAGTGCGGTTGCATCAGGCCAAAAAGCCGCTAAAGCAGTAGACAATTATTTGCGCCGTGGTGTTGCCGGGTTCTCGGAGAAAAAATTACCTGTTATTAATACTCTACCGGAAGAAACAGCCCGTAAGATAATTAATATGCCGAGACAGCCGGTGCCTGCCGTTGAGCCTTCCGAGCGCAAGAAAAACTTTTTACCTTTTGAGCAAAGCCACAATCATAATGAAGCCAGGCTTGAGTCTTCCCGTTGTATGCGCTGCGGCCTTGGGGCAGTTGTAATTGAAGAAAAATGTGCCGCATGTTTAACTTGTGCAAGGCTTTGCCCTTTTGGCGTACCTCAGGTTGAAGG
>CAYUXS010000221.1:0-1656 GCA_964448915.1 uncultured Peptococcaceae bacterium
GGTTATTAGTGGGTTTATCCTGGCACTTTTTCAAACTTACCTGTTTTATTTGATATTAAAGCCGCATCCCGGTGAGAACCTTGCAGGCATCAGCATGGCTGCCATGGGTAAAATAATTGGCACAATCTTCAACTTGTTTTTCATGTCTTTTTTTATCCTGGTAGCCGCCATATATACCAGGACTTTTGCCGAAACCCTTATTATAAGCGCGTTGCCCCGTACCCCTATTAGTATTATAATAACAACCTTTATCCTGGTATCTTTATTGGGGGCATATATAGGGCTGGAAAACCTGGCCAGGTCATCCTCACTCATGTACCCGTTTGTAGTTATAAGTATGTTTATACTTCTTATAAGTTTGGCTCCTCTTTGGGATCTGACAAATTTGTTTCCTTTGCTTGGGCAAGGCCCTTATGATGTTTTTGTTAAAGGAAGCATAATGACAGGCGCATTAAGCGAAATAATGCTGTCGGCTGTTATCGTTCAATCTTTTAAAGGTTCCTGCCCTTATAAAAAAATAGTTACCGGGGTGGTTCTTAGAAGCTTCGCCTGGCTTACCTTCTTCCAGTTGTCTCTCATACTTACGCTAAATTGGGAAACAGCCCAGGAGCTGGTTATACCTTTTTATAAGATAAGCAACTTAATCCATTTAGGGCGGTATTTCCAGCGTATTGATGCCCTATTAATAATTCTCTGGGGTTACGTGGGGTTGATCAAAGTTTCCTTGACTTTATACGGGCTGGTAAGCATTTTTTCCGATACTTTTAAACTGGATGATAAAAAGCCTATAATCTGGCCAATTGCTTTGATTGTATTTACAGTAAGCCTGCTGTCTCCGGATCTTCCCACTACTTTAAAAATCGAGTCAATTTACCTCATGTATTGGGCTTGGCTTCCTACGCTCGGTCTGCCGTTAATAGTTCTAATTACAGATCGTTTAAAAATCAGGAGGAGCAAGAATGAAACCGGCTAAGATAATATTTTGGTTGCTTTTTTTGCTTTTGACAACGGGCTGCTGGGGCAGCAGGGAAACCGATGAAATAGCCTACTCATTGGCAATGGGTTTTGATAAGGGCCCGGGAGAATTTATTACTATAACTTTCCAAATTGCCAACCCCCGGAGCAACGCAGATGCCTCCAGCAATGGCGAGGGCAAAAGCCAGTCCATGCTGACAACATCTACAATAGCCCGGTTGCCCATTGCGGCCTTAACCCTGCTCAATACCGAAAGGACCAGGGAAATATCCCTTCTTCATAACACCGCTTATATTTTTTCAGAAGAATTAGCCAGGGACGGTATTCACGATTAGATCAGCGCATTAAACCGTTTCAGGGAGGTCAGGGGCTCGGCATATGTGTATGTTTGCCGGGGAAAAGCCAGCGATTTTTTAAAAAACAACCATACCGTGCTGGAAGTAAACCCTGCAAAACAGTTTGAGTTGGTATCGCTCATGAATAAAATTCATTCCCTTTCAATAGTTGTAAGGTTCAATGAGCTGTACCAATATATAAAATCAGAGGACCGGGAATTGGTGCTTCCATTAATCGCCATAACCAAAAAAGATCTAAAAGATATCAACTTATCAGGGATTAAAGAAGAGGGTAAATATTTAGCCGGGGAACTGCCATCGGAAAAAGGCACTTCACAGGTCCTGG
>CAYUXS010000221.1:1666-2818 GCA_964448915.1 uncultured Peptococcaceae bacterium
TCGGCACGCTGACAGGTGAAGAAACACGTTACCTTAATATGATCACAGGTAATTTGGATAGAGGCTTTATCTTGATTGATGACCCGCTAAAACCCGGCAATAAAGTAGGGTTAGCCATTTTTCAAGCCAAGAAACCGGACATTAAGCTCAGATTCCGGGAAGGTAAACCGGTAATTGAGGAACATATCTACCTGGAACCTGAAATTTTAAACATCCCCAGTGGGATTAATTATGAGTCAGTAAAGTTGAAACCAATATTGGAACAGGAAATAAGGGCATATAATAAAAAAATGTGTACAAACCTGGTTGCCAAAGCACAGCAGCAGTTTAAATCAGATATATTTGGATTCGGCAGGTATGTCAAGTTAAGTTTCCTTACCAATAAAGATTGGGAAAATGCCAACTGGCAAGAAATCTTTCCCGGAGCCGGATATGACCTTAAAGTATTTGTAAAAATCAGGCGTACCGGTTTAATGATCAAATCTATCCACAAAAAGGACTAAGAAGGTGACATAACATGAAATGGGTATTGGCTTTAATCCCATTAATCATTTCCTATCACACTTTTAGTTACGGCCTATGGGTATGGCGGCAAGGCAACCGCTATGGCGGAGGCGGGGTTTTCTTGCTGGCTGTTGTAAACCTGTCGCTCTCTTTTTATGCTTTGTTTATAAGAGTAGGTTTCTAGTCTTTAGAGCTGCTTACCGTTAACTGGAAAGCTTTTTCGGCCGCCGTTATAGTCCGGTCAATCATATCATCTGTATGGGCCAGTGATATAAACGCAGACTCAAATTGTGAAGGAGCAAGGTATATGCCTTGTTCCAGCATTGACTTAAAGAAAATGGCATATTTTCTCCTGTCCGAGGTATCCGCAGTCTGATAATCAATTACTTTTTGTCCGGTAAAAAAACAGCTCAACATTGACCCAACCCTATTGAAACTGACTTCCGCCCCTGCTCTTTTGGCTGCTTCAACCAGCCCGTTGCACAGGCGCTTGGCCTTTCTTTCAAGCTCGGAGTAAACACCCGGTTGCTGCAATAACTCAAGTGTTGCTATCCCCGCACTAACTGCCAGCGGGTTCCCTGATAAAGTTCCCGCCTGGTATACCGGGCCGGACGGAGATATCATGGACATTATCTCTTTTTTACCACC
>CAYUXS010000222.1:0-887 GCA_964448915.1 uncultured Peptococcaceae bacterium
GTAAAATATGTATTTTTTTAAAAGTTCTGAAAATAATATTAGTGCAATTTTAATTTTAAAAAAGGATTTACCATATTAATATTGAAGTGTCTATATTTATAATTGATATCGGAGATAGGGCTGTCATAAATGCCCTATCTCTTCGTAAGGGCAATATACAAGACTGATGGTTTGGGGGTTTCTATTTGATAAAAAAAGTAACACTGGCAAATGGGATACAGCTGCTTTCCGAGGATATACCTCATGTTAGATCCGTTGCTGTTGGAGTATGGGTAAATGTTGGCTCTCGTGATGAGAGTGATAACATAGCCGGAATTTCGCATTTTGTCGAACATATGATGTTTAAAGGAACTGGCAAAAGGACTGCCAAGCAGATTGCCGAGGCTTTGGATGCGGTTGGCGGGCAGTTGAATGCCTTTACCACTAAAGAATATACCTGTTATTATGCAAAAGTATTGGATGAACACATTGATTTAGCTTTTGATATTTTATCAGATATGTTGTTTGATTCTAATTACAGCCCCAGTGATATCGACAGGGAAAGAAATGTAATCATTGAAGAGATTAAAATGTATGAAGATACGCCGGATGAATTAGTGCACGACATTTTTTCCAGCAGCATATGGCAGAGCCATCCCCTTGGCAGGCCTATAATAGGCTATGCCAAAGTAATTGAGGAGTTGGACAGGGATGCTTTTTTAAGTTATATGGAGAAATATTATGTGCCGCAGAATATCATAGTATCAGTGGCCGGCAATATTGACCATGACTTGGTGTTTGAAAAAGCAACCGAGTATTTCGGAAGCTTAAAGGGTAAACCTGTTAAAAAAGTATTTGATCTACCAGTGCCGGAAAGGGAGGTTGTCTGCCGTACCAAAGACACCGAA
>CAYUXS010000222.1:897-2798 GCA_964448915.1 uncultured Peptococcaceae bacterium
CATGATAACTTGTACGCATTACAACTGATAAATACCATCCTGGGTGGCGGGCTAAGTTCCCGGCTTTTCCAGGAGATTAGAGAGCAAAGGGGATTGGTATATTCAATATATTCTTATCACAGTTCTTACATGGATACCGGGCTGTTTTGTATCTATGCAGGGCTTTCCAAAAAAAATGTTGAACCGGCCGTCGATCTGATCTTCAGGGAACTGGACATGATTCGCAAACAAGGTGTTTCCAATCAAGAATTAAGAAGGGCAAAGGACCAGCTCAAAGGAAACCTGCTTCTCAGCCTGGAAAATGTTAGTACCAGGATGAGCAGGTTGGGCAAATCCCAGCTTTATCTTGGCAAGGTGTATACACCTGAAGAAATAGTTGAGAAAATTGAACTGGTTACTGTTGACGATGTTATAAAATTGGCAATTGAAAAGCTGAATCCGAGAAATTTCAGTATTGCAAGCGTAGGGCCGTGGGATGACTGTAAAATTTTAAGGCAAGTGGCGGATAAATATTAAGCTATCAGCAGTCAGCTGTCAACTTCCAGCAACAAAGGTTATAAAAAAGAGTGCCATAAAATGAGGTGACCCCAATCGTTAGATTTTTAGGTCTTACTTTTGGGGGTCAGTTCAAAATGGGGCTCTTTTTTTATGTTATTTGTCATATTTGTTAATTCATCCCATATAATTTATCGGGGGTGAAAAGAATGTTAATATCAATGATAGTATTTACCTTGCTGGTAGTAATTTGCATAGTTCTTTCTGTAAGGCAAAGGATTGTTAACCGCGAGTTGCGCATGAGGGCTTGGGATGGTTCGGAGACCAAGTCGTCACCGTTATCAGAGGCATTAACCGGGCTTATTGGAACAGCAGGAGGAATATATATTACTTTGGCAATGCTTATCTCTTTTTTAGAAATCAATATTCCCAATGAAATAAACATATTGGATGTAGGCCTTGAGCCATTGGCTGCTGTATCTTTCTTCCTGGCTATTGTACAACCTTTTACAGCATACATTTTTCACCTGCGTAAGAAAATTTATTAAGGGAGTGGCGGTATTGAGAATGATAGATTTGGCGGGAAAAGAGATTGTAAATGTTTATGACGGCGCAAGGCTGGGGGTGGTGGCAGAAAGCGATTTGTTAATTGATTCGCAATCAGGTGAGATATGTGCCATTATTATACCCAGAAAGAGCAATATAATAAATTTCTGGGTGGACAAGCAGAGTATGATTATACCTTGGGAATCGGTTAAAAAAATTGGCAGCGAAGTAATTATTGTTGATCTTGACCAGACAAACCTGAATTTTAAAAAGTATATGGCTTAAAACCGCTTACAGCGGTTTTTTTATTTCAAACAAATGGTAATAAAAGCTTTTCCTTGACATATTTTTTCGCATATATAAAAATAGGGTTTAAAATAATCTTTAATGAGATTGTGGATGGCATGGTTTTTTGCGGAGGGAGGCTTAGGGCCGTTGGGCCCGGATTATGATTAAAGTTGTAGTTTGCGGGGCTGCCGGCAAAATGGGCCGGGATATGATGAGCGCTATTTGGAAGGCTGAGGATACAGAAGTAGTCGGAGCTGTTGATCCTTTTGCCGAAGGGGTAGATATCGGCACTTTGATGGGGATTGATAAAAAAGCCGGCATTTTGGTACAGGCAGACTTAAAAAGTACTTTGGAAAATACTAAGCCTGATGTAATGGTGGACTTCACCACCCCAAAGACGGTTTTTGACAATATATGTACCGCTTTAAAAAATAATGTGCGGCCGGTGGTGGGTACTACCGGTATGACCCAAAGCCAGTTGGAGGAAATTGGGGAGTTGGCTTCCCAACTGAAGATAGGATGTGTAATAGCACCAAACTTTACAATTGGTGCATTGTTACTTATTAAGTTTG
>CAYUXS010000223.1:0-480 GCA_964448915.1 uncultured Peptococcaceae bacterium
AACGCGCAACCACCAGTCCAAAACGCAGCCCCTGCCCAACCAGATGGCCTTCATAGTATTTTACCAAATAAATATCCCCTTTCTAAATAATTTTAGTAGTCAAATTTAATAATTTTTACCTGCCAGGACCTGTTGTATCTTTTATTTCAACAGGTGCCCCAGCTTTTGTTTTTTTGTTTTTAAATAAAATTTATTATTTTCACTGGGATCTATATCAATAGGAACCCTGCTCACAACAGTAAGACCGTGGCCTTCCAATCCGGCAATTTTTCTTGGGTTGTTGGTAATCAGCCGTATTTTGGTTAAACCCAAATCTGCAAGTATTTGAGCACCGATTCCATAATCCCTTAAATCGGCAGGAAAACCCAACTTTTCATTGGCTTCAACAGTATCCATTCCCTGGTCTTGTAGCTTATAAGCCCTTATCTTGTTTAACAGTCCTATACCCCTGCCCTCCTGGCGCATATACAAAAGTACTCC
>CAYUXS010000223.1:490-1605 GCA_964448915.1 uncultured Peptococcaceae bacterium
TGCAGCCAATTGATCACCGCAATCACAACGCTGTGACCTGAAAACATCACCGGTTAAGCACTCCGAGTGCACCCGGACCAAAGGCGCTTCCAGTTCGGACAAGTTTCCCTTTACCAATGCAATGTGGCCTTTTCCGTCCAACAAACTTTCATAAGCCACTGCGGTAAAATCGCCGTACGTTGTAGGCAGCTTGGCAGAATCAATCCTTTTTATTAATTTCTCATTAACCCTGCGGTATTTAATCAGATCGGCAATAGTTGCAATTTTGAGCTTATGTTTATTACAAAAATCAATAAGTTCAGGAACTCTGGCCATAGTTCCATCATCTTTCATCACTTCGCAAATAACCCCTGCAGGGTACATTCCTGCCAACCTCATTAAATCTACGGCTGCCTCTGTATGCCCTGCACGGCGCAAAACCCCGCCTTCTTTATAACGAAGAGGGAAAATATGGCCCGGCCGCCGCAAGTCGCCCGGTTTAGTATTGGGATCCAAAATAGCCTTGACTGTGGCAGCCCTGTCATAGGCCGATATCCCGGTAACGCTGTCTTTTGAATCAACAGATATTGTAAAAGCCGTGTTGTGCGGATCGGTATTATTGGTGACCATATCGGGCAAGTCAAGTTGATCCAGCCTTTCCCCCACGATTGGCAGGCATACCAACCCCCTGCCGTAAGTAACCATAAAGTTTATTGCCTCAGGTGTTACCTTTTCGGCTGCCATCACCAGATCGCCTTCATTTTCCCGGTCCTGATCATCAACTATGACTACAATTTTTCCCTGGCGAAGATCTTCCAGGATTTCTTCGATTGTATTGAACTTAAAACCCGTCATTCTAAACCCTCCGCTCGACTCGCAGTTAACCCGGCCAACCGCCATATTAATCAAATATAACTGCTACCTATATAATTACTGTCAAATAAATCCTTTTTCCACCAGCATTTCCATTGATATACCCAAACCGGCAGGTTCCCTCTTGCCCGGTTCCTTAGACAACAGCAGTCTTTCTACATACTTTCCTATAATATCTGCTTCCAAGTTTACCTTACTGCCCGGGTTTCTACTACCTAAAGTAGTCATATTTAGCATCTTAGACTCCAAATCATAGTAGGAAC
>CAYUXS010000223.1:1615-2791 GCA_964448915.1 uncultured Peptococcaceae bacterium
TGTGCTGTATGCGGGATAAGGGAAACAACAAAAGAATCTTTGTTAAAATCCACAACAGTCAGGCTTACCCCGTCGATAGCCACCGATCCTTTTTTTATGATATAACGCATAAAATCAACAGGTGCCTGAACTTTTATTAGAATTGAGTTATCATGCCTTTCGGTACCGGAGATTGTTCCCTGGCAATCAATATGGCCTGTAACTATGTGACCACCCAAACGATCACCAAGTTTAAGAGCCCTTTCCAGGTTTACACGATCACCGGGCCTAAGGACGTTTAAATTGGTTTTGGCAAGAGTTTCGGCCATTACATCAGCTTCCAGGTAATCCTTTCCAAATTTGACTGCTGTAAGGCATACCCCGTTTACTGCTATGCTGTCCCCTATTTTAATGTCCTCCAATACCAAGCCGGCTCCAATAACCAGGCGGGCAGAATCTGCACCCCGGGCAATATTTATTATTGTTCCCAATTCTTCCACCAGGCCGGTAAACATGCTATTATACCTCACCTTTTTTAAATATAACCTTCAATAAGAATATCTTTTCCAATGCCTGAAACTTTAACCTGCCTAAGGACAACTGCTTCCGACACGGTATCGATGCCCCGTCCTGTGACAGGCCCGACAGCGCTTTGGCCTCCAATTATTTTTGGTGCTACAAACCAGCAGACTTTATCGACTAGTTTTGCTTCCAAGGCAGATGCGTTCACCTGCCCCCCGCCTTCTACTAAGATGCTGGTTATCTCCCTTTGGGCTAATTTTTTAAATAAACTTGTTAGATCCACCCCGCCCCTTGACCCCGTTGGTACAATCAATACTTCGGCCCCGGCCCTGCGAAGCAATTGGACATTTTCCAACGGCGCTCTATCTGTAGCGGCTATAATTGTAGGAACCTGGGTACAACTTTTTATTATCTTGGACTTTAAAGGGGTTCTTGCCAAGCTGTCCAGGACCACACGCACAGGGTTCCGCCCCCCTTGGGGCAACCGGACGGTCAATAATGGATCATCTGCCAACACAGTATTAATGCCAACTAATATTGCATCGTATTTGTCCCTAAGTTGGTGCCCATATTCCCTGGCCTCCGGCCCGGTTATCCATTTTGAATCACCGGTGCGGGTTGCTATTTTACCATCAAGGCTCATTGCAGCCTTCATTACCACAAAAGGCATTCCGG
>CAYUXS010000224.1:0-2790 GCA_964448915.1 uncultured Peptococcaceae bacterium
CATGACATCCAAAATTATTAAATCAGGATGCTCTTTTTTCACTGCTTCAATTGCTTCAAGGCCGCTGTTAGCAGAAACCAGTTCTATCCCTTCATTTTTTAGTGTATGCTCCACAATTTTTATAACATTTGGTTCATCGTCAACCATTAAAACCTTTGGAACCATCTGCCCAACTCCTTGTTTAAATATGTTAACGGCTATTCGACTATATAATTATCTTCCCCTTTAAATAATCCTGCTAAAAGTTATTGTAATAACTTATTTAAATTGATTGAGCAATTATTAAATGATAACATAAAATAAATATACCTTTTTGTTTTATTTGGTTTACCCGCATCCGGCATTTGGAGGTGTCATAAATGAAGAAGAAGGCCCTTGCAGCAATATTATTGCTATCGGTTATTGCATTATCAATTTGGGGGTATAACCACTATCTTAAATGCTTGAATTATCGGGGACAATCGAGGCCACCGAAGTCAATCTGAGTTCAAAACTGCCGGGCACACTTGAATTTGTGTCAGTTCGCCCCGGTGATCAGGTAAAATCCGGGCAATTGGTTGCCGGCATCATTCGAAATGACCTGTCTGCACAAAATGAAGCAAATGCCCTTTCGGTATTGCAAGCACAAGCCAGGCTGAATGATCTGGCCTCAGGAGCCAGGCAGCAGGAGTTTGCTGATGCAGAAACCGCCGTCAACAGTGCCCAGGCTGCCTTTGACAAAGCAACTGCCGATTTTAACCGGATCAATGCATTACACCAATCCGGATCTGTTTCGGATGCAGATTTGGAAAATGCCAAAACCAATTTAGAAATATCAAAAAACCAATTGGAATCGGCAAAAGCCAAGCTCAGCCTTTTACAATCCGGGGCACGCCCTGAGCAAATTACCGCAGCCATGCTGGAGGTAGAAAAAAGCAGGGCTAATTTAAAAGCCAGCAGTTCCATAATGGATGATACAAAGATAGTTTCCTTTATAGATGGAACAGTAATATCACGAAATTTCGAACCCGGTGAGTATGTACCGGCAGCGGCACCGGTAATCACGGTTGCCGACCTTAAAAACCTGTGGATCAAAGTATTTGTAGCCACAGAAGACTTGCCCAAGATAAAACTGGGACAGAAAGTAACCTTTTCTGTCAGCGGTGTTTCGGAACGTTTTCCCGGCACTATCCAAGAAATCGCTTCCAAAGGGGAATTCACGCCAAAAACCATCCAAACAAAACAGGAACGTACAAATATTGTTTTTGCTGTAAAGATAAGAATTGACAATCCAAAAGATATGTTCAAACCAGGTATGCCTGCAGATGTGTTTATTGCCCTCGAGTAGTCCGGAAAAATTGGATGGAAATCAAATTATAAGGATGGTTTTTATGATAAAAACCATGGAATTGAGTAAGAATTTTGGCCCCGTACATGCGGTACAGGATGTCAATTTAAATATTAACCCAAAAGAAATCCATGGCCTGGTGGGGCCGGATGGGGCAGGAAAAACCACTCTGATGCGTATGGTTTGCGGGGTATTAAAACCTGACAAAGGAACTGTCAGCATTGACGGGGTAAACCTTGGTTACATGCCGCAACGTTTCAGCCTTTATGGAGACCTGACTGTAATGGAAAATATCGAATTTTTTGGGCGTCTCTATGGGATGAACAAAAAATCCCTGGCTTCAACAGCGGAAAACATGTTGGAGATAACCAATCTAAAAGATTTTAAGTCAAGGTTCGCAGACAACCTATCAGGCGGGATGAAACAAAAACTGGCTCTTATTTGTGCACTTCTATCCAAGCCGGAAGTTATTATTTTGGATGAACCTACTTTTGGTGTCGATCCCGAGTCCAGAAGGGAGTTTTGGAAAATTCTCTATCAATTGAATCATGAAGGGCTGACAATTTTAATTTCAACCCCTTACATGGATGAAGCCGAACTATGCCACCGGGTGTCATTTATGGAATCGGGAAAAATTATTGTAACCGGTTCCCCGGCCGGCTTAAAAAGTAATTTTAGATACAGGGTTATAGAAATAAAAACCCCTGATTACAACCCGGATTTTACCATTGACCTTGAGCAGGTAATCGACGCAGAAGTATTTGGAGATAAATACCGTCTAATAGTGCGTGATACACCCGGTGTCAATGAAATTATACTGGAGCATCTTAACAAAAGGGGCCTAAAAGATATTGTTTTGAAAACAGTTACCCCGGACATGGAGGATGTATTTATAGGGCTTTCAAAAAAGGAGGCAAACTGATTTGCAGCATGCATTATCCACTAAAGGCCTGACCAAGAAATTTGGGTCCTTCACTGCTGTTAACAATCTGGATTTAAACATTAAACCGGGTGAAATATATGGTTTTTTAGGACCAAACGGCTCGGGCAAATCCACAACCATTAAAATGCTGTGCGGCATTCTTGAACCCACTTCCGGCTCGGGGACTGTCCTTGGTTATGATTTATTAACAGAGCCGGAGAAGATAAAAAAGAGAATCGGTTATATGTCACAAAAATTTAGTTTGTATGACGATTTGACTGTCTTGGAAAACCTAAACTTTTTTGCGGGCCTCTATGATGTAAATGGAAAAAACCGCCAATATAAAATCGAACAAATGCTGGAGATGGCCGGGCTGGTTGAAGAGAAAAATATCCCTGCCGGCAAACTTAGTGTGGGTTGGAGGCAAAGACTGGCGTTAGGCTGCGCTATCATTTCCGACCCGGATATTCTTTTTTTGGATGAGCCTACCAGTGGGGTAAGCCCTAACGGCCGGCGGGAGTTTTTCAAAATAATCCGTGAA
>CAYUXS010000225.1:0-2776 GCA_964448915.1 uncultured Peptococcaceae bacterium
CTTATCCCCCAGGTCCCAGTCCCCAATGCATGAATTACCGTGAGCAGCTAGAAGAATCCCTTCAGGATGAAATTTGCGATGCTGGGTTTTATGCTCAAATAGCTGATGAGGCTCCTACAGAAGTGCTTAGGGAAATCACTACAAGTATAGTAGGAGATGAATATGGTCATGCACGGCTACAGGCTTCTCTTTTAGGTGTTTGTACACCTCAAGTATCATCTCCTCCCCATTGTCCATCAGCAACAGGTGATTTTAAGGTAGATGTGAGAACAGCTATAAGTGGTGAGTTGCAGGCAATTAGACGTTACGCTGGATTAGCTGGGTGTGCTCCAACCTCTGAAGTCCGTTATTTGTTAACTTCGATTCTAGGCGATGAGTATGCACATACAAGGATTTGGAACGCAATGCTTCTTGCCTCGTCGCTTTGTAAAGATCCCCGGTAGTTTTTAGGAAGATACTAGTAATAGAAAGTAAGTTTGTAGGGATAATTGGGGGT
The DNA here is from genome assembly GCA_964448915.1 of uncultured Peptococcaceae bacterium. Classification (GTDB taxonomy): domain Bacteria; phylum Bacillota; class Desulfotomaculia; order Desulfotomaculales; family Desulfocucumaceae; genus JAAXTT01. The sequence continues at coordinate 497 of CAYUXS010000225.1, forward strand.
TCATGCTTGTAGGTAATAATAAACTTAATTTGTTGGGGAAAAGGAAATTGATACTCCCATAGGGTCTATTAGTGGGAGATTTCTATTAAAGGAACTGAAATTTATGGAAATTCTATATCATCCCAACAGGCAAACAGTAGAAAAAGCGATGCAAGTTGACGATCCACTATTAGCTTTGATAAAACACGACTTATAAGAGCTGCTACTGTCTAATATAGACGATGCAGGAGAACATAGTATCTTATTCAGGCTGCTTAATCGATCTGAATGTGACATAGATAAATACTTTAAAGTGTTTTAAATAATGATGGAGCCGACTGGGCATTTATATGTCCTTCTGATTACATAATTTACCTGAATAGAAACAAAAGTATAATAATTGAAACAGAATACATAAAAAGCATTCAAAAAATATCGCGATCGTGATATATTATAGAAACAAGGGAATAGTATATAAGAGAACTTTTTGAGGACGGAACAGGCGACCGTCGCCACGAGCATTCGGAAGGAGATGCAGGAGTGCCACCCTGCCAAAAGTTCTCATAGGCCACAGTAGATACTGTGGCTTCGTTATTTTATTTTAAATTTTTGAAATAGCTCTTTATTATTAAATCTTGCTATTTTAGTATCAGACATCCTATAGATACTACGTACAAGCGTTTAAAGGTTGACTTTCAATAATTTTCCTATATTTTGTTAATACCATTATAATATTTTTTAGTTGACTAATTAGGAGAGATAATGTAATTTTTGTATTGCCATTAAACAAGGGGGTGACTACTAGCTGGCCATCTCCTTTATCTAGAAATCAAGGATCTTATTCTTAAACTTTATTGAAATAAAGGTCCATAATCTCAAACAATCCTGATCTCATTCTAAATCTTTAATGAAATAAAAATAGTTTTTTTAGTAAATATAAGGGTCCCCATTCTCAAACTTTGATGAAACGCACACCAGTTTAAAGTTCATAATGAAGTGCACCTCATTTGAGGTGCACTTCAGAATTTCACCATGTTTTGGAAACCGGTGTTTTTTTTGTTTATACATATTGATAATTTTCGATTTGATGAATATACTGTTGAATATCGAATATTTTCTATGTGTGGTGTTTTTATTGGAAAACAAATATCTTGACAACGCGAGGGTTTTCAAAGCTTTTTGCGATGAAAACCGGTTGATGATACTGGAGATGCTTCAAAGTGGCGAAAAGTGCGCCTGCGAATTACTGGAAAAGTTAGAAATATCACAGCCGACCTTATCCCACCACATGAAGATCCTTTGTGATAGCGGCATCGTCACGCCTCGCAAAGAGGGCAAGTGGACTTATTATTCAATCAGCGAAAGTGGCAGCCGGTACGCTACTGAGTTACTGAAGCGACTAACAACTGTTGAGATAGACGGTGCAATTAAAAGGGGTTGTTGCTAATGAACAATAATAGTTGTTGCTGTTCTGTAAATGAATGCTGTGTAGAAGAACTCGTCACGCCGTATGACAAAGCTGATAAATGGATAGTTGGAGAGATGAAAACTCCAAAAGGCAACGTGCCGGTAGTTTCGACGCAGCTTAGTTATAAAGACATATTTGGTGCATGGAAAGCGCGCTGGGGAATCGGCAGGATGAATTACAAGATCAACCCCGGCCTTTATGCCGTTGGTCATCCTGACAAAACATCTCCTGTACTTGTCAGCGCCAATTATAAACTAACTTTTGATAGTTTGAGGAACAAACTAACGGGACTTGATTGCTGGATATTGATACTTGACACTAAAGGAATTAATGTTTGGTGTGCGGCTGGAAAAGGTACATTTGGCACCAATGAACTGATAAATCGTATTGCAATAACGGGACTGCCGGAGATTATATCGCATAGGACCCTTGTTTTGCCACAGCTTGGCGCTCCCGGTGTAAGTGCTCATGAAGTGACTAGGCAATCCGGCTTTTCAGTGGTCTACGGCCCAGTGAGGGCTTGTGATATAAAGGCTTTCTTAAGTTCGGGTTTTAAAGCTACAGAGGAAATGCGTACCGTCAAATTTACCACACTGGACAGGTTGGTTGTTACACCTATGGAGTTGGTGAATGTTGCAAAGACTTCTTTGATGGTTTTTGGTATACTGTTTCTCCTCAATCTTTTTATTACCAGGCCTTTCGGGCTTATGGACTTTATAGCTTATACGGGCGCTGTACTTGTAGGGACTGTTATCACGCCAGTCTTCCTTCCTCTCATACCCGGCAGGGCTTTTGCATGGAAAGGCTGGCTTTTGGGATTATGTTGGACGGCA
>CAYUXS010000226.1:0-2063 GCA_964448915.1 uncultured Peptococcaceae bacterium
TCGCTAAAAGAAAACACCAAATTAATAGCGATTACACATGCGTCAAATGTTACCGGGACATTAATGCCAATCAAAGAAATCGGCAGTTTGGCTAAAAAAAAAGGTATTCTGTTTCTGGTTGACGCGGCTCAGACTGCCGGAATAATTGATATTGATGTCCAGGAAATGAATATTGATCTATTGGCCTTTCCAGGACATAAAAGCCTTTTGGGCCCAACCGGGACAGGGGGCCTCTATATCAAAGAGGGTATCGACTTAAAACCCATGAAGGAGGGAGGAACGGGAAGCTACTCGGAGTTAAAAGACATGCCGGATTTCCTGCCGGACAGGTATGAAGCGGGGACTTTAAACACAGTAGGTTTGGCAGGCCTTCGTGCCGGGGTTGAATTTATCAGGAGGCATGAACTTAACCTTACCAAAAGGTTTCTTGAAGGAGCCATGAAAATACCGGGCCTTAAAGTGTACGGTCCTAAAGAATGCTCCGCAAGGGCGCCGGTTGTCTCATTTTTATTTAAAGGCGAAAACTCACAGAAGATCGGTGATTTATTGGATAAAAAATATGATATTGCAAGCAGGGCAGGATTGCTTTGGTCCCCTGATGACCATAAAGCTCTTGGTAATTTTGAGCCCATGCTGGTCCGGTTTAGTTTTTCCTATTTTAACACTGCGGATGTAGTTGACTTTGCCTTGGCGGCACTTAATGAAATAGCCGGGTCTTATTGATTCATTTTACGGTTCCAATATTTATAGACAAATAAACCCAGGCCAATAAATGCCATACAAAACAATCCCCAAACTATGGCTTCGCTCCATGGTTTTCCTCTTTTGCGGGCATCTATAAAAACCCAAATAGCGGATCCTATCATAAACAACAAGATAATGCTGTAGGTAATATATGCCAATACCAACACAAAAACTAATACACTCCCTTAAGTTCAAGATTAAATAACCTGCATGATTTGCAGGTTATTTGCAGTATTATAGTATATCCCATCTTTGGCACCTGGCGCCCCACCTGCCGATAACTTTATCTTTTTCATAGATTTCGGCTATTTCGCAGTTATTGGGGCATCCAGTACAATTAAAGCTCGTTGTCCTGTATGGCAGCCCGGTAATTTCAAAGCCTTTGAATTTTGTACAGGAGCCGCTTTTTTCAATTTCTTCACGGGCTAATTGGGCGGCGCCAATAGCACCCATAACACCATAATGTTTTGGTACGATAACGGGGAGTTTCAGGGCTCTTTCAAAAGCGGCCTTAATACCTTCATTGGCTGCGACACCGCCTTGGAAAACCACTGGGGATAAAATTTCTTTGCCTTTGCCGATATTGTTTAAATAGTTCCTGACCAGTGCTTCACAAAGGCCGTTGATTATATCGTTAAGCTTATGGCCCATTTGCTGTTTATGAATCATATCCGATTCGGCAAAAACGGTGCACCTGCCGGCGATACGCACCGGCGTAGTAGAGGTTAAGGCCATTTTCCCAAAATCTGTTATAGGTATATTTAACCTTGAGGCTTGCTGGTCCAGAAATGAACCGGTACCTGCCGCACAAACAGAATTCATTGCAAAGTCAGTTACGATGCCATTTCGTAGGATTATTATTTTAGAATCCTGCCCGCCTATTTCTAAAATAGTTTGGACATCGGGTACATATAATGAAGCGGCATTTCATTTTTAATGACATCCGCTCCCACCATAACGCCTGCCAGGTACCTCCCGCTTCCCGTGGTACCGGCAGCTGTTATTTCCACTCCTGGAGGCAGTATTTTGGCTGTTTCCGCCAAAGAAGATAATATTGCTTCAATTGGCCTTCCTTGGGTCCTGATATATAAGGATGCATATAATTCGTTGTTATCGCCCATTACCACAACATTAGTGCTGACCGAACCAACATCAATCCCTAAATATGCCATAAAAACCCTTCTTTACGTATAGTTTATAATGTCAAATTAGAGTTGTTATATAGAGCTTACCGCCTGTAAATTTCCGTCGGGTTGATTTCTCTTCCTGCTGATCAAGTCTACAAAAGCTTCCAGTCTTGTTGCCATACCGGCTTTTCC
>CAYUXS010000226.1:2073-2755 GCA_964448915.1 uncultured Peptococcaceae bacterium
AAATGTTAATACGGGGATATCATGCACCCTGCTTATCTTGTTTAATATAGTCCTGGCAACTATTTCAGGTATACAAGTAAAGGGGGCAAGTTGTATGACGCCGTCAAACCCTTCCTGGGAGTATACCACAGTATGTCCGACAGTTTCACGGGCATGTCCTCCGATACATATTGGAAGATAGGGTGATGCAGCATTCCAGACCCGCTTTGTTTCATCAAGTATCCTGTTTGAATTATCTTTTGTCCAGCCTGTTAGAAAGATGGACCGGTGGACTTCAACTCCAAGATGGCCAAGGGTTTCTTCAATATCCAGGTTGCAGGAGGGTTCGAGAAGAACATATATTTCTCCGACAATGCCTACTTTTAAAACATTTCTTTTAAAATCTTGAGGGATTGCTTTAAGTTGAGCCAATGCAGATTCCCCGGCCTCTTTTATCTCTGTCATGGAGTAGGCTTTATCAATCCAGTTTAAAACATTTTTATAAACCCTGGTTGTAATACCTTTCTCCAGCTCTCTTGGCCTGATATAGTGGGTTAATTTTTCTATCTCGTCTAGGTATTTAAGCTTTTGCCAGGCTCTTTTAATACATTCCCAAACAGACAGGTAGGAAAGGCGAGCAGCATTAAGCCTTTTTACCTTACGGATAAAATCGATTGGTTTTGATTTAAGGGATTCGAACACA
>CAYUXS010000227.1:0-2746 GCA_964448915.1 uncultured Peptococcaceae bacterium
TTGGTTGAAATCCTGGCCTCCATGGAAATGGCCGGGGTAAAGGTTGATGCGGATAAGCTGTCCGAAATGTCGGCAGAACTGGGTAAGAGGCTGGATAAACTGGCAAGTGATATTTACGAACTATCCGGGGAAACTTTTAATATCAATTCACCCCGCCAGTTGGGCCAAATTCTTTTTGAAAAACTGCAGCTTCCGGTGATAAAGAAAACCAAAACGGGATATTCTACAGACGCGGAAGTCCTTGAAGAACTGGCCGGCAGCCATGAAATAATAGATCGCCTGATCGATTACCGCCAGCTGGTTAAACTGAAAAGTACTTATGTTGATGGGTTGATACCGCTGATAGATCCCGCTACCGGGTTAATTCACACTACCTTTCAACAGGCTGTTACCGCTACCGGGAGGCTGTCCAGCACCGAGCCGAACCTGCAAAACATACCTATCAGGCTGGAAGAGGGAAGAAAGATCAGGAAAGTATTTAAGCCCCGGTTTGAAGAAAACCTGATTCTTACCGCGGATTATTCCCAGATAGAATTGAGGATTTTGGCTCATATGTCTGGCGACCCGGTTTTGTTGGAAGCTTTCCGGGAAAAACAGGACATTCACAGCCGGACCGCTTCCGAAGTGTTTGGCGTAGCCCTTGAAGACGTTACCAGGGAAATGCGGGACAGGGCTAAAGCCGTTAATTTCGGGATAATTTATGGTATAAGCGATTACGGCCTTTCCCGGGATATAAAAGTCACCCGCAAAGAAGCTGGGAAATATATAGACAGTTATTTTTCAAAGTACCGGAGGGCCAAGGAATTTATTGATCGGACAATTTCTGAAGCTAAAGATAAAGGTTATGTTACCACGCTGCTGGGACGAAGGCGCTACCTGCCGGACCTGTTCAGCTCCAACAGGGTGATTAGGAATTTTGGCGAACGGACAGCCATAAATACCCCTATTCAAGGCAGTGCGGCGGACATTATTAAACTGGCCATGGTTAAAATATGGAATGAGCTTAATAAGCGCTGCATGCAGGCCAAAATGGTTTTGCAGGTCCATGACGAACTGATTTTTGACGTGCCCATATCTGAACTTGAAGAAATTAAGCAATTGGTCAAGGAAAACATGGAGAATGCAGTAAAATTGGATGTCCCGTTGGTGGTTGAACTAAAGGCCGGCAGCAATTGGTATGAGGTAAAAAAGGCCTGATGATTGGAGATGCAGTATGCCTGAATTGCCTGAAGTCGAAACAATTAAAAGAAAGTTGGATTCATTGGTTGCAGGTTTAACCATAACTGGTGTAAACCTAATAACACCAAAAATTGTCCGGGCACCGGAACCGGATCTTTTTATAGAAAACCTTGTAGGCCAAAAAATCAGAAGAGTCGGGCGCAGGGGCAAGTTTTTGCTCTTTTACCTTAATAATGATTTGCTCCTGGCCGTTCACCTGCGCATGACCGGCAGGATTGTTTATCATGCTGCCGGGGCGCCTGTTGGCAAGCATACTCATGTGGTGATAAGCCTGAGCAACAACCATGAACTGCACTATGCCGATATTCGCAAATTCGGCCGGATGGCGCTTTTGCAAGCCGGCAGGCTGGAAGAGTGGCCCGGCTTGAACAACCTCGGGGTTGAGCCTTTAAGCGATAATTTCACCCGGGACTTTTTAAAAAAAGAATTACGCACCAGGAGAACCAAAATTAAGCCGCTGCTGCTGGATCAGACAATAATAGCCGGCCTTGGCAATATTTACGCCGATGAAGCCTTGTACAGGGCCAAGATCAACCCGGAGAAATCTGCAGCCAACCTGACTCCCCGGGAACTGGCCAGATTATACCTGTCAATCCGGGAGGTTCTGGAAGAAGGTATTGCCAACAGGGGTACTACAATCAGGGATTATGTAGACAGCGGCGGGGAAGCCGGGGAGAACCAAAATAACCTTAGGGTATACGGCAGGGAAGGCTGCCCCTGCGAAAAATGCAAACACCTGATTGCCCGGATTCGTCTGGCAGGGCGCAGTACTTATTTTTGCCCGAAGTGCCAAAGATAGGTTTGAACACATATGTATACCAGCCTCCAAAATTGCCAATAATAGTTAATAATGCTTTTTAGGCAAAAATTGGGAGGTGATATGATAAATGAAAACATTGTATAGGGTTGCCTTAACTTTGGCTATTATCGGTGCAATTAACTGGTTATTGGTAGGGCTTTTCCAGTGGGATCTGGTCCAGGCCATTACCGGGGCGGATGCTTTTCGTGAAGCATCAATGCTAAGCAGGATTATTTATTCACTGGTAGGACTTAGCGGACTCTATCTTATTCCATTCTTGTTCAGGGATACTGTTAAAGCCGAAGAAGCATAAAAATAGGGCAGCGTAATGTTGCCCTTATATTTTTACTCCCAAAACAGCTATTCCATTTCGACAAAGCGGTTGCAGGTAAAGCTGCAGGTGCTGCAATCCCTGTTTTCACAGTTTTTTAATTCGGTATTGAGGCATTCGGGATCCATTAATGATTCCAGTTCAATGCACTTTGCACACCGGTAGCATACGCAAGGAAGTGCCATAATATCCCTCCCCCGTTAATTAATCCGTATTTTTAAATATTTCTTCAAATTTAAGCCCGTCAAAAGCAAACAAAACCCCTTCGATAAACTTCTTACCCGGCTCCTGTTTATTGTTTAATACTTTGCAAAGATAGGAGTGGTGAATGCCCATATCCTTGGCAGCCATGCGCAAACTGCGGTACCGGCTGTTAA
>CAYUXS010000228.1:0-2746 GCA_964448915.1 uncultured Peptococcaceae bacterium
ATTATCAACAGTGATTTCACCTTGTGCGTAGTCGGCGATAAAACCGACCATCAGGGAATTGGGGAAAGGCCAGGTCCTGCTGCCGAAATATCTTATGTTTTTAACAGATATCCCCACCTCTTCCATGAGCTCTCTTCTTAAGCATTCTTCAAGAGTTTCTCCCGGTTCGACAAAACCAGCATTGATACTGTACAAATCTTTAATTCTATAATGTGACGAGCGGTTCAAAAGGATTTGGCGGCCATTGAGCACAGCCACTATTACGACCGGCTTGAGCTCGGGATAATTTGTGAGGCCGCAAACCGGGCACTTTTTGGCCCGTTCGCTATCCATTGCTTTTGTTTTTGCGCCACAACGGCCGCAATACTGGTGTTCCTGGTCCCATTTTAAGATTTGGGAGGCCATCCCGGCCAGGAAAAACAAGTCCTCCGGCAGGTACGGATAGCTTGCGAACAGTTCCTGAAAAGAGGCGCCGGGCACCGCAACGGTTTCCTCTTTTGTTTCAACCGTATAACAGGGATATCCATACAGGACGCCGAGATAGTGTTTTCTTGCCGGCTTTATGCCCAAATCCCCGGCTCTCCTGGCCAAAGGAATACTAACCTGGTTGTTATCTTCTTTGAGCAGAATTTTTGTTTGACAGAAGACAAACCAATAAGCTTCGGAACAATCCTCCTGTTGAGGTTTAACAGCTGGTTTGAAATGTTTATAAATACCTTCCTCGCACAAAACTTATTACTCCTTTATGTTCTCTATACTGGTAGGTTAAGTTCGTAATCCGTTTACAAACTGCATTATAACATATCTTCTTCAAACAATGGCACAGGGCCATAAATAACATTGCGGCTTTGATAACTTAATAGCAAAAACGAGGGCGGCCTGTATATGCGCAGGCCGCCTGTTTTAAGCACAGATTATTAAAAGGGTTGCAGGACAGGACAGGTGTGAGGGTATGAATTCACAAAAAAAGAGGCTAAAAAAAGGGAGGTTTATCCTCCCTTTTTTGTCTAAGAATATTAAAATGTTTACAATAAATTTTTACTTACATACTCTTTCCCTGCATCGGTAATAGAGATATTGTTAGTAAAAACAGCAACAACATTACCGTTACTAAGAACTATATTAGCTCCTTTGATTAATCCGGAATCGTTAAGTTTTTTTAATGCATTATTAAATGTTTCGGGTTCCATATCCATTTTTTCTTTTGTTACTTCTTTACTAATATTAGGCGAGTCTTTCTTGCTCTCATTAAAGATAGCTAATAATACCTTATCTTCATTACTCACAGTATCACCCCCCCTCTGCTAAAGGTTTATAAACAGAAAAAGGTGTTCAATTATAAGTATTTAGAGAAAACGTACAGTTAATTAATTAATCTGTGCAATATTAATATAACACTAACTTTATGCATTAGACAAGAAAAGAAAATTGGAGCAAGCCGGAGACAACAAGAGCTACGGAAAGATTGGGAGAGATATTTTTTTCTATATTTATTTAAACAGGAAATACGATTGATATTTCCTCTTATGGGTAATTTATTTATTTTTTTAGCATAGTTATTGGTATTTAGTATCGAGTAATTTAATGAATTAACGGGCTTTTGTTATTATCGTTGATTTTCAGCCAGTATTATTGTAGATATCTCATAATATTCATGATAGTGTTTGTAATAGATGGGAATTTTAGGTTAAGCTCTTTTTTTTATATATTTAACAATAGAAAAAGAGAAAGGACAGCCTTCATAATGAAAGGCCGGATAAGGGAAAATTAGAATCATCCCTTTAAAGAATAATTTAATTTCAAGCCTGACCCCAGTCTCCAAAAATTACCAACAAGTTTATCAACAGATGTTGAAAACTCGAATGCAAGAGAAACCTGTGACATGAGCGCCTTTGAACGACAGGATTGGGTGGAGCCGGAGGGGTGGGAAGTAGCTGCGTGGGTATTGATGCAGGTGAGTGATTTAGGGGTTTCCTTTGTTTAAAAAGCATTTTTATGTAATACTAGAAGTGACGAGGAAAGGGATGCCAGTAATTTGTATACTTTACCTTGTTAAAATGGGGTGGTTTTATTAATAATGCAGCGCTTATTGCGAAGTATGTAGATATTTTTAAATGCCCAATATGCTCCGGCCGCATGGAGATGGTAAATGCCAGGAGTTTAATTTGCAGCAATCATCATTGTTTTGATTTAGCCAGGCAGGGATATATTAATCTGTTGACCCATGCTCTTAAAACAAAATACGATAAAAAAATGTTTCAAGCCAGAAGGGTTATTTACAGAAGCGGCTTTTTCGGGCCATTGATAGACAGAATTAGCGGTGAAATCATTAATGAAATAAAGAATAATAGCGAACGGGTCACAATGCTGGATGCCGGATGCGGCGAGGGTTTTCTTTTATCCGGCATAATAGAAAGGATAGAGCAAAACACTACAAATGATTTATTGGGGGTGGGGGTGGATATAGCCAAAGAGGGCATTATTATTGCCTCAAGAGAATACCCAAACAGTATTTGGTGTGTGGCTGATCTTGCCAAATGCCCTTTTGAGAGTGAACAGTTCAGTTTTATTCTAAATATTTTATCTCCATCAAACTATGTCGAGTTTAAAAGAATGCTTTCATATGGCGGGCTCGTTATTAAGGTTATCCCTGAAAGCAACTATCTGCAGGAGTTAAGGCATATTTTTTATGAACAAACGGAAAAAGAGCATTATTCAAACGACAAAACAATAGAGCTTTTTCAGG
>CAYUXS010000229.1:0-508 GCA_964448915.1 uncultured Peptococcaceae bacterium
TCGATTGCGTTATGAACAACTATACCATTAGCTTTCGACTTTTTGGTTATATACCCTTCCTTATGTTCCTTGCTCAAACCAGTCCTTTCAAGAACTGCTGTCTTAAGCCCTCTTCAAACTTTTCTATAGCATATCTAAGCATTGTCCGGGGCATTTCCCGATAGTGCTCTTTTAAAAAACTTAACTCGGCTGCAAAATCCCGGTTACCGGTTTCCCTTAGCATCCAGCCAACGGCTTTGTGGATCAGGTCATGCTTATTTGTTAATAAAATCCTGGCGATATTGAAAGTGTCATCATACTGTCCCTTGCGGATGAAGTGAAAAGTAGTGATGATGGCGATTCTTTGCTTCCAGAGGTGATCCGAGCGGGCAAAGGTATAAAGGAGGTCTTTTTCCCTTTCAAATAAATATGGACCCAGTATTCTATCGGCTGATGCATCCACCAGATCCCAGTTATTTATGTAAGGTATGTTGTTTAAGTACAAATCCACAATAGCCATTTGTTCTTC
>CAYUXS010000229.1:518-2733 GCA_964448915.1 uncultured Peptococcaceae bacterium
AAGCGCGGTCAAACGGTATTCATGGATGGGCTCTCTTAGCAATATTTCTATTTCATCCAGGCTAGCCTCCCGGTAATATTTCCGGGCAACCTTCCTCTGCAGGGGGACGGTAACACCAATAAACTGGTCTCCCTCCCCATAGCCACCCGGGGTAACTTTAAAATACCGGGGTAAAAATTCAGCTTTAGCAGCATCTTTGTAACTATCCAACTCGGCTTTGACAGCCTCAACGGTTTTCATGTTTTTCACTCCCGATCTTATTGTTTAACAGCATGTCTCCCTGTGGTAAAATTATCCCAGATTATTTACAGGGGTGATTTAAAATGGAGCATACCTTTCTATTCCAGGAAGGAGTCTGGCTGGCCAGCGGTAATTATTATGATTCGGACAATAACGTTATCCCAGTTGAAGCAAAAACTACTATTACGCACCAGGCTAACCTGTGGTTAAACGAGGGAACAATGATACTTTTGTCAAATAATCCTGTAGAGTTCGAGAATCGTTATGAAATTATCCCTTTTACAAAAGACTTAACTACCTGGAAATCACTTAACCCAGCCCTGGGTATCCTTCGTGGCCGTTTTATGGTTGTGGAAGATACCATTATCTCTATCTACACCTCTGAAAATAATGAATATACCGGCTGCGAGTGTGTGGTAAAAGTAACCGGTGATATTTATCAATCTAAAGGTTTCCTCTGTAGGGGCAATGAGAAAATTTCATCCTGGGCCGTTAAAATGAGAAGGGCCTAATCACCAGATCAAACACATCCCTGTCGCCCTGTCCTAAAACGACGAGAGCAACAAAACAGTCTTTTTCGGGATATAGCGTACAAAGGGCTTTACCGCCTTTTTTGTACTTTATATTCCAGCCCGGCTTTCCCGAACAAATACTGTAAGCAACCTTTGGTTTTGCCTTAAAACCGGTTTCAATAAAGGCTATCATTTCCTGCCACAGTTTTCCTGCACGTTCCCCAAAATATGAAGCTATTTCGTCCATTGACGGGCAGTGGGTTTTATCCATGATCAGGTCCGCCGGCATGGTTGGCACCTCCATTGAAAGTTCATATTTTTACGAAAGCATTTTGTATATTTCTACCTGCATCTCGAATTACCTATTCATTCGGCCAAAATGAACTGTACCCGGCTAAAAATTTATTTTTTTGTTTTGTCAGCCGTATTCTCCATTTTTTACGTCTAAATAAATAAATACTAGAGGGGGGATTTGTGATGAAGAAAGCTTACGCCGTTATATTTTTACTTGCAGGACTCCTGTTGTTGGGCGGATGCGGCGCTGCCAAGAATAGTGCGCCACAGGTGGCAAGTGAAAAATCTTATGATAATGGAGCTGTTGGCGGTACAGGAGTAGAGTCGTTTTCAACAGCAGCCAAGGACGCTGATGCAGAAGCGCCGGTGGAGCGAAAAATTACCAGGAAAGCATCCCTGGTCATGGTCGTATCCAACGTCAACGATTCTTATAATGTGATCCAGAGCATAGTAAAAGAAAACGGCGGCTATATACAAAATGCAGACATTTACACATCAGACGGGCTGGTGCGGAGCACGTTAATCTTAAGGGTACCGGCAGCAAAATTGGAGGAAATTTTGCCTGATCTGGAACTTTTAGGCCAGGTTGAGGGCAAAAACATTTCCGGGCAAGATGTTACTGAGGAATATTATGACACGGCCGCACGCAAGGTAAACCTGGAAAGCCAGGAAAAAAGGCTTTTAGAGCTATATAACAAGGCAGAAACAGTAAAAGACCTCCTGGAAATTGAAAATGAGCTGACCAGGGTGCGGGGCGAAATAGAATCCCTGCAAGGACGGCTGAATGTCCTGGACAATCTGATTAGCCTGGCCACAATAACGGTAGAACTCCGGGCGCCCGGCAGTATCTCCACCGGCGCAACCCTAAAGGAACCCCTGGGCACGCGCTTGAAGGCTGCCTGGCGCATGGGTGTTAACGGGCTGGTGAATCTTTCGGAGAGCCTTATAGTGCTCGTGGTGGTTCTTCTGCCTTACACCCCTTTTCTGGCAGCGGCTTATTTGGTTTTCTATTATATAGTCAAGAAAAGAAGACTGAAGAGTAAAGACGGCTCCACTGACCGGGAATAAATTTACTAAACGTAATAAGGGAGGGTTCTGGCAACCTCCCTTATTACGTTTATTGGCATAGAAAATTATTTACTTCAAGTTAAAATCACGGGCTAATAGCT
>CAYUXS010000230.1:0-2730 GCA_964448915.1 uncultured Peptococcaceae bacterium
AACTGGAATATTTGTTAAATAAGTATCCGGAGATATCAATTCAAGGAATGTATACAGATCCTTTAACAGCCATAGATGAAATTGAGCGGTTAAAACCACAGGCTGTTTTTTTGGATATTAACATGCCGCAGCTTCAGGGTATTGATGCAGCCTCGATAATTTTGGACAGCAGCCCGGAGACTGAAATCATTTTTATTACAGCGTATGATGATTATGCAGTGGAGGCTTTTGAGCTTCATGCCCTGGATTACCTGTTAAAGCCTATTTCCGAAGAACGTTTGGAAAAAACAATTTCACGCCTGCGGAAAAAGTTTTCTTTAACAAAAGAGAAAGATCTTTCATTAAAGCTTCAAATAAGATGTTTTGGATATTTTCAAATAGGCTGGGAAGGAGCAGAACCAATTAAGTGGCGGATAGAGAAGGCCAAGGAACTTTTTATATTTTTGCTTCAAAACAATAACCGGTGTTTTTCCAAGGAGCAACTGCTGGATAATCTTTGGCCGGAAGAAGACCCCGACAGGGCAACCAAACAACTGTACAATAGTATTTATTATGTTCGTAAAGCAATAGAAGATTATGGAATTGACAAATCACTGATTAGCATTGATAAAAACTATAAATTAAAGCTGGGTACAGTAGATTGGGATGTTGAGCGTTTTTGTAATTTGTTTCAAAAAGATCGAGAGGATAGGCTTGAGGCCCTTGAAGAAATGGAAAGGCTTTATACCGGTGATTACCTTGAAAGCGAACTATATCCATGGTCTGATTTTGAAAGGGAGAGGTTGGCTAAATTATATGAACAAGGCATGCTAGAACTGGCAAAATACTATATGAAAGAAAAGCAGTATGATCGCTGCCGGGCTGTATTATTAAAAGTATATAATAAAAACCCATATTTCGAAGACACTACTAAACTCCTGCTGGAACTATATATTGAAACAGGCAACAAAACCGATGCCGTTAAACATTTCAATGCCTATTCTGACATGCTAATAAGAGATCTCGGTATAATGCCTGCCAAAAGCATGCAAGAATTCCTGAAATCTTAGGATAACGGTTGTTTGTTGAATTTTTGTTGAATAGTACCTGTTATAGTAATAAAGCTTATAAAGGTTTTAAAAAAAGTAGTGTAAAAACTGGGTGTGACAAGAATGGAAGTTTTCATTTTAGATATACAGTCCGTTTGTAGGGAGCAAATGTTAAAGTGGTTAACTGAAAATAATTTAAAAAATAAGGTTAAAGTATACGATAATTACGTTCATTTCATTGAAGAAGTCAGTGAATCGCAGCCGCAATACTGTATAATTCGATTGGGCGAGAATAAAATACCCGGCCTGAAAGTTGCAAGAATGGTCCAGCAGATAAACCCTGACATACGCATTGTTTTTATTGCCAATGAAAGGGATTATGTGCTGGATGCATACGAAATAGGGGCCCATGCATATTTGTTATCTCCACTACGACGTGAGCAATTTGAGAGTGTTTTTTATAAGTATTAAAAATTAAAAGGAAGCAAGTAAGTTTCTTTGCTTCCTGCACACTAGTTTTGTTATTTGCTGCCTGTTGTTAAACCGGCCGCAATGCAATCTATAATCACATTCATTACTTTTGGAAATATATCTTCGCCTATTTCTTCTTTGTGTACCCTCAAACGTAAAATGGCATGAAGAACCCCGTTTATTACTTCCGGGTCTTGTTTTCTAAAAATGCCTTTTTCCATCAAGGCCTGTACAAAAGCTATCCCCTTTTTTATATTGTCTTTTGAGTAGTCTTTTATTAAATGTTTTGGTACCTTGCGCAGTATACGCTCGGCTTCTCCCTCTTGAAACCACTGCTGCAGGAGAGGATTTTCATCAGCCAGTTTATAAGCCAAATGCAGGAAAGAAGATATTAACTCTTTAGGGGGAAGGTCTTTTTGCAAATGGCCGGCTAGTAATTGATTTGTTATCTCCTCTTGGTTTTGTAAAATTACATAGAACAATTCCTCTTTAGAAGAGAAGAATTTATAAAAGGAACCCTTGGCAATCCCGCAGGCTTGAACCAGATCATCTATACTTGTTTTTGCGAGGCCATAGTGGGTAAATAGTTCTTTACCTTTTGTCAAAAGGCATTGCCTTATTTGTTCCTTTTCCTGTTCATTAAATTTAGCCATTTGGAAAAACTCCTTATAATTTTAGTGAATACCTGTTGACATTTAGTCACCAAGTATTTATATTATATATTAACAGGCATCATAATACAATGTAAAGGCAAAAGGCTGCTTGCAGAAAGCATCCTTTATTTAAGGCCTTAATATGACTACGTGCACTTTAATAGTCACATGGTTGAAATATTGCCTTAAAAATTGATAAGAGTCAAAAAAAGGAGTGATTAAATTATGCCTCTGGCCAAAGTAAATGGTTTAAACCTCAATTATGAAATTCGTGGCAGCGGGCCCCGTGTTCTTTTTATTCACGGTATCGGCGCCGACTTAAGTCACCCAATGGGTATCTTTAATACACCCATGCCGGATTATTTTACTGTACTGGCTTATGATCCCCGTGGGCTTGGAAAATCTGACAGTCCTGACCGCCACTGCAGCATTGCCGATCTTGCCGGTGATGCAGCCGGGCTGGCAGAAGCAGTCGGATGGGAAAAGTACCATTTATTCGGCACTTCTATGGGAGGAATGGTAGCACAAGAGCTTGCAATACGGTACCCAGCGAGAGTGGACCGTTTAATACTCGGGGT
>CAYUXS010000231.1:0-2729 GCA_964448915.1 uncultured Peptococcaceae bacterium
AGCCCGGTCACCCGCAACCAGCGCTGTTCCTACCAGCACCGGTCCTATCGCAGCAGGCAATGTTTTGGGGCGTATAGCAAGTATCCATGCTTTTAGAATGTTCTGCATTTCCTTTGCATCCTTCATTTATATTACCCCCATTAACATCTATAATTTTTCATTTCTTCGTCTTTTTGTAAAAAAATCCTTCCTGAATATGGTTATTATATTGACATTTTACCATATTAGAATTTATTATAAATTATGAAAAAATGAACCATGATTCATTGTATTTAATTATAGATGGGGTTTTGGGGAGGGTTATAAAATGAAAAAGGTTGGCAGTGTAAGTGGGTTAATATTGCTGGTTTTGTGTCTCCTTTTGCTAAACGGTTGCGGGCAAACAAAATCATCACCTGAGAAACTAAAAATCGGAGTATTGCAACTAGAGGATGCTATGCCTGTATTTGTGGCAGAAAAAAACAGCTATTTTACCCAGGAAAATGTTGATGTTGAACTAGTCCGTTTCCAAAGCGCGGTAGAACAGGAAAGCGCCATACAGTCCGGACATCTGGACGGCATCATTAACGATTTGATAGTGGCAACACTTTTAAAAGAGTCCGGCCAGAATATAAAAGTCACTTCAATAGCACTCGGGTCAACTCCGGAGGAAGGGAAATTTGCCATTGTCGCTGCCCCAAAATCCGGTATTAAAACACTTCAAGATTTAAAAGGCAAAAAAGTAGGTATTGCTAACAATACCATTATTGAATATGTTACGGACGGTATGCTGAAGGACGGCGGCATTGACCCTTCCCTGGTAAACAAAGTGTCCGTACCCAAAATACCAGTGCGTATGGAAATGCTTTTTAATAACCAGCTTGACGCTATTGTGGTGCCAGATCCCCTGCTCTCCTTTGCCGAGTTCAAAGGAGCCAGCATTGTAGTCCAGGATACGGCACGCAACCTCTCCCAGTCAGTAGTGATTTTCAACCAACAAACCCTGGAAGAAAAAAAGGGTGCTGTACAGGCATTCTACCGCGCATATACCAAAGCGGTGGATAGCCTGAATAACCACCCTGATGATTACAAACAGCTATTAATTGAAAATGTAAATATTCCTGAACCAATCGCCAAGGCTTATCAAATACAATCCTATCCCCGGCCCCAACTGCCTGCGGAGGAGGACATCAATAATGTCCTTGAGTGGATGACCCAAAAAGGACTGCTGCAATCCAAGTTAAAATATCAGGACCTGGTTGAAAAGATATAATTGTTCATATATTTAACGTATTTCATACCAGGGAAAATTGTTGGCCCCGTCCGGGTGAAAGCTGGTCGTATATATAAAGCTTAACCTGATCTCAAATAACGGCACTCCGCTTTTACCATATGAAGAATTCTCAGTGCTATAAATCTTTTTACCTCTAATCTCAAACCAGGGCGCCTGGCCGGGTCCATCCGGATGTCCGGCAGCAGGATATATTTTATCATCTTTAATTTCAAACCATGCTATAGACTGCTCAACATCCGGGTGATGCACCGTAGTGTAAATCATACTCAAAGCTTGCCAACCCCCATTAACTTAAAATTCTAGCCCCCGATAAAAGGCGGGCTAGAATTTTATTTTGATTTATCATTTTGTAATAACCTCAAGTTCACCCCTGCATCAATTAACCTGACGATTATCTTTAATGCATTGTTGCCAACGGCAACTTTTTACTTCTCAGCTTCTGCTTCAGCCTTGGCCTTCTTAATTATATCATCAGCCTGGCGTGCGGGTACTTCCTCGTAAGAGCTGAACTCCATTGTAAATGAACCTCTGCCCTGGGTCATGGACTTCAGGTCAATAGCATACCGGTACATCTCCGAGAGTGGACAAGTAGCTCTAACTACGGTCTGCCTGCCTTCGGACTCGGTGCCGAGCACCCGCCCGCGCCTGGTGTTAAAGTCACTGATGATATCTCCCATGTTATTTTCCGGAACCCGTACTTCAACATTCATGATTGGCTCTAAAAGTACCGGCTTGGCCAGCAGGGCCCCTTTCTTAAAAGCAAGGTGCGCTGCAATCTTAAAGGCCATTTCCGATGAGTCTACGTTATGGTAGGAACCGTCATATAGTGTTGCTTTAAGACCAGTGGTAGGAAAGCCTGCAAGTACCCCTTCATTTATGACTTCACGCAAACCCTTCTCAACTGCGGGGAAATACTGTCTGGGCACGGCGCCTCCAAAGACTTCTTCTGTGAAGACAAAATCTTCTTCCGGGTTTGGTTCAAAGCGGATCCAAACATGGCCGTACTGACCGCGTCCACCCGATTGTTTTTTGTGTTTTCCCTCTACTTCCACTTTGGACCTGATGGTTTCCCGGTAGGGGACTTTGGGGTCGGCCAACACCACATCAACACCATACCTGCGCTTGAGCTTTTCAACCATGATATTGATATGCAGCTCACCCATACCGGTAAGCAGCGTTTGCTTGATTTCTGTGTTTTTCTCTACCCGCATGGTCTGGTCTTCTTCAAGCAGCTTGGAAATGGCATCCCCCAGTTTGTCTTCGTCGTTCTTGCTCTTGGGGGCTATGGCCACAGTAAGGGTTGGTGTGGGGAATTCAATGCCTTCCAGGACCACGTGCTTATCCTTATCACACAGGGTGTCGCCTGTCCCAGTATCCTGGAGTTTTACAACAACTGCCATATCGCCGCAGGGAACAACATCCGTCTGAACTGTATTTTTACCCCGGACAAACAGGA
>CAYUXS010000232.1:0-2725 GCA_964448915.1 uncultured Peptococcaceae bacterium
GATGAGGCTGAAGCAGTAATGGGCTTAATCATGTCAGGAGAAGCCAGCCCGGCTCAAATCGGCGCACTATTAATAGCCATGAGATTAAAAGGGGAGACAATTGATGAAATCACCGGTTTTGCCAGGGCAATGAGAAACAGGGCAATACCGGTCCCGACTAAACATAAAACTCTGGTTGATACATGTGGAACCGGAGGGGACAATGTCAATACTTTTAACATTTCAACCGCAGCGGCAATAGTAACAGCCGGATGCAGGGTGCCGGTGGCTAAACATGGAAACCGCTCGGTATCCAGCCAATGCGGTTCTGCCGATGTTCTTGAGGCACTGGGTGTAAACATTGACTTGACTGCGGCGGAATCAAGCGATTGCTTGGACCGGGTAGGCATAGCTTTTCTTTTCGCACCTGCGCTACACGTAGCCATGAAGCATGCATCAGGCCCACGGAAGGAGATTGGCGTAAGAACAATTTTTAATGTCCTGGGACCGCTGACAAACCCCGCCAATGCGAATAGCCAGGTAATCGGGGTTTACAAACCGGATCTGGTGCCCAAAATCGCAGGTGTCTTATCACGGTTGGGTACTAAAAAGTCTTTTGTGCTTCACGGTGCCTTTAATACCGATGAAGTAACACCTGCGGGCCCGGCATATGTATATGAGGTCTCAGGCCGGGAGTTACATGGCTTTGAATTGGACCCTTTGGATTACGGCATAAGCAGATGCAGTATAAAAGAGCTTCGAGGTGGCAGTCCACAGGAAAACGCGATTATTATCAGGAATATTTTGGACGGTGAGAAAGGGCCCCGGAGAAATGCAGTGATTCTCAATGTTGCCCTGGCTTTAGTTGCTTCAGGCTTTGCCCCGGATATTAACCAAGGCCTGGAAGCAGCAACTGATTCAATAGATACAGGAAAAGCGGCTAAAAAACTGGATGAACTGGTGGAATTCACCAATAAGAAGCTTTCTGAAAGGAAGCTATTTAGTAATGCTTGATCAAATAATCAATCAAAAAATTAAAGAGGTCAACAGGCTAAAACAAAAAACCGATATAGCATCCTTAATCAATAAAGTTGAAAAAATGCCCCCTGCCAAGTCATTGTCCAAGGCTCTAACAAACCCCTACAGGATGGCCTTGCTAGCAGAAGTAAAAAAGGCTTCGCCATCAAAAGGGATTATCCGGAAAGATTTTGAGCCTTGCAGGATTGCAAAGCTTTACACCCTAAATGGGGCAGATGGCATCTCGGTTTTAACGGATCAAAAATTTTTTCAAGGCAGTTTAAGCTACCTTAAGCAAATAAGGCAAGTAACTCATTTGCCGCTGCTTAGGAAGGATTTTATTATTGATCCAATCCAGGTATATCAATCCCGTTTATATGGGGCAGATGCAGTATTGCTGATATGTGCGATATTAACTCCCAAAACCCTTTCCCTGTTAATGGAAACTGCAAAAAAAGCAGGCCTTGAGGCATTGGTTGAAGTCCACAACAGTAAAGAACTTGGTTTGGCTTTAAGTTTGGGTGCTGGTTTTATCGGGATTAACAACCGGAATTTAAAAACATTTGAAATTGATCTTAATGTTTCCCACAGGCTCTGCAGGAAAATAAAGGACACTTCAATCGTAGTTGTAAGTGAAAGCGGGATTAGCACGACCCGGGAAATGGAATATCTATTTAAAAGCGGGATAAATGCGGCTTTAATTGGTGAGGCCCTTGTAAGTGCAAATAATATCGGCTCAAAGGTCAGGGAATTATCCGGACGGCAATGGGGGTTATTTCCATGAGCTATATAAGAGTAAAAATATGTGGCATATGTTCTTTAGAAGATGCACTTTATGCCGTTCAAGCCGGTGCGGATGCCCTTGGGTTTATTTTTGCCCCAAGCAAAAGAAGGATTCCCCCGGAACATGCATCTGAGATTATCTCCAGGCTTCCTCCCTATATTGCCAAAGTTGGAGTATTTGTCAACCCATGTTTACAGGAAGTTTTTGATATTGCCTCAAGGACAGGGTTGGATACAATACAGCTTCATGGGGAGGAAAGTCCCGGCTTCTGCAACTACCTCAAATCCTATTATAAAGTTGTTAAGGCATACCCGGGAGAAGGCGATTACAAATTGCTGGAAAAATACAAAGCTGATGCTTTTCTCTTGGACACAGCGGTTAAAGGTTTCTATGGCGGGACCGGCAGGGTTTTTGATTGGCGCCGGGCGGCCAATTTTAAACAAGGCGCATTAATTCTAGCCGGCGGTCTAAACCCTGACAATGTCAGGGATGCTATTAAAATAACCAAACCATACGCTGTAGATGTAAGCAGTGGGGTAGAAACTGATGGCAAAAAAGATTTTTATAAAATAAGCACTTTTATCAGGAGGGTTAAAATTGACACTGTATAACCCGGATATTAACGGGTACTTCGGGCAATATGGAGGAAGGTTTGTCCCTGAAACCTTAATGGCTGCTTTGGAAGAACTTGAAAAAAGTTACTACAAGCTTAAAGAGGATCAAGATTTTCAGTATGAACTTAAAATGCTTTTAAAGAATTTTGTAGGCCGCCCCTCAGGGCTTTATTATGCAAAAAGGCTGTCAAATTACTGTGGAGGGGCAAAAATTTATTTAAAAAGGGAGGATCTCAACCATACAGGGGCACATAAGATTAATAACGCCCTTGGGCAAATTTTACTTGCCCGTAAAATGAATAAAAAAAGGGTGATCGCTGAAACCGGTGCA
>CAYUXS010000233.1:0-2307 GCA_964448915.1 uncultured Peptococcaceae bacterium
TACCAAGACTTCTCCCCGGTTTGAAAGAAGCCTGTTATAACCGTCCGCATAACCTACCGGAATAGTGGCTATAGTAGCAGGACCTTTTGTTTTATAAGTACATCCATAACTGACCGAAAACCCCGGCTGAACTCTCTTAATAAAAGCCACTCTAGACTTAAATGACATCACCGGTTTTAAATCTATCTTTTGTTTGTTGACCTCATCAGAAGGATATAGTCCATATAATATTATACCCGCCCTGACCATATTCAAATGGCTGCCGGGCAAATCAATAAGTGCCGCACTGTTGGCTGCATGGCATAAGGGAAACTCCAATCCTTCCCGCCGTAGATCATCCAATAATTTATTGAAGCTTTCCCACTGGAACTTGGTATAAGTCTTATCAACACTGTCAGCCGCAGCAAAATGGGTAAAAATGCCTACCGGCGACAAATTAGGCAGTTCCGCTATTGCCTTGACTTCATCGACGGCAGTGCTGCCATTGGCTATGACGCCAATCCTGCCCATACCGGTATCAATTTTAATATGCACCGGTAAATTAATACCTAATTCTGCTGCTTTTTCGTTAACTTTTAAAGCATAGTCCAATCCATAGACAGTCTGTTCCAAATCAAACTTAAAAACTTCCGGTATTTGCTCAATTGGGGTATACCCCAAGATTAAAATTGGCACTTTAATTCCTGCTTCACGCAGTTGAATGCCTTCTTCCGTCCTTGCTATTGCAAGACGGGTAGCCCCATTTTTTATAGCTGTGGTGGCAACTTCCACCGCACCGTGGCCATAAGCATTTGCCTTAACCACGGCCATCACTTCTGCTTTGGGTTCCTTAATCCTGCATATTTCCCTAACATTATGAGCAAGGGCATCCAAATCAATTTCAGCCCATGCTGCTAAGCCTGTCATAATAAAACACACCTCTATTAAAATAACTTTTGTCCTATAAAACCTCTATTGATTTAGTCACTTCCGGCAATGTGCTAAGGATATCCCCGGCTAAAAGGCCCATCAGCCCCTTTTTCCTTGCCGCTTCGTCACCTGCCAATCCGTGCAGGTATACTCCCGCGGCAGCAGATGTTACTGCATCCATGCCCTGGGCAATCAAGCCGGCTATGATACCTGTCAGTACATCTCCGCTGCCACCGGTTGCCATGCCCGGATTGCCGGTAACATTTATATATGCTGTGCCATCCGGTGCAGCAATAATTGTTTTCGCCCCCTTTAATACAAGTACCGCATTCAACCGGTCGGACCATAGCCTGGCTTCTTGCAGCCTGTTACTTTGTATCTTATCTATTGAGCTCTCTGCCAAACGTGACATCTCACCCGGATGGGGAGTTAAAACCAATGGCTGCCTGTAGCTTTCCAATATATCCTTATGATTGATAAAAGCGTTAATTCCATCTGCATCTAGTACTAATGGCAAGTTGGACAACGAAATTAATTTCCTTACCGCCTCCATAGTTTGGGGGTTGGTGGACAAACCCGGCCCCAATGCTAAAACATCCGCTCTCTCTGCCAATCCCTTGATCAAAGGCAATGCCTCTTTAGACAGTGTACCCTCAGCGGTTTCTGGAACTGGAGTAACCATTACTTCAGTTAATTTTGCACAAACCGGAGCATATATGCTTTCCGGAACAACCAGATTAACCAGCCCTGCACCTATCCTTGCCGCCGCTTCTGCAGTCAAACAGGCAGCCCCTGCCATCCCACGGGATCCGGCAATTACCAAAACCCTGCCGTAATCTCCTTTGTGAGAATAATTCTGCCGAAAAGGAAGCCAGCCTTTAACCATACTCCTCTCAATCATATTACACTTTATATGATTATCTGTTAAAAGCGGTAAAGGCAATGAAATGTCCGCTATCCTAAGAGAACCGGTGTAACTTGCACCTGGTTCCATTAATAATCCAATTTTGGGCAAACCGAAGGTAACAGTAACGTTGGCCCTGACACATGGGCCGTTAACCCTGCCGGTATCTGCTTCCACTCCCGATGGAATATCAACGGCGATCACCGGTTTTCCGCTGGCATTTATAGACTCTATGATTAAACCAATATGTTCCTTAACAAATCCTTTAAAACCAGTACCGAAAATAGCATCAACAATTAAGTCTGTCTTGACTAATAGCAATCTGGCCGTATTAAAATCTTCGTTTTGGGTAACAGTATAAATCTTTTGGCCCATCCTGCGCCAAATCTCCATATTCACTGCAGCGTCACCCTTCATGGTATCAGGGTTCTCCGTCATTACGACATTGACATCCGCTCCCATATTAAATAGATGCCTGGCTGCAACAAAACCGT
>CAYUXS010000233.1:2317-2712 GCA_964448915.1 uncultured Peptococcaceae bacterium
CCGTCCCCCCCGTTGTTTCCCTTGCCAACAAAAATAGTGACGGTCCTTCCCTGTAAACTGGGAAGCATTTTCAGCACTTCCTGGGAAACCTCAAAACCTGCATTTTCCATAAGTATAATACCGGGAATTTTAAAATCATCCATTGCCCTTTGATCTATTTCTCTCATTTCTTGGGCATTAACAACCTTCACGGCATCATACCCCCTTTAACCCTTTACTGCTACCGCAAAAGCCACAGCCCTGCCCCGGTCATGGCTCATACTAATTAATATATTGGCAATCCCCATTTCTTCTGCCATTGCTTTTGCTTTGCCGTTAAGTTGTATTTGGGGAGCATTACCAGCATTACGCACTATTTCAATATCTATCCACCTGCATCCTGCCAGACCTTTGCC
>CAYUXS010000234.1:0-2681 GCA_964448915.1 uncultured Peptococcaceae bacterium
TAACCAGCAGTTCCATAAACTTTTTAATAAAGGTAGACTTTCCGGTTCTTACTCCACCGCTGATACCCAAGTAAATGTCACCGCCGGTTCGTTCGGCTATATCCCGGAATATGTCAACTTTTTCCAATTTTATCCCTCCTTAAAAAATATATATTATTAATGAAAATGCTTAAACTTATCAGCATCCCCCCCGAACCTGGCGCTGTATCTTTTGGTGGGTTTATGAAGGCTGGAAAACGGGTAGTTTTTTTCCAGTAGTATACATTAACAATACATATATATGAGTTTTGGACAAGAATATTACTTTTGAAGGAAAAATTTTAACGCCGGGGTTTTTGTTATTCATTGAAGTGGCCTGAACTGCAGGTGGGAATAATCATACTCAACGAGATTGTTGAGGGCTAAAACAAAAAAGGTTGATATTAAAATATCAACCTTTCTCAAAAAAACTGGGGTTTAATTTAACCGGTAATTCTCCATGTAAACTCTTCTATTTCATCTTTTCTGTCCCTTGTCATTAAATCGGATACTGCTTGACGTGGGTTTTTCCCCTCGAATAAAACTTTATACATCTGTTCTGTTATTGGCATTTGGACATTATTGCGTTCAGATAGTTGTTTGGCGGCTTTTGTTGTCCTTATGCCTTCCACTACCATTTTTACTGAGGTTAAAGCTTGTTCAACGGTTTTGCCTCGTCCTATTTCGATACCGGCCATCCTATTCCTGCTGTGAACACTGGTGCAGGTTACAATTAAATCCCCGACACCGGTAAGTCCGGAAAAAGTTAATGGGTTAGCCCCTAAAGCAATTCCCAGCCGGGCAATTTCAGCCAGTCCCCTGGTAATCAAAGCAGCTTTGGTGTTGTCGCCGTAATTTAGGCCTTCCGCTATACCTGTTCCCAGGGCGATCACATTTTTTAAGGCACCGGCAAGTTCCACCCCAATGACATCAGGGTTTGTGTATACTCTGAAGTTACTGGACATCAGTAAGTTCTGGGCTTTAATCGCGTTGCTCTGGTTATATGATGATACCACCACGGCAGTAGGCATGCCCCGGCAGACTTCCTCTGCATGGCTCGGGCCTGATAAAACCACAAAGTTTCTATCCTCGCCAAATATTTCACGGTAAATGGATGACATGCTCTGCAGGGTTTTTTCGTCTATACCTTTGGCACCGTTTATTATGATTGCAGATTGCTTGATATATGGTTTGGCACTAATTAAAAGGCTCCTGAATGCATGGGACGGCACTGCGGTTATGATTGCCCCGGCTTGATTGACAGCCTCCTCCAAATCACTGCTTAGCTGGATATTATCCGGGATTGCAGTTTGTGGGAGATACTTGCTATTTATTTTTGTAGTTAACATTTCTTCCATTTGTTCGGGGCGGTGGGTCCATAGTAATGGATCATGACCAATGTTTGCCAGGTGAATGGCCAGGGCTGTACCCCAGCTTCCAGCTCCCAGAACTGTTATTTTTTCATTTCTCAAACTGTTTCCCCCTTGCCGATTCTTCTCAATTCATTTACCGCCGGGATCCTTTTGGCCAATTAATTTTATTTTCTGTTCCGGAGACAATCCTTTTTATGTTTGGGATATGCCTGTAAATTGCGATGCAGCAGATCGCCAGCCCAAAAATAATGTAATGCAGGTTGTATTTTAACAGGAACATGGAAATTGGGACTGACAGCGCTGCAATTATCGAACCCAGGGAGACATAACGAGATATGAGTATTACTGTGATAAAAACTGCCAAAGCTATCAAGGCCACATAGGGGGTTAAGGCCAGCAGGACTCCCAACCCGGTAGCTATAATTTTGCCGCCTTTAAAACCCAGGAAAACCGGATAAGCATGGCCAAGCACAGTTGCTATGCCCGCGACCAACTCAAGCCCTTCAACACCTATTCCCCTGCCAAGATAAACCCCGGTCACTCCCTTTAAAGCGTCTAAAGCCAGTACGGTGATCCCATATAAGGGGCCTAAAGTGCGCCAGACATTGGTAGCACCAATATTGCCGCTGCCATATTGCCTAATGTCGATACCTTTAAATTTACTGATGATATATCCAAAAGGAATCGATCCAATCAGATAACTGGCAATCAGGATTACAATTAACAATGAAATTACTCTCCATTCATCCAGGCGATAAAAATACACCTAATCTACTCCGCTTTTTTTCTTTAACAGCAGTCTTATAGGGGTTCCCTCAAAACCATAAGCCGATCTGATCTGTTTTTCCAGGTACCTTAGGTATGAAAAATGAGCCAAGTCGGTATCATTGACGAAAAAAGTGAATTTTGGGGGTTTAATTCCATTTTGGGTTACATAGTATATCTTCAGCTGCCTGGTCTTATATGTTGGCGGCGGGTTTTGCATTACTGCCTCGCGGATCAAATTGTTTAAACCGGGAGTGGATACTCTCAGACTATGGTTCTGGGCTGCACTTTCAACGGCCGGAAGAATGTTGTCCACTCTTTGGCCGGTGAGTGCCGACACAAATATAATTGGTGCATATTTCATATATCCTAATTCTTCGCGAATGTTTTTTGTGTAATGGTCAAAAGTTTTGTCGCTTTTCTTTATTAAATCCCATTTATTAACAATTATAACCGATGCTTTGCCAAGATCGTGGGCGTAGCCGGCTATTTTTTTGTCCTGTTCGGTAACACCGTCTTGAGCAT
>CAYUXS010000235.1:0-2681 GCA_964448915.1 uncultured Peptococcaceae bacterium
AGAGTCAGAAAATTTTCAAAAAAAAAAGAAAAAGAAAATATGTCCAAAAAAAAAGAAAAAAATGACAAAGCATTTGCCTTGTCTTAAGATAGCAGTTTCTGACTAGCTGGTATAGGAGCATGTTATGAGGCGTCTATTGTTTGTGGTATTTTTGGCCTGTTTGTTTTTATTTCCGATGGCTGCGAATGCCGAACCTTTACCGGGTGTCAATTTAAGTATTGACACTGCCGATTCCCCGGGTGCTGTGGTTGATACCGTTAAACTGTTGGTCCTTATTAGTTTAATTGCCCTTGCCCCGGCATTTATCTTGATGGTAACCAGCTTTACCAGGATTATCGTTGTCTTGTCGCTTTTAAGAGGTGCGATTGGGGTGGCAAGTACACCACCCAACCAGGTATTGATTGGTTTGGCTTTGTTTCTTACCTTGTTTATCATGGCACCGACTTATAACCAGATAAACGATAAAGCCATTAAACCTTATGTGGCGGATCAGATAACCCAGGAACAGGCCATGAATGAGGCATATAAACCGCTTAGGGCTTTTATGCTAAAACAAACCAGGGAAAAAGATTTGTCCTTATTTTATTCAATTTCCAATACACAGCGCCCCAATAGTCCTGATGATGTGCCTTTAACAATACTGTCACCGGCATTCATGATAAGTGAGTTAAAGACGGCTTTCCAAATGGGGTTTATGCTGTATGTGCCATTTTTGGTTGTAGATATAGTAGTGGCCAGCACTCTTATGTCCATGGGAATGTTCATGCTGCCCCCGGTTATGATTTCACTGCCTTTTAAGCTCTTGTTATTTGTAATGGTAGATGGTTGGTATTTGGTAGTGAAATCCCTGGTGGAGAGCTTTTAATGCTTAAGGTAATTTCTTGTTGGTCAGCTATTGTCTATCAGCTGTTAGCCTTGGGGACTGTCCCCGTGGCAGGTGGCAGGCAGTAGACAGGAGACCTAAAACCTAAAATTTAAAATTTAAAATCTAAAATCTAAAACCTAAAACCTAAAACCTAAAACCTATAACTTATAACCTATAACTTACAGCTCATTACAGTTATAGTCAGCAACAAGCCCGGAGATGTGAGAAATGACCGATTCTTTTATATTACAGACTATTAGGGAAGCTTTAACCATAGCTTTGATCATAGCAGTACCAATTTTGGTGGGTGGTATGCTGATGGGGCTTATTGTCAGCATCCTGCAAGCAACAACCCAAATTCAGGAACAGTCCTTGAGTTTTATACCAAAGCTGGTGGTAGTAATATTGTTAATGATTATTTTAGCGCCATGGATAATCAATGTTATGACAGGTTTTACCACCGAGGCTTTTACAAAACTGCCTGAGTTAACCAAATAATTCGCTGGATAAAGTAAAAGTAGGGATACGCGGTATGCTTAATTATGAAACTGCAGCAACATTTTTACTGGTATTTGCCAGGATCACGTCCTTTATAAGTGTTGTTCCTGTTTTTGGTGGCAACAATGTTCCATTACAGGTTAAAGCAGGCATTTCAATAGTTATATCTTTAATCTTATTGCCTGTTGTTAGCTTTAATACACAATTACCGGAAAGTAGCCTATTGGCATTTGGTTTATTAATACTAAGGGAAGTTGCAGTTGGCTTGATGTCGGGTTTGGTTTGCAGTTTTATATTTCAAATATTTAGTATGGTGGGCCAGATTTTTGATCTTCATATAGGTTTTTTGATGGCTTCATTTTACGACCAGTCTTTAGGGCAAACAACATTGACGGCAAGATTTTTGTACCTGGCTGGGATAGTGCTTTTTTTTACTTTGGACGGTCATCACATGCTGGTTGCAGGTTTAGCTAAAAGTTTTGATATCGTATCGCTTAATGCTGCGGTTTTTACAAACAGCAGTCTTACAGTATTAATGAAAACGTTTTCCAGGATGATTACTATGGCTGTGCAAATAAGCGCCCCTTTTATAGCGGTAGTGTTGATAATTGATATATGTTTGGGCCTTCTAGGCAGGACAGCACCTCAAATGAACATATTTATGATGGGCTTCAACTTAAAAATCGGTATTGGCATTCTGACTCTTGCTGTATTAATGCCTTTGATGGGAGTAGTTTTCCGGTCATTGTTCAGGCTTATGGAAAAGGACTTATATACAATTTTGAAAGGGTTGGTCCAAAGTGGCTGATAGCGGGCAGGAAAAAACGGAACAACCAACCCCAAGAAAACTGCAGGAGGCACGAAAGAAAGGCCAGGTGGCAAAAAGCAAGGATCTATCAGCAGCAGTGGTTTTAATGGCTGCAGTATTATTCTTTTACCTGGCCAGCAAAAATGCAATTACAAATTTATCAAAACAGCTTAACTGGTATTTCAGTAATTGCTTCACCTTTAACTTGCCTGCTGATGAGATGTATTCCATTTTGGTTACCGCCTTGGTGGAGTTTACTTTAATATTCATGCCGCTGTTTCTAATTATTATGGCTTTTGGAGTACTTGCCAATGTAATGCAAACGGGTTTTGTATTTTCTTCCGAGGCGGTATCCGCAAAACTTGAAAGGCTAAACCCATTGGAAGGTTTTAAGAGGCTTTTTAGTGTTGACAGCCTTGTCGAATTGTTAAAAAGCGTTGTTAAAGTAGTTATTGTAGGGGTAATTAGCTACCTGGCGGCAGCAAAATATGTACCTGAAATGCTGATGAT
>CAYUXS010000236.1:0-2678 GCA_964448915.1 uncultured Peptococcaceae bacterium
GCATCTTTTTGGTGGGAGAATACAACTCCCACATTTATATTTTCTGTCCAGATACGCTTACTTGTTTTATAATAAGCAAAAGAATATACATTATAAAATAAAATACGGAGTTGGATTATATGCATGAATGGGCACTGGCGGAAGCCATAATCGTTACCATTATAAAAGAATCTGAAAAGGAAAATTTGAGCAAAGTTGATAAGGTCACGGTGAAAATTGGTGAGTTACAGTCGATAGAACTTGATGTATTTAAGTTTGCCCTGGAAAATATGGCTGAACTGTACAACCCTCCGGTAGACCTGGAAAATATTCACTTGGAAATTGACAGGTGCGTATTGAAATGCAAGGTCTGCGGCAACCAGTGGAACTACCGTGATACTCCAAAAGAGCTGCCAGAGGATGAAAAAGAAGCCATCCATTTTGTGCCCGAAATTGCCCACACCTATATGAGGTGCACCCGGTGCGGCAGCCCGGATTTTGAAATACTGCAAGGGCGCGGCGTGTGGATCGATTCAATAGAAGGGGAGAAATAATGGACCCAAGACTAAATATTATTAATAAACGTCTGGAAAACATCAAGAGAATTATCGCCGTCTCAGGGGGCAAGGGCGGCATCGGCAAAAGCCAAACGGCAGCAGGACTGGCGCTATATCTAACCAGACAAAATTACCGGGTGGGGTTGCTGGATTTGGATTTTTGCGGGCCCTCATCCCACGTTATCCTCGGCATTGAAGGCGCTTACCCGGAGGAGGACATGGGCATCATACCACCTCTGGTAAAAGGTATCCGTTTTATGTCAATCACTTTCTACAGCGCGGGTCAACCAGCGCCCTTGCGCGGCGGGGAAATTTCCAACGCCATTATTGAATTGCTGGCTATTACCCGCTGGGGAGAACTGGACTTTTTAATTATCGATATGCCGCCCGGCACCGGCGACCCCACCCTGGACGTTATACGCCTGATGAAGCGTGTTGAATTCCTGTTGGTAACCACCCCGTCACGGGTAGCCAGGGAAGTAATGAAAAAGGAACTATCCGTGCTAAGGGAGCTCAACATTCCGGTTCTCGGAGTTCTGGAAAACATGAAAATTAAAAAGGATTCTCCTGCCGGAGAGGAGCTTACCGGACTTACGATCCCTTTCCTTGGTTCAATTGATTTTGATGAAGACCTGGAAGAAGCCCTGGGAGATGCTGATAAACTGCTGCATACCGGTTTTGTCAGGCAGTTGGGCCAAATACTGCAGAGCTCGCAAATTATATAATATCAACCTGCAACGTTATTATTGTAGACTGCGTAGAGGCCGGCAAAGTACCGGCCTCTATTTTTCGCATTCCCGCATACGGGTTAGCCCTGGAAACCACAGACCAACTCGTCACCCTGCACGATATCAATCTAACAGAAGTGCTGGCTATAGCAAAAAAGCTGGACAACCTCCCCCCACTTTAATTTTTGGTATTCAGCCGGAAGTTATTAGTTACCAAACCGGCTTGACACCAACCCTGCAAAAAACAATTCCCCGTTAGTTCAACTAAATAAAAACGAAATAATGCAAATATTGAAATAAAAAATATTTTTCATTATTGTAATTAGAAGGAATTTTAAATATAATGTGGAATTAAAATATTATAGCTTAAATATTTCTCCGAGCCGGTTATAACCTAAGCAAGTGGTATGGTTTACCGGACGTCAGGGTTCAGCGGGAAACTGTTGGGCCTCCCATTGTGGAAAGGAGAGCTTTTTTAAACAAAGGTAAAACTTTGTCCTTTTCACGTTGGATAAAGCTTTACCTTTATGTTTTTAGAAAATAAAAAAATAGCTTTGTTCTAATCCATGCATTTTCAAAAAATTTTATTATTGCCTCCGAGCCGGTTATAACCTAAGCAAGTGGTATGGTTTACCGGACGTCAGGGTTCAGCGGGAAACTGTTGGGCCTCCCATTGTGGAAAGGAGAGCTTTTTTAAACAAAGGTAAAACTTTGTCCTTTTCACGTTGGATAAAGCTTTACCTTTATGTTTTTAGAGGCGCTACTGGAGTTTTATCCGTAAGGGGTCCTCTTTAAAGAAATGGTTAGTTGGATTTTGGCAGCCTAAATGCGGCCAAAATGCAGCATTGATTATAATCAACTGTTTAAGGGGGGTGCATATATAGACACATATATCTTGCTGGGTATTTTATCAATTCATTCACAGGGTGGGTTCTGGAAATCCATAGAAAGTGAGCGTTTAGCATGACAAACAATACGGTTCAGCAAATGCTTATTGATTTCAACAAGGAGTTTACAAAGATTGTTCTTCCGGATGATGCAGTTACGGTTGTCAGGCCGCAGGCCGGGTTATTAAAGTCGTTAAGGGAAAATGATGCGCCTGTAATAAAGGTCTGCCCACCGCAGGCCAATGCGAATACGTTTTTTGATGTTTTAAAAGATGTTGCGGGCATCGTTGTAAAGCATAAACCGGACCTGGAAGGTGATATAAACAAAATTTTAAGCGTTTTACCGGCTGACACTAAGGCAAGAGAACTTTTTGTCAGGCAGGTCTTCACACCTGATACAAACCTGCTGGAATCTTTTGATGAGGAATTATCCCCTGAAATCTTAGGTTTTATTTTAAACCATGCGGTTAAACCGTTTATGAAGCAGTACGCACGTAAGGTCTCTACCTTTGTAGCCACTGAACAAT
>CAYUXS010000237.1:0-2671 GCA_964448915.1 uncultured Peptococcaceae bacterium
CTGGAATCTGTCACCTATAATGAAATCTGCCAGCTGGCTCATGAAGGGGCCAAGGTAATCCATCCCCGGGCCGTTGAAATTGTCATGCAGAAAGGAATTCCTTTGCGGATTAAATCAACTTTCAGTGATGGTCCAGGTACCCTGGTTACATCCCAGGGTGAAAATAAACATGGCTCCATTGATATTACAAGAGACCGGACAATTACCGGCATTACCTATATTTCAGATATTTCCCAGATAAAAATTTTAGCTGACGGTATCAAGGACAAAATTGATTTTCAAAGGAAAATATTCAAGAGCCTGGCACTGGCCGGTATTAGTTTGGACTTCATCAACGTACATCCTGAAGCTATTTTATTTACTGTAAAAAACACTGTCGTTCCGAAAACCATACAGATTCTAAATAGTATGAATGTATCCCCTCAGGTGCTGCCGGACTGTGCTAAAATTGCAGCAGTGGGTGCAGCCATGACCGGCGTACCCGGTGTAATGGCAAAAATTGTTGAGGCGCTGGCCAGGGAACAAATAACAATCCTGCAGTCCGCTGATTCTTATACGACTATTTGGGTACTGGTTAAAAAGGAAGACATGGAGAAGGGCATTCGGGTACTTCACCGCGAGTTCAGGCAATAATAAGCAATAACAAGGAAGGTGAATAGAATTGAACGTAGATTTTGGACGGGTTTTAACCGCCATGGTCACGCCTTTCCATAAGGACTTGAGTATAAACTTTAATGAGGCCAGGAAATTAGCCCGTCATCTGGTTGCTAACGGTTCGGACGGGCTGGTCATAGCCGGCACTACAGGGGAGTCGCCAACACTGACCAAGGACGAAAAGGTAGAGCTTTATCGGGTTGTGGTGGAAGAGGTGGGAGGAAAGGCCGTTGTTCTGGCTGGAACAGGCAGCAACTCAACCGCGGATAGCATTGCGTTAACCCGTGCAGCCGAAAAAGTTGGTGTTGACGGAATAATGCTGGTAGTCCCTTATTATAATAAGCCATCGCAGGATGGTATTTACCAGCATTTTAAGGCTTTAGCAGAGAGCACCAACCTTCCTGTTATGCTCTATAACATACCGGGCAGAACATCATTAAACCTGCTGCCCGCAACGTTAGCCAGGCTTGCTGAAATCAGCAATATTGTCGCGGTTAAGGAAGCCAGTGGCAATATGGATCAGGTCAGTGAATTACGCAGGATTTTACCGGATCATTTTGCAATTTACAGCGGTGATGACTCTTTAACCCTGCCAATCCTTGCGTTGGGCGGGAAAGGGGTTGTTAGTGTAGCATCGCACCTGGCAGGCACCCGCTTGCAGGAACTAATCAATGCGTTTACGTCCGGGAACACCAACCTGGCGAACGAAATTCACCTCGAAATGTTTCCCCTCTTTAAAGGT
The DNA here is from genome assembly GCA_964448915.1 of uncultured Peptococcaceae bacterium. GTDB lineage: Bacteria > Bacillota > Desulfotomaculia > Desulfotomaculales > Desulfocucumaceae > JAAXTT01. Next base: position 1,397 of record CAYUXS010000237.1, read on the forward strand.
TTATTCATATCAACCAACCCGGTCCCTGTAAAAACCGCCTTGAATTTAAAGGGTTGGGATGTAGGGGCAACCCGGCTTCCTCTAGTGGAAGCAACAACAACAGAAAAAGCAGCAATAGCGGAACTGCTCAAAAATCTCGATCTTTTGTAATTCATCAACCTGCCTTTGCACCCAAAATTATGGATAGAAATTAACATGAAACACAGTTTTTAGCCCGACAAAAATGTTAAGTTCATTGTGCAAATGTTCAAGTGACTGTAGAGTTAGAATCTAATAGCTTGAAGGAGGAGCCGCTTACTCTAATGCAGCTCCTTTTCATGTATTATATGCCGGGCTTTGGGGGACATTATGCTCTGGTCTACCTTTAGAGATTGGGCCAGCAGGCTCCAGGTTTAACAGTATCTTATAAAATTTATTGTTAATGGTAATAAAATAAAGTATAATGATATTTAAGTGTTTTTTAAGTGCGCGGATTTCCCGAAAGGCAGTCTAATTATATATTTTCCCACCTTCTCCTGAAATATCTCGCCTATTTAAAACGTGAAAATATTTATTTATGTAAATGGTTAGGAGGTGTGGATTTGCCCAAAGAACCCAAATTGTCCCTGATACCCCTTGGTGGGTTAGGGGAAATCGGAAAAAACATGATGGCGGTGAGATTTGGGGAGAATATTTTAGTTATTGACTGTGGTTTAATGTTTCCTGAGGAAAGTATGTTGGGGATTGACATCGTAATCCCGGATATTTCTTATCTTTTGGAAAACAGGGATTCCGTCCTCGGAATTGTGCTTACCCACGGACACGAGGACCATATCGGTGCCCTGCCGTATGTGCTACGCCAACTAAATGTACCGGTTTACGGGACTAAACTAACTCTGGGGCTGCTGCATGGTAAACTGAAAGAGCAAAATATGACCAGTGAAACTACCCTGCACACCGTCAAGCCGAGGGATGTTGTACAGGTTGGTCCTTTTAAAATCGAGTTCATCAAAGTATCACACAGCATACCAGATGCAGTGGCAGTTGCTGTGCACACACCGATTGGTGTAGTTCTTCATACCGGCGATTTTAAAATTGACCAGACACCGGTGGACGGTCAGGTAACTGATTTTCAACGATTGGCTCAGCTAGGTGAAAAAGGGGTTCTGGTTTTGCTTTCCGACAGCACTAATGCGGAAAGACCTGGTTATACCATGTCCGAACGTTTTGTCGGAAACACCTTTGATGAAACTTTTCGCCTGGCCGCCGAGGACAGGATTATCATAGCCACTTTCG
>CAYUXS010000238.1:0-471 GCA_964448915.1 uncultured Peptococcaceae bacterium
TCTGCATTATATGAATACAACGGTAAAAAGCTGGTTTCGGCCGATAGGGCTGATTTGGACTTAACAGTGACAGAGCAAGATAATACGGAATCCTTGTCAGCGGAAGAAGTTAAATCTCTTGTCTCCTGGATGAAAGAAGTGCTGGGTGATGAAATCAGTGAGGTCCGTGAATCCAAGCGTTTGTTAAACAGCCCTGCTATGGTAGTTAATAAAGATCATTTCTATACTACTGCCATGCAAAAAGTACTGCAAGCTGCAGACAGCAAGTTAGGTATAATAGGGCCGAAAGTCCTGGAAATAAACACAGGGCACAGTATTATAATAAAATTGGCCAAGTTGAAAAAGCAGGGTTACGATCAGGAATTTCTTGAATCCTGTGTGGAACAAATAGCCGACAACGCATTCTTGGCTGCCGGTTTACCCGGCAGGGAAAGCCAAATGATAGACAGGGTCTATAAAATAATGGATCGT
>CAYUXS010000238.1:481-1225 GCA_964448915.1 uncultured Peptococcaceae bacterium
TAGCAGTTTTATAAAACAGTATTGTTTTAAACCACCCCGGCGGATATAATTAGAAAAAACAAAACAATAGGATATAGCATAAATGGGGAGCTCATGAAATGGGCTGAGAAAGGGCTGTGTAGCACCTGACCCTGGACCTGATCAGGATAATGCCTGCGTAGGGAATTATTTATTATATAGAAACGCACTTTATCCGGTGCGTTTTTTTACTTTAATTAATTAAGGAGAAAAATATGAGATGTGTTATCTTTGCCAATGGTCCAATAGAAAACTATGCTCCCGGGTTAAAATCTTTTGATTTGCTAATCTGTGCGGACGGGGGCACGCAGCACGCTGCCGCTTTTGGGGTTGTCCCGGATTACATTGTTGGGGACATGGATTCAGCAGATCCAAAACTGCTTGCCGATTTTGAGAAAAAAGGTTCGAAAGTACTGTATTACCCGGCTGAAAAAGATGAAGTGGATACGGAATTGGCGATACAAATAGCTATGGGTTTTAAACCGGATGAAATCTTTATCTATGGCGGCTTGGGTGGCAGGTTGGATCATACCTTGGCCAATATACATCTCCTGTCTTATCCGGCCTCTAAAGGGGTAAGGGCTTACCTGGCAGATCATAAACAGCGGGTAAGCCTGGTGTCTCCAAAATTGGCCGGCAGGGTGGACGGCAAGGGTGTGGTTTTTTCCCTGCTTCCATTAACAAGCAGCGTGAAAGGAGTAAGAATAAAAGGGGCTTATTGGGAGT
>CAYUXS010000238.1:1235-2661 GCA_964448915.1 uncultured Peptococcaceae bacterium
GCCGGGTTTGATATTGGCCGGCCTTATGGGGTCAGCAACATGGTGGTGTCCGACTTTGCTGAAATTTTTGTGGAAGAAGGCATGTTGATTTTATATGAATTGTTATCAGGCGATAAGCAATAAAAATTTTAAAAAGAAAAAAAGTGTTTTTTTATTAAGGTTTTTAAATTGCTTTTGGGGTTTGGCAATATTTATAGCTTTTTGGCAAGTGTCGGTAGTACTTGGTGATATACCTGAGTGGCTACTGCCTGCTCCTTTGGATGTATTGGATTCATTGATCAGGGATAGCTGGTTGTTATTGTCACATACAGTATATACATTTGTGGCAGCTTTTACCGGATTTATCCTGTCAGTTGTTTTGGGAGTAATTATTGCCTTAATCATTGATTATTGGCCCTTGTTGGGGGCAAAAGTATACCCGCTGCTGGTGCTTTCTCAAACTGTGCCAATTATTACTGTTGCCCCGCTGATAATTATCTGGCTGGGGTACGGCCTGCTTCCCAAAGTACTGGTGGCAGTACTGGTTTGTTTTTTCCCCATTGTCATCAATACAACCGGCGGCCTGCAATCGGCAGACAATGATTTGGCCGATCTCATGAAAGTAATGGGCGCCAGCAGATGGCAGGTAATTCGTTTGGCTCGGATTCCCGCAGCCCTGCCTTCGTTTTTCAGCGGGTTAAAGATATCGGCTACATATTGTGTCATGGCGGCTGTAATTGGGGAATGGCTGGGTGCCAGCAAAGGCCTTGGAGTTGTCTTAACAAGGGCTTCTCACTCATTTCAGATGGGAAGGGTTTTTGCTGCGATAACTGTTATTGTATTTATAAGTTTAATGTTCTACCTGTTGATCGAAGCTGTTGCCCGGGTGAGTATCCCCTGGCATTACCGTAAACAACAGGGTTAAGACATAAAAATCTAAAGAGGAGGAGTTTAATGTTTAGGAGAGGTTTGCTGTTATTGCTTGCACTGGTGTCCATGTTGATCATTGCTGGGTGCACAGGGGACGAGAAGGGCACAGAACAGGCCGGTATGAGAAAAGTGGTTTTAGTGCTTGATTGGGTTCCAAATACAAATCATACAGGCATTTATGTAGCTAAGGAGAAGGGCTATTTTGCCCAGAAAGGTTTGGATGTGGAAATTGTCCAGCCTTCTCAAGGTGGGACATCCGACCTGGTAGCTACCGGTAAGGCACAGTTCGGAGTAGGCCAACAAGAAGAAATTACAATGGCCAGGGCATCCGGTGTTCCCATAGTGTCTATTGCCGCGGTGATCCAGCATAATACTTCGGGATTTGCTTCAAAAAAAGAGTTAAATATTGTAAGCCCGAGGGATTTTGAGGGAAAAACCTACGGGGGATGGGGGGCGGCTTCTGAGGAAGCTACACTTAAGGCGGTAATGTTAAAAGCCGGGGCAGATCCCTCCAAAG
>CAYUXS010000239.1:0-2659 GCA_964448915.1 uncultured Peptococcaceae bacterium
GGCGTCCTCAATGGCGTGTTTTATATCGTCCAGCCCTGCCTGGTTTCCATCAAGAGTTAGGGAAACATTGCCGTCAGCCAAAGAGACCTGCACATCACCCACACCAGGCAGCCCCTCCAGAGCTTTGCTTACCCGCCGCACACAATGCTCGCAGGTCATACCGTAAACAGGGACCGTGAGCTCTTCCTGGCTAGTCGTGGGAAGGGGTATGTCAGTAGAATAACCAGCTTCTTCAATCGCTTTCCGTACTGCTGATATGTCCGGCTGCTCCGGTGCAAGGTGAAAACTTGCCTTTGCGTCTGCTAAAGACACCTGAACGCCGGATACACCCGGCAGTTGCTCCAGCGCTTCGGTCACCCGCCGGACACAATGTTTGCAGGTCATGCCGTAAACTGGGATTGTTTTTCTATTGTCAGCCATCGTATCACCCCGGCTATTATCGATATATCTATCCCTACCTATAGTATAACTTCAATTAGTATAACTTCAATTTCTTTTCTTAACGTGAAATATTTAAGCGATTAAAAAAAACAATAATGCCCCGGCATATTTCAAGACCGGGGCATCTTGTTTATGAGCTTTTCATGTTCTTTAGCTGTTTTCGGATAATAATGCTTTATTAACTCCCTGACTGCTAAAATCCTATTTCTAACTTCTTTGCTATAGAATAAAACCATTTCCCTTACCGGGGTTTCTCCCTTAAGCAGCAAGGCCAGGTTGTTGATTTTGGCGGCTTCGTCATGGTTTACTATCCAGCGGTAAAGTTCCATTAATTCGTATATGAGCTTTTCTTCCCGCACCGGGCTGAAAAAATTATTGCGCAGCATTATATCCAGGTTGTTTAACCCCACCCTAAATACCCAGCCGTCGTTTTCAATGAATAAATTTTTATCTTCCATACAAGGGGTCTCGTTTAAAAACTGAAGTAAGATTATTTCCTTAAACTTTCTCTCTTTTCCTTTATCACTTGCCCTGAAAAGCTGCCAGGTTATAACACCGCCAAATAACGCAATCAGTACGTGATTGTATGTAACAACCTTCTCCAGCAGGGATTTGATAAGTTCCATTATAAGAACCATTATCCCCAATTTCTTATTATATATTAATCAAGTATTACATTGGTTTCTGTTATTACACTGCGCTAATGATTTTTTTACCTGCTTATTTGAACTAATTATTGCAAAGTTGTAGATAATTCTATCTAATTATTTTAGTTTCTTATTTCTGCTATTTTTTGGTCATACTCTTTTAATTTCATATATTCTTTTTCCCAGAAATCCATATTTCTCATGGAGTCCAGGTATTCCCGGGTATATCCGTAGGATAACCAGTCTTTCTCTTTTTGTTTAAACAGGCGTTCTTTAGCGTCAGACATGCGGAGATCATAAATATGCCGGTTATCTGCTTCGATGAATATGCTTCTGTGCCAGCGCTCCAGCACGTTATCATTAATTTCCGGGACTCGTTTTGCCAGATCGTCAAGTACCGAGTAGTAGCGGTCAATGCCGTCGGTGGCGACAGTCACCACATTGTCACCGGAGCCCAGGCGCAGGTAGCGGGCCATCTTGATGGCGCCTAGAATATTGCAGATGCCGGAGACGCCGAAGAGATTTTGCAGCCCTTTGGCTAGCTCCGGGCTTACACCTGCTTTACGCAATACCCTGGCGCCGTCGTACAGCACCTTTAAGCCGCGGATGCAGTCCTCATCTTTAATCAACACCGCAAAATCAGTGTTCAGCACATTGTGGACCATACTGCATACCTGATCGCCGATGCCTGCAATACGGTGCAATCCGGTTTTTCCGTTGACCAGGGTGGAACACTCGAAAGGTTCCACGGCAGCTACCTTGGCATCCGGGAATGCGCTTTTTACCTGATCACCTGCGGCAATGGTGCCGGCCGAACCGGGTGCGGAAACAAAGCAGGCGATACGCCCGTTTCCGGCGGAACGCACCGCCTCAATAGCTGAATTGCCGGTGACATGCCGGTGAAAACGATAGTTGGCCAGCAGTCCAAACTGGTCCAAAAATCTATTGCGGGGGTCTTGTTTCAGTTCAAGGATTTTTTCAGGGGCGAGGAGGACGCCTGACGCTGTGCTGGACGTCAGTTCTATACCGGCGCCATATTTGCGAATTCGCTCATGGCGTTCCGGGCTCATGTTCTCCGGCATGAGCACCACAGCACGACAGCCCAACAGGCGGCAGATATAAGCTACTCCGATGCCGAAATTGCCGGTAGAGAATGTAAGGATGGTGTGCTCGCCGGGAATAATTTCACCATCCACGCAGCCCTCCGTCAAGATGGTGTAGGCCGGGCCGACTTTGTGTGAACCGGAGGGGAAGTAGGTTCCCAATAGCACCACGATGTTGGCGTCAACACCGGTGAGCTCTTTTGGCAGAACAATCTTTCTCACATTGCCCGCAGCATCTTTCCAGGTAATATTGAATAAATTCAGGGGGTTCATTTCATCATCAGCGGCTTTAAGCGCTTTATCCCTGACAGCCGGGGTAATGGTTTGCGGGTGTAACATTTCCTCATAGGTTGGACCGAAGGGTATTTTAGCCCTGCTCATTTTCATGTCTCTCTCCTTCACGCTTACATAAGCTCATATCCGGTTCCTCACTATAAATATGCCAAAAAAACTCTTTGATAATTCGAA
>CAYUXS010000240.1:0-2646 GCA_964448915.1 uncultured Peptococcaceae bacterium
CATTGTCGCATTGTACCAGGAACAGGTGGTGGGTTATGCAGGAATATGGATTGTGTTTGATGAGGGGCATATAACCAATGTAGCTGTCCACCCTGATTTAAGAGGGCGGGGAATAGGCAGGGCATTGATGTCGGAGCTTATTAATAGGGCTGCTTCTTTGGGAGCAGATAAAATTACTCTTGAAGTAAGAAAATCTAATATAATTGCCCGTAATTTATACGATTCTTTTGGGTTTACCGTAAGGGGCGTCCGGAAGAGATATTATTCGGATAACAATGAGGACGCGATAATCATGTGGCTCCATCTCAATAATTAATAGGAGTGATCAACTTGAATGATAAGATTAGGTTAACAGTTCGGTTGGTCAGCATTGCTACTTTTTGTGTAGGCCTGATAGGCAGCTTTTCGGAAATAATATCAATTGCTTTGGTGGCAATTGGTTTTATGGGTTTTTATATTAGCGGGATCGGCTGTGATGTGAAATAAGCAGTCAAAATAGTTACTGGCAATTAGCATAGGGCCTGGGCCGGCCCGGTTGCATGGCGAATTTTTTAAATCTTAGTGGAGAGAATAATAATTACCAGCAAAAAAAGATATCATGATCTTTACAATAACTGTAGTTTTTTGCCAGGGATGGCTTAATTTGCAATTATGAAAATCGGGGGCTTTGGATATGCCGGTAAATAATATCAGGAAAATTGCAATAATCGGGGCCGGGGCGGTAGGGTCGGCTTCGGCTTATGCCTTTATGATAAGTGGATTGGTAAGTGAGCTGGTGTTATTTGATATTAACAGGAAAAAGGCAGAGGGGGAAGCTATGGATTTGGCACATGGCGCATCATTTGTCAGCCCTATCCGCATCTATGCAGGGGATTACGCAGATTGCCATGATGCGGACATTATTGTCTTTGCTGCTGGTGCCAACCAGAAACCAGGAGAAACAAGGCTGGATTTGATTGAGAAAAACCTCAAAATATTAAGAGAGACACTGCCTAAAATCATAAACCAAAGAAACAATTCTATTCTATTGATGGTATCAAACCCGGTAGATATTTTAACCTATGCCGCCCTAAAAACAACCGGGCTCCCGCCAAGCAGGGTAATTGGCTCCGGTACCGTATTGGACAGTTCCCGTTTTCGTTATATAATTAGCCAGCACTGCCATGTGGAAGCAAGGAATGTCCATGGTTATGTTATTGGAGAACATGGAGACAGTGAAGTCCCCTTATGGAGCCTGGCCAATATTGCCGGGATAAAGGTGGAAGAATTTTGTTGCCAATATGGCTTGCCTTGTCTAGATAAAGAGAAGGTTTCAGAGCAAGTCCGTAAAGCCGCTTATGAAATAATACAACGTAAAGGTGCAACGTACTATGCTATAGGATTAGTAGTCAGGAGAATATGTGAGAGCATAATAAGGGATGAAAACTCAATTTTGACTATTTCCGGGCTTGTTAATGGAGAGTACGGTTTAAGCAATGTTTGTTTAAGCTTGCCCTCTTTGGTAAATAGAAACGGCAGGGAAAAAACAATTGTTGTCCCGTTAGCTGAGGATGAGCTATTTGCCCTTAAAAAATCGGCAGGGATATTAAAGGAAGTATCTTCGCGGTTTGGCTTGCAATAGTTTTGTTCTGCATATATAATGTTATAAGATTTCTTTAATTAAGCGCCCGTAGCTCAGGGGATAGAGCGCTGGCCTCCGGAGCCAGGTGCGCAGGTTCGATTCCTGCCGGGCGTACCAGATAGTTCGAATGGACAAGCCCTTGCTTTTAAAGCAAAGGGTTTTTTTATAAAGAAAAAAGCCCTCAAACTTTTGTGAGGACGAAAAATGAGGAAATTAGGAGGATTTGTATTATTGCCAGTGTAAATGTCATGAAAATAAATAATGCTCTCAGAAGGCTGTATGCATATAATGAATACTTTTAAATTCATATTAATTATATTCATACCGGACAATTTTGTCAAGATAATTAAACCCTTAAAAATATTAAAGTGCCTCACGATTATTTAGGTTTGTGTTCTAATAATTGTCAACCGGATATGGCAAATAAATTATTTTTTTATTTGAAAAATTGTGCTATATTATCTATTAGTTTATTCTATATATGGGTAGATAGAATTAGAGGTGACTAATTTTGAGCAAGGGTATACCTAATTTGGGTGATACCATTAGGGCGCTGAGAGTTTCAAGAGTTATGGAACAAAATGAATTAGCTGCCCTTGTTGGTATTACACAAAGTCATTTATCTAAAATTGAAACAGGGAAGGCCAACCCTTCTTTAAGGATACTTAGAAAAATCGCTGATGCGTTAAAAGTCGATCCCATGAGTTTTTTTGGCGATATTAAAGCTGTATCATTGGATAATGACGCCGGTATTACGGAGCATCTGGATGAAGATATTAAAAGATTTATAGAACGGGAAGATAGTGCTCCATTTTTAGAATTTGCGAAAGATATTCATGATATCGGCTTTACCGAAGCCGAATTGGACGCCCTGAGGCTGATATTTATGTCGAGGCAAAGAAATTAGGTTCCCTGTCAATTGTTGGGGTGAACCAACTAATAAAGAGCTAAAAATTTAACGGTGGTTTGACCTAAAGGCCAACCACCTTTTTTATATTGCGAACTCTTTTTTTGCCAGCTTAAAC
>CAYUXS010000241.1:0-2622 GCA_964448915.1 uncultured Peptococcaceae bacterium
ACCTTCCAAGGATGCTATTAAACAGCTGAAGGAACTCCTCTTTGGTTCTGACAAAGCAGATTATTTTGCGAGTAGCTGGTACTCAGAATCATGGGCCAGGTTAAATGAGTCTTATAAACTGGCTGTAGAGATCTACTATTTACGGCAGCAATTATCGGGGATGATCAGAAACATTAAGGTTAAAAAACCTGAGCAGCTTGGTTTTACATATTACTGGCAGCAGTGGAACCATAAGAAATTAAACCGATTGGAGTATTATATCTCATCATTGGAGCGGCTGTTATACACCAGTGATTTATTGCCCAGATCTGGCAATGATTTACCTGAATTGTTTACCCAGACCCTGTCTAGGGTGCGAAAGAGGATAAGAATTATCAGCGATGAGATTCATTACCAGCTTAATGCAGTTAACAAAAGCTTTCAGGATCTTATAGCCCAACAGTATTCACGCTGGATAGAAGGAAATAATGATGTTATTTTAACTAGTCAATTTATAAACAGATGCCTGAAACCACACTGGGATCCCCAAAATGAAAAGGCAGTGATATTTATTTTTGATGGGATGCGTTATGATATCTGGGATGAATTGCTTTATCCAGCAATGGCGGAAAAGCTTGAGCTTTTGCATGATTATCCTGCTGTCTCCATCCTGCCGACAGAGACTCAACTCACCCGCAAAGCTATCAGTGCGGGAACCTTTCCTGACCAGTTTGATCCTAAGAGCGGCGAGGATAAACTGCTTAAAGAGGGTTTACGACGGGAGATGGGAATACATCAAGATGTTGTAGTAGTAAACCCGGAGGGTCACGGAACCGGAGAGACAGTTCATTACCGCTGTGGTAATCTGGATGTATATATATTTGAGCTTTGTGATATGGAACTGCATGGGATTCGCATGAAGGCCTTGGGTGATGGTCGGGAAGCTCCTGCTCGTCCACTGGTCTTTATCTACCAGCAACAAATTAAAAATATTCTAGATCATGAAGTTATGGCCATAATGCGTACACTAGAACCTGGTTCGAAGGTCTTCATTACTGCCGATCATGGATTTGTCCAATTAGGCAGGCAACCTATTTGGTTTGATGATGGAGATCTTAATGAACAGCTGGATTGCAATTATCAGAATACTATGCTTAAGGTAACTTTTGATCAAGTAAACCTAAAAAAAGAAATCCGGAACAACATGATCGCATTTTCCCCTCAGGAATTACGTATACCCTCCAGGGTCAATCGTTTTGTGAAAGCCCAGGGCCAGTTAATAGAGAAAGAGTTCCGTTGTATTGTCTTTCCGCGACCGGGTTATACATTCAAACGGCAGGGTTCTCCGTATAATCCAGATGCCTTCTCTCATGGGGGTATTTCTCTCCAAGAAATGATCATACCAATGGTGGCTATGCGGGTGAAAACTGACACAGATAGCTTAGTTATTGCCGGACCTTTTACCGGACCGACCGAGATTTTGGAAGGTGAAGAGCTTGAGGTAAGGGTACAACTGGTGTATAAGGCCCCGGTCCTTTTTGGCGCTGAATTACGAGTGGATGTGGATGCATATTACGGATCTGTACCCGGAAAAAGTTTGGTTGAGCAAGTTGAACTATCCCACCAAGTGGTATATGTAGGTGGAAAAAACGGTGAGATAATATACAGGTTTAAGCCACGATCAGATGATGCCACTAAGGAAGAGAGAATAGAAGGAGTCATGAAAAGGTTACTTACTCTGGAATTAAAATATAGGGATGGCAAGCGTACAGTTAGGCAGAGCCTGAGCCGGGACTTTCTGGTTAAGCTAAACTCGGAGCAGGTAATTCGCCGCGGAGTACCTACCCATCTAGGAAATATATTGGGACTTGCACCAAAAAATATGAGGTGAAAAAATGCGGAAGAAGCCGTCGTATACCGTAAAACAGGAGAGCCTTTTCAAAAAAATGGTTGCTTGTTTACCGGAAGGTTATTACGCAGGGGACCAACCCAACCCTAATCTGAAATCCTTTGTGGAACAGCATCTGCAACAAAATCCTTATACTCCAGAGACCGATGACTATAATATCTCGGCATTTGACCAGCCGATCGACACGACCAAAGCCACGGCTATCTATAACATGCACACCTACTGGTCAAAAAAACCCCATAACGCAATACGCCAGTATATACAGCATTATACAAGACCCGGTGACTTAGTTCTGGACCCTTTTTCCGGGTCGGGGGGGACTGCCCTGGCGGCCCAGATGGAAGGGCGAAAGGCCATTGCTATTGACCGCAGTCCGGCTGCTACATTTATAACCTGCAACTACTGTACACCGGTGGATGTAGATGAGTTACAGAAAGCTTTTGAAGAATTAGAAACCAGAGTAAAGTCGGAAATAGAAGGGCTTTATGAGACTAAGTGTGATCGTTGTGGGGGAAAGGCAACCACCTGCTACACTGTCTACTCGCAGATATTTCAATGCCCACTCTGTCTGCAAAAAATACCACTTTTTGATTGTATTGAGGTAGAAGGGCAGACGAACGCAGGTAAGCCTAAGAAAATAAAGGCTTGTCCCAATTGTTATAAAAAGAATCGGGTAGAGAAGATTAAGACAACGGGGGATAAATTTGGCTCCGTACTCGTGTTGGTCAGTTATC
>CAYUXS010000242.1:0-2604 GCA_964448915.1 uncultured Peptococcaceae bacterium
TGCCTAAAAGGGTGATAATGCCCTGTTACTACCCGGTGAGCGTTTAAAATTCCAGTACTTCTCCATTCCAAAAAAGATATATGTATTTTTCTTTAACCTTCCTGCCGGTCAGTATTTCTAACGCTCTTGCATAATAGTATACCTGCAGGGCATACTGCTCTTTTAAAGCCCTGATCTTGCTTGCAGGGGCATAGTCGGTTTTATAATCCAATAAGACTATTCCCCCGGGTTCTTCGAAATAACAGTCGATAACCCCCTGCAGCAAAACGGTTTCCTCATTGTATATTTCATCCTTCATATCAGGATACAGCTCCCGGCATGGTATTTCCAAATTAAAAGGAACTTCCCTGTATACCGCCTGTGCTGCAAGGAGACGCTTCCCTAAAGAGGAATTAAGGAACAGCCTTATTTTGCCGGTGTCAACACTCTGGGCCTGCTGCTTGGTAAGGAGGTCTTTTTCTACCATTAATTTTACCTGCTCTTTTATGTCCGGCTGGTGGAAATCCAAATGCTGCATGACAAAGTGCAGGGCAGTCCCTATTTCTGCGGCACTTAAACCTTTTTTTTCCTGCAGGAACATTGGTTTTTTTATCAAAGACTGGCCATAATCCGACCCTACACGCTTTTTTAATTCGGTCACTGAAAGCTTGGCAGGCACTTCAGTAGCTTTTTGATAAGGGTATTGCCAGCTCAACCTCCGGTTTATTTCTTTTGCATAAACAGCCGTTTCATCGCCAGTTTCAGGCTCTTCCAGCCATTTGTTTAAATGACTTGGATCATAGTCATCTTCAGCAGTTGAATTATTTATAATAACATCACTCTTATTCCATACCCGTACACTCCACTTGGAAGAATCCTCGAGCAAAAATTCCTGGAAACCATCTTCGCCCTGGACATAGCCTCTTAAAGATTGGCAATCTTCATGCCTTAACAAGGCGGGGCCAATCCAGTCAAGGTAGCAACGCCCCTTGGCTATTTCATAATCCGGCAGGGCAATTTCTCTGACAGCTGCACACCTTGCCCATTTTTCAACCGCTTTAGCCAGATCACGCAGTGAACCTGTAATAACCAGCTTTTCCCTGGCCCGTGTCAAAGCAACATAAAGTATCCTCATTTCTTCGGATAAAGTTTCAGTTTTAATTTTTTCCTTGATAGCCAGCTTTGGAGCCGACGGGTAAGATATTCTAAGCCTGTGATCAACCACATCGGGGCCAAACCCCAACTCCTGGTGCACTAAAATGCTCTTACGCATATCTTGGAAGTTAAATTCTTTCCCGGCGCCGGCAAAAAAAACCACCGGGAATTCCAACCCTTTGCTTTTATGAACACTCATAATACGCACCACATTGTCATTTTCACCTAAAAGCTTGGCACTTCCCATATCCCCTTTGCTTTCTTTTAACCGGTCAACAAACCTGATAAAATTGAAAAGCCCTTTATAAGTGGTCTGTTCAAACTGCCTGGCTCTTTCGAATAATACCCGCAAGTTTGCCTGGCGTTGCTCCCCGGCGGGCATTGCCCCTACCATGGCCAGATAACCCGTTTCATTATAAAGCTGCCATAACAATTGATCGGTTGGCATATATTGGGACATATCTCTCCACCGCTGTAAGTCCTGCAAAAATGATAAGCCTTTTTTGGCAGCCTTGGTCTTACTTTTCTCTGTCAATAAGCACAAAGCATCATAAATGCTGGACTTTTTGTCAATTAACCGCAATTCAGCCAACTCGTCGGTAGTAAAAGACACTATGGGAGATCTTAGCACCGCCAGCAAGGGAATATCTTGCAGCGGGTTGTCAATAACTTGAAGAAGCGATAAAATCACCTGTACTTCCGGGGTTTTGAAAAAGCCGGTTCCTGTATCGGCAAACGCAGGAATACCATGTTGGGTTAATTCTTCCATAAATATGTCCGACCAATTTTTCATGGTTCTTAAAAGAATTACAATATCCCGGTAGTCAACCTTCCGGTATTTGTTGATTTCTTTGTCAAAAATGCAAAATGACCTTCCCAGTTCATCAGGCCGGACAAGTTCCTTAATCCGTTTGGCCACCAACCGTGCCTCACATTGAATGCCGTCCAACAGCTCATCATCATCATCGATGTCTTCATTTTCTCCGTTTTCAGTTTGAATCAGGTGAAACTCTGCCTCACCGCCCACCAACTCTATTTTGCTGTTATTTTCAGCAAAAACTGCTCCCGGGTTAAGTGATTCGGTATCACTGTAATCCAGCTCCCCAACATTTACCGACATTACTTGCTTAAAAATAAAATTTACGGCATCGACTATCTCTTTCCGGCTTCTGAAGTTCTTTAGCAGCAGGACTTTCCTGAATGGGCTGTTTTTGTCCGGTGAATACTGGCGGTACTTTTCAAGAAACAACTCAGGTCTTGCCTGCCTGAATTTGTATATGCTTTGCTTGATATCCCCCACCATAAATACATTGGGTTTCCCGGCACCCGGCCCTGAAATCATATTAATAATAGTTTCCTGGGTAAGATTGCTGTCTTGATACTCATCCACCAAAATCTCAACATAACGTTCCCGGTAACTTAAGGCAGTTTCAGAGGGCCGGATTTCTCCATTTTCATCTCTGCAGGTTA
>CAYUXS010000243.1:0-2580 GCA_964448915.1 uncultured Peptococcaceae bacterium
AATGCTCTTTTTCTCAACTGTGCCGCTTCCGGTTATTGAAAAAATGGTTACAGCTAAAACAATAATAAGTATTCCATTAAAGGACATAAGGAAATCCCGGTCCAAAAACGGGTTTTTCCCAACCCAAACAACAGTTGCCAGGTAAACCAGCAATGTAAGCAGTACAAGAGGACTAAAAATTCTTGCAATATATGGCGCAATATTTTTCGCCGGTTGAATGTTCCTTGATACCAGGTATGCAGCTACAACAGCGAGAGCGGCAGCACCAAATAAAACAACATTCCTAAAATAAAAATCCTCTATATCCATGCCGATAAATGTAAACAACTGCATGGTTAATACGGTTAACAGCATCCCGCTAATGGCCATACTGGCGTAAAGTATGCAAAATTCCCCATTAAATTTAAGATAAGCCAATCTTGTGCCAGCAGCTTGAAACTCATTTCCTGTAAATGCAAGACCCAATAATACCCACAGGAAAACAGGCAGGTGCAGGTAAGCCAGGATAATACTGTCTTTTTGCTCCAACGGCAGCATATTAATATAAACTGCGAAGATTAGGATTAACGATACAAGGGTGTAAATAACCTTTTTATTGGGGGTATTATTGTACATAAAAAAGGCTGCAATGAAAGGAAATATACCAAAAACAAGGTTAACAGGGGCTATTGCTTGTTGTTCAACAAAATGAAGAATTATCCTGGTGCATATTCCTGCCAGGATTGCCAAAATACTCATTGATAAAAAGTCTTTCTGAAACAAAGGTTTTTTTCCGGACTTGACGTCTCGTTATAATGCAACCTTTCGTACCAGACAGCTAAAACCTGCGAACTGGGGTTTTGTTTCCAGGCATACGAGAAAGACTTTTTGAAAGTTTCCGGGTCTTTTCTATACATTTTCTCCAGTTCATGGGGGTTATCAATATTTTCAATGATCTTATTGCCAAGGTCCATGATTATTCCTCTCTTTACCGGATTTTATTAATCTTGATTACCTTCTTCACCTTTATATTCCAAAATATCTCCAGGCTGGCAATCCAAAGCCTTACAAATCGCATCCAGGGTTGACAAGCGAATTGCTTTCGCCTTCCCGTTTTTTAAAATTGAAAGGTTAGCCATCGTTATTCCAACCTTTTCAGATAGTTCTGTTACGCTCATTTTTCTTTTGGCCAGCATCACATCAATATTGATAATAATAGCCATATTCTTCACCTCTAGACCGTCAAGTCATTTTCAGTTTTTATCTCAATGACATTTTTTAACAGCTTCTGCAAGACGGCAGCAAAGACTGCTACAACCATTGAGGCAAAAATTATGACCATTCCGATTAATATGATGCCCGGGGCGTCATCCGCCTCTGCTATAAGATAGAAGAGCGGCATGCCCGCCACATACAAGATACTGATTGTAAGAGCACAGTTTTTAATTATCTTTAAAGCTTTTACCGATAATTCCGAGAACGCCTTGTTCCTGTCGTCAATATAGTTTAATAATTTAAAGGCTTGATACTGGGCAAAGTAAAAAGGAATAGCCGATGCATACAAATCTATGAAAACAAGGTATTTAATATAGGCTCGGCCTGGAAATAATCCCGCTGCAAAATTTGCCATCCCGGGCACCAGAAAGATACACAAAGCAAGAACCGGAATGCCCATAAAAATAACAGCTGCCTACCTCGGAATATTTATTGCAATTTTGATTTTAACAAATAATTTATCGTATTACAATAAATATTTATCAATATATATTATATTTTTATTGTTCAACGGTTGCAGCAAAATTAAACTCCCAAGGTCATAAAAAAAGACAGGATAAATGTCTCCTGTCTCACCTGTCTTTAATTGGTGCGGTCGGTGGGACTTGAACCCACACGTCTTGCGACATACGCCCCTTAAGGGAATGTGTTCAAAAACTATCTTCAAAAATCCCCTTATCTCTTCCATCTATTACTCTTTTTGGCTTACAGCGATTTAATACTGCGCCTTTTCTTTTGTAACTTCGCATATCCTTGATAATAATCCTAGATAAACTAAAAAAATATGTGTGCTAATAAAGATGTACGTATTTATTCTTTATCAGCAATGAGAATCCTCATATGAAAACTCTTTTTTCAAATGTTTTTAAAACCTCATCTCCTTTCAGCAACTGACTTTACCATAACTTTTCAAAAATAGATATTAATAATAATGCAAAAGCGAATTAATTTATTTATGCAATGAGTGATGCTTTTAAGCGTCATTTTTTATATAATTTATATAATTATAAAAGAATTAATTAAGTGTAGCTTAAAGATTAATAAGGTGCGATAAGTTATAATAAACTCTAGAAAGTTAATTGAAATAATATTTACAGCAATCCATTTGACAAAGCTTGAAGCATTATTGAACCTCTCGACAGTCTTATAAAAATATGCATTGCGCTGTAATATAAAATTGGCAATATAATTAAACCTTTCCTCACTAACTGATAAGACAGGTATCACCGTATGGGATTATATGCAGAAAGGAGGTATTTTTTGAAGACTATTTCCCTGCCGCCATATGCACCGACGCTTATTGAATCCACTCGTGCTATTGGCTAC
>CAYUXS010000244.1:0-276 GCA_964448915.1 uncultured Peptococcaceae bacterium
TACGGCGAGTAAATCGGCATTTGCCCTTTTCCGGGCAGCCAGTTCGGAGGGCGACAGGCTTACCGGGCAAGCCCCTGCAAAAGGGTCTACCTTCAGGTTTCTGCTCCGTTCCCATGATTTTAAGATCTCCGGACTTATTATAGATGTCGCGGGTGCTTTTCCTTCCTTGATAAACCTACTCCATTCGTTGCGTATCTCAGCATAGAAAGCCTCATTG
This sequence comes from uncultured Peptococcaceae bacterium, assembly GCA_964448915.1. Taxonomy (GTDB): domain Bacteria; phylum Bacillota; class Desulfotomaculia; order Desulfotomaculales; family Desulfocucumaceae; genus JAAXTT01. The sequence continues at coordinate 218 of CAYUXS010000244.1, forward strand.
TAAGTCATCTATATTAACCCCTTTTAGTTGAAATGTGACCTTCTATATTTGTCCCCCAT
>CAYUXS010000244.1:286-2569 GCA_964448915.1 uncultured Peptococcaceae bacterium
AAGAAGCCCTTGTTTTATCTTTCTCTTCAGGGATATTAAGGACTGTAAATTTGTATAATAATGCAAATTCCAAAGTCATGCTCTATTCTTGATGTTTAAAACAGTTCGACTTTTTTTGATAAATTCCTGCCCATATCTACAATTTATGTTGCAAAATAAGACACCGCAACCCGGCTCTTTTGCAGAAATGACTCGTTTTGCAACACCGTTTTTCTCCTGGTGTTGCAAAACGAGTCAATATGATGTGCGAAATAACTCGCATGTACTGTCTTTTTCTTATAAACACTGTTGTTCAGCTACTGGCACGAAATCTGCAAAATAGTTTTTTGTATTCGAAAATATCTGTTTTACTTCAATTCATTATTTATTCCTAATTTAGGGGGGTGCTATCAAATATAACCAACGAGGTATCAAAATTTATAAATGTGTAACTATTCCATCATTTACAGGTTTCTTCAAGCATTAACAAAAACAAGGAGGCTAATATCATGATTGCAGAATTTCAAATCCCCACCAAGATTATTTCCGGTAGCGGTTCTACAGCAAAACTAGGGGAAGAAGTGCGCCGCCTGGGTGGAACCAATGTTCTGTTAGTAGCTGACCCGGCAATGGAAAAAATAGGGCTGCAGGACAAAGTGGTTAAATTAATGGAAGCGGAAAATATTAAGGTTACTGTTTATAATGATATTGAACCTGATCCAACAGTTCAAGTGGTCCATAGGGCTTCTGAGGTGCAAAAATCTATAAAGGCCGATGTGCTTGTAGCTCTGGGCGGTGGCAGCGCTATTGATACCGCCAAAGCTATCTCGGTTCTGGCCACTCACCCCGGCGGAATAGAAGACTACTGCGCCGGCGTAGGCAGTGGACTTATCAATCCATTATTGCCTTTGGTTGCTATTCCCACTACCGCAGGTACCGGTAGTGAGGTTACATCCATGATGGTAGTAATTAACATGGAAACCAAGACTAAATTTGCTGTTCGTGGCCCGCAAGTTTATCCTGATGTAGCTATTCTAGATCCTGATCCATTTTTCAATCTGCCTCCATTCGTAATTGCCTACACCGGCCTGGACGCTTTAACCCACGCTATTGAAACATACACTTCCAATAAGGCAACGGAAATTACTGACGCTTTTGCATTAAGAGCAATAACTCTGATTGGCCAATACCTGCCTGCTCTTGTAGCTGACCCTGCAAATCTTGAAGCTGCAGATAAAATGCTGTTTGCAGCCAATTTAGCTGGTACTGCGTTTGACCGGGGCAAATTACACCTCGTCCACAGCATGTCCCATGCCCTCGGCGGCTATTTCCGCACTGCCCACGGCATAGCAAATGGCACATTGTTACCATATGTGATGCAGTATACATTAATTGGTAAACTCGAAAAATATCGCACTGTGGCTATAGCTATGGGTAAAAACGTTAACGGCATGGAGCTGTACGAAGCCGCGCAGCAGGCAGTCGTAGCAGTCAAGGAGCTCAACGCCAATATTGGCATTCCATCCGGTATAGGTGAACTGGGCGTAGCTGATGATGAAGCTTTGCTTGAAGCGTTAGCAAATAAAACAGTGGCCACGGGACTTGTAAATAATACCCCAAGAAGAGCATCTATTAAAGATCTGGTTGGTATTTTTAGGTCGGCACTGTAAAAAGCTCTTGGTCTATATAAGGTCTGGTAAGCCCTTCCTTATAGGGCTTACCAGACAATAATTTTGGAGCTTCCAATATAGCCTAAAAATCGGAGTGATGCATGTGGCAAAAATAATACGTGTAAATCTAAGTAATTTATCTATGAAAAGCGAACCCGTGCCTGAGCGTTACAACATGCTCGGGGGGAGGGGTTTAACATCAACAATTATCTACAATGAAGTAAACCCGATAACACATCCCTTAAGCGAAGGCAATAAACTGGTGTTTGCGCCGGGCGTGTTGACCGGCACCACCGCACCCTCTTCCGGGCGCCTGTCGGTTGGCGCCAAAAGCCCCCTGACCGGTGGTATTAAAGAAAGTAACGTCGGCGGGACCGCCGCCCGGAAAATGGCCAATCTCGGCATCAAAGGCCTGGTTTTGGAAGGCAAGGCTCAGGACAAAAACAAATACATTCTGAAAATATCCAGCACCGGGCTGGAACTGCTGCCAGCGGAAGATATTTGGGGCCTGGGCAATTATGACATTGGAGAACATCTGCGTGAACGTTTTGGCAATAAGGTCTGTGTACTTTCTATCGGGCAAGCCGGGATACACCAAATGGCATCAGCAACTATTGCCGTAACCGACATGGAT
>CAYUXS010000245.1:0-2551 GCA_964448915.1 uncultured Peptococcaceae bacterium
TGCGCTGTCCCCACCTCCATCGGCAGGGATAGTTTCACCGGGCAGGTTTGAGTCTGTACCGGGGACGCCTCCGGACCCAGCGGGCCCAACCCCTGTTTCGGTGACAACATTCTCGCTTAACACCTGTCCCGTTTCATGGGTGGTTGATGTGTACTGGGTTTTATCAAAGTCAAGATCTGCAGTAACCATAGCTACTGCTTTTCCGGGGCCAAGAATCTTTCTCAACATGTTTTGAATCCTGTTTTCCAATTCCTTTTCAAACGAGCGTCTTATCTCAAGGTGTTCAAGAGCATCAATGGTCATAGACGCATCTTCATCGCCCAACTTAAGACCCTCTGTTAAGGAATTGCCTTCCATGTCGATAATATGAATGTTCTCCTTTTTTAAGCCTTGAACGCTCCCGCTCACCAATTCAACAATACCCCGGACATTTTCCGGCGATATTTTAGCTGTGGGTTGAAGCTTAATTGCTATTGATGCTGATGGTTCAGTTTGTTCATTTAAAAACAAACTTTCTTTCGGAAGTACCAGATGAACCCTGGCTTGCTCAACACCGTCTATTTGGGTAATAGTCCTGCGGAGTTCTTCCTGTAAAGCCCTTTGATAGCCTACCTGCTGCTCAAATTCCGTTACGCCAAATTTACTCTGATCAAAAAGCTCAAATCCTACCCCGCTGCTGTATAAAGCACCATTGCTGGCAAGTTTTATCCTTGTTTCATAAACAACATCTTCCGGTACTTCAATAGTTTTACCTTGATCCGAAACACGATAGGATATGTTTTCTTTTTTTAATTCTTCTATAATTTTGCCCGCATCTTTAGGATCAAGCCCGGTAAACAGCGGTGCATAGGGTGTTGAAAAAAGCACCTGGCCTATAACTGCAAGAACAACCACCGTCCCTATAGCCGCCGATGTTACCATGATCTTTTTTGAACGGCTTAAGTCACGCCACCAGGAACCAAACCTTGTCAACCATTCTCTAAAATTCAACTAAGAACACCAACCCTAAGTTTATGTGACTAATGCTGTCCATTAAACCTGCATCCTGGATAACTCTTGATAAGCCTCAATAACCTTATTCCTTACCTCAACAGCAAGCTGCATCATAATTTTAGCTTCCCCCATGGCAATAGTGACCTGGTGGATATCCTGAACATCCCCTACTAAAAAACCTTTGATCATCTCATCTGCTTTAACCTGTGAAAGGTTTACTTTTTCCAAGGCATTCGACAATGCTTTCCCAAAAGAGCCAATTCCGGCCGCCTTTTCATCTTGCTTATTAATACCGGATATATCTTGGCTTAAAATTCCCTGAACAGGTGTAATATTCAAAATATCCCCCCCTATTGCTTCCTGCCAACAAAAAAGCTATCAAATACATCAAGTGATTTGATAACATTAATGCTTTTATAATCTTGTCACATAAAACCTAAAAACTCTTCCTAATAGCCCCTGCCTATTTCTAAAGCTTTTAAAGCCATGCTTTTGGCTGCATTAAAGGCAGTGGCGCTGGCGTCATAAGCCCTGGTAGCCGAAATCATATTTACCATCTCATTTGCTATGTTTATATTGGGATAAGCCACATACCCGTTCTCATCCGCCAAAGGGTTTGATGGATCGTAAACCAGCCGCGGCTCTGCGGTGTCCTGCACCACTCTGGAAACTTGAACCCCAGAACCTTTATAACCATTTTTTCCAGGGGCTGTAGATGCTTTAAGCACCTCGGAAAAAACCGGGGCCAGCCTTCTATAAGGCTGTAAATTCGGGTCTCCCGGCCTTCCGGCAGTATTTTGGTTAACTATGTTGTTTGTTATTAAATCAAGCCATAATCTATTTGCTGTCATGCCGGAAGAGCTTATTGAAAAAGAATCAAACAATGCCAAAGCCCCTACCTCCCTTTGATCACATAACTTAACATGCTTAATTTTCCATTTAATGCGTCACTGCTGAAATCATACAGGATGGTGTTTGCGGCCAGGTTAACCATTTCCTGATCGATATCGACATTATTTTGGTTATAAACCATAGTTGTGTTTTTTTCACGAATTACTTCAGGGCTGATTTCATTTATTGTTGCCGCCCTGCCAATATGGCGTGGATTGTTTGTTATTAAAGTAAATTCTCTCCGGCTCAACGCTTTTCTTAATTGTTCCGTAAATGAAACAGAAGACTTTTTAAATCCAGGGGTATTTACATTTGCCACATTATTGGCAATCACTCTCTGGTTTAATGCTGCTGCGTCCAATTGTTTGCTTAATGCTGTCATAACGTCACTACCAAACACAGTTTCGCACCCCCAAATTAAAACATTAAAAAACCCCGCCGATAACAGGGTTATCAAGTTGCAACCCGGCTATCATAGTATCCTACGTTAGACCCGTGGCTTTGCGTCCCTGCCTTTCGACAGGTTTGCCCAAAATGTTTTTTTATGAAATTATCCTATTATATTTTGACATAAAAATGCACATACCTTTTTTTAATCCTCAAAATTCCATTTTTTTGCCTATAAAAGTATATAAAAGTACTGTATTTGTTTCTTGTTTATTTTATA
>CAYUXS010000246.1:0-2549 GCA_964448915.1 uncultured Peptococcaceae bacterium
CTTTAAAATAACCTCAAGATCTGTCTGGTAGAAAGCACCTTTACCTGGTTTGTCAATAACCGGCTCCCCATCAACAGGGTAAAGTTCATCGACGATGTCATGCCCATATTCGCCTCGGATCAGTATTCTTCCCATTGGGCCCATATCACCAATTCCTGCACCCTGCTTTTTACCTCTTCTTAACTTACTAGGCGGACAATCCGACAGGTCCGGACGGTGTCCCTCTCTTGTATGTATTACATACAAACCCTTATCTCTAGCTGTTTCAAGAACCTTCTTCAAAGGCTCAATTACATTTTTCGTAGGTGAAATATCATTTCCAAGCTTTTCACCGAAGCCTCCTGCCGCACAAAAATCTCTCTGCATATCAATAATCAGCAATGCAGATTTGTCCAGATCGAATTCGTATTCATAAGGCTTTGCCTTAACTACATACATTTTTCCCATTTTAATGATCTCCTTTTCTTATTCAATTTGATTTGATTGGGTGTTTTTTTTTGACAAAAAGAAAATTAATGCAATAAACAGATATCCGAAGGTTATACTGTTCGCCTGTCCAAATCCTATAGTTGTGGTATGAATAAGGCCGATAAAGGATAACACAGCACCGATTAACGCCGTCAATGCGGCTTTATCTAATTGATGATCAATAATGAATATACAAATACTTGCCCAAATCATACTGACAATAATAGCTCCCGACCCTAATGATGCCATACCGCCATATTCCAGACCAGCTTTTGCTAAAACTTCATAACCAATTTTTTGAGCACTGCTGCCTGACTGTCCCAGCGCAATATCAGTTATATTCTGACCCCAGTTAGCCAGCCAGGGTATCAACCCTAAAACAACTGCCTGTGCATATTTCCCGTCAACTGCATTAAAGGCCTGGCTTCCGATAATAAGACCAATGTACAGAAGAATTGGTACAATGGCTGTTAATGGTATTAAATTAGATAAAATATATATTCCGTTAAACCATGTAATAATAAATATTGCAATTCCAGAAAGAAGAGTATATCCAAGCTTTGCACCTGCGCCTTTCCAGCCCGGATGTCCGATAAAAACTGCCGTTGGGAATGGACTGCCAAAGGAACAGCCAATTAAGGATGTAACTCCATCTGCAACCATGGTTTCAGTTGTGTTATAACTGTCTCCTGCGATGTGAGCACTTTCAACATTATCCATAGTCTCAAAGAAATTATAAACACCCAACGGAATCGCGGCTGCCAAATAAGGCGCTGCATATGTAAATCCTTTTAGAATGTATGTAACTGACAACTCTGCATAGGTTGGTTGAACACTTTTCAGAGAAGTGACTAAAGCATCTAGGTCCATCATACCACTTCCCCAGCCTATCACTGTTCCAAGGATAATCGCTACCAATCCGACTGGAATGTTAAAAGGCATTCTGATCTTTCCGAACCACCCCAGTAAAATAACCGCCAGTGAAACAAAGCCAATATACCCGAACCGGAATGTCTGCATTGCAGGTGTCATGGCAATAAAGGTTATTGAAACTCCTGCAAGCGCACTTAGCATTGCCGCTCTTGGTATAATGCGTCTAAGCTTTGGGCCTATCAACGCACCGCTCACCTCAATGATTCCTTCTACAAAGCACCATGATAACCCCGCTGACCATGCCAATACAGGATCCTTGGTCTCCCAGTAAACCGGCCCCATAATTAAGAAACAAATTAAGAACATATGTGGAACACTGGTTCCCGAAGGCAACGAAGTGACATCATTTCTTCCTTCCTTAACCGCTAGTTTATACGCCATATATGTATAATAAAGTCCACTTACTAAAATTGACAATCCAACTGCCGGAAGGATTTTACCGTACACCAGCCAGGAAGGCATTCCGATAGAAACCGAAAGGAGTCCTGCCATCACCAGTATATTGCTTAAATTATTGGTAAATAACCCGAAAAATCCATTAAGGTCACCCTTGTCTATAAGCCTTACTTTTGAGCTATCCATACCAAACCTCCTTCCATTTAAAATTGTATTTTCAACATCTCAATCATACCATTGCAGCCATTTTACTGTCATTATAAGCGGATGCTAAAAAAACACCGGTCATTTGTCACTACTTCACAAACAACCGGCGTTTTTAATTATTATATTTGTTAATTTTGCAAGAAATGATATCGTATAAAGTAATTTATAACTTCCCTATTCTGCACGCAACCAAATATGAATATGATATGCAAGGACAATTTCGCCTAGCTCAAAGCCATTTTCAAAATTAATGCCCAAAAGTTTTAGTTTTTCCGCCCTGTACCGAATGGTGTTATAGTGTACATACATTTTTGCAGCAGCCTTTTGCAGATTAAAATTGCATTCAATCAGGACACCTAGAGTCTCCAGCAAGTTCATATCATTTTTTTTGTCATATTCAATAATGTTTCCAAGTTTTTTATTTCTGTAATCCCTGAGAGCATCCTGACTTCCAACCTCTTTTATGATTTCGTAAACCTTTAAATCATCATAATGAAAAACAAAAGAACCCTTGTTTAGCGTCTGTCCAACTTTAATACTCTCAT
>CAYUXS010000247.1:0-2501 GCA_964448915.1 uncultured Peptococcaceae bacterium
TTATTAATGGGACTATTTTAATAACATACCAGGCAATTAATGCCGCAACTATAACTACCGCCAACAGGGCCCTGCGGTCGGTTAAGAAAACACCGGCAGCCAAAAGGGAAAAAATTATTGTTACAAATACCGGTATAACAGGTCCCCCGGGAACAACATACTCTCCCTCCCGGGGCTTAATTTTCTTCCTAAGCACCAGCACGGCTATACCGGCCAGGGCATACACAATTGATTCCGTAGCAGCTGCCATATTTACTAAAATTAAGTATTTCCCTGTTAATAACACGATAATAGATAATGTAAGCCCGACAGCAAAAACAGAAACAATTGAAACCCACGGGGTAAAATACCGCATGCTTATTTTGGCAAAAACTGCAGGGAGTGCTTTTTCCCTGGCGGTTGCATAAAAAAACCGTGAAATACTGATAAGACCTGCGTTAAATGTTGTAATCGACGCGGCCAAGCTGATTATTACAGCAAATGCAACTCCAAAATCGCCAAAAACCGACCGGGCAAAAAGCAGTTGCGGGACCGGCGAATTTGCCAAATCTTTTATGGGGACGTTGGCCGTCATAACTACAGTGAAAAAAGCATATACTACACTTAATATTCCAATCGCCAAAAACATTCCTTTAGATATCAGCTTTGAATCAGTTACTTCCTCAGCCAGGGGAGTGACCCATTCAAAACCTATAAATAAAAAAACACCAACCGCAATTGCGTTAAATAAATTGCCCAATCCACCGGTAAACAATGGGGCTGTTATTTCAAAGCCGGCTTTTTTCAATCCATAGAAAGACAAAATCAACATAGCTGCAATCAAGCCATAAGTAATTAAATCCTGAAAGTTTCCGGCAATTTTTATGCCCCTGATATTTATAGCAGTTGCAAAAGACTGCATGATAATAATCCACATAAGGGGGGTTACCCAGGGTATCGCCTGGCTGAGCACTTGGCCAAGGATATAACTTTCTGCTCCCACCACTCCCATAACTACCAGCATATAAAAAATTGAAACCGTAAGGGCAAATTTTTCACCAAAAGCACGGCCGAAATAAAGCCTTATGCCGGCAGATGACGGCAGTACCCCATTTAGTTCAGAAAAACACGCTCCGGCAGCCAAACACAATAAACCGCCAATTAATATAGCTATCCAGGCACTGTTCCCTGCAAGAAAAGCCGCAACCTGCACAGCGGCAACAAATGATGAACTGGCTAGAGTCAGGCCGGCGCTGGTTGCTACTATAGTCCGCAAGGTAAGTTTTTTTCTTTGGCTCAACCTCTATTCACCCCAAATTAAAAGCGAGATAAAATCCAGCCTCAGTATATCATCTTCGGAACCAATAATTTTAAGGGAACCGTTCATGTATGGTTCTGCCGGCGTAATATCGCCATAAAACATATCAACCAGTATTTCACTGTCAGACATAACTATCAAATCAGGTTCCGCATCTTTCCCTTCTTTTAAAGATAATTCCCCGTTTTTCAGGGTAAGGGTATGTACCGACTCTATGTCATTGGCTTTTATCAATACGTTCCTGTCCCAGTCCTTGTTCATCACTTTAAGCCTTTGATTCTTTGAATACTCTTCTGTGAATGCTTGCAAGCTTCTTGTGATTTCTTCATGGCTAGCCATTCTTAATCCTCCGGTTAAATGTCATCCGACTAATTTATAGTTTTTGTACCCTGGGTTTCATGCCAAGCCGGTCAATCAGTTCCAGGTAATCATTTGGGTTTACATCCTGCCACTTCTTACCCAACAAAGTCAGCAGCACGGCTTCCATTACATTGGTACCAAAGGACCTGCCGGCATATTCAGGTGTTGTTGTAACCAAGTATCCGATACCTTTTTGCTTAAAAAATTCAACATCGTCTTTAGTAGTTGTGTTGGTGATAACCAACTGGCCGTTCATGCCACCCGGCATATACCTTTTTACCAGGTGAAAATCCCCGGCTATTATATCCGCCTCATGATAATAACTCCCAAATTTCTCAACCTTTTTTTCATCTTGTACATCCTGGTTTTTGCCTGTGGGATAAAGCATATGAAAAGGCAGTTTTACCATTTCCGGCAGTGTTTTATTCGCAATTTCCTCCAACTCTTCCACTGTTTTAATGGGATATGGAATACCTGCCGTGAATATTAAATCGCCAAATGTCATATCACAACCCAATTCACTGAGTGCTTCGGCCATTCCGAACCTGTCAACGGCGCTTACCATCAAAACTTTGCTCCCGGGTGGGAGCAAATCAGTATTTTCTCTTAAATAAAATACTGTTTCCCTTTCCAGGGTATTTTTTAGGCCGCTGCCGTCCACCACAGGTGTTTCCTTAGCAGCCTCCATCAACTTAAGGGCGTCTTGAATGACATACCTTTTCTTGCCTGCATAAAGATAAAGATCGATGCCTCCCAATCCGATAGCATCGACAGTACCATCCAGTTCTTTTATTATTTCCAATGCTTTATTAAAATTGCCGTCAGTACCACGGCGGCTAATTTC
>CAYUXS010000248.1:0-2499 GCA_964448915.1 uncultured Peptococcaceae bacterium
TTTTTTTCGATAAATTCTATTTCCCTGTCTGAGCGAATCTTGTTGCCAATAATTCTTATTTTTTTAATTCCCAGTTCTGCTGCCATTTTCTTAACATTGTGTGCGGTATTTACACTGTTGCGGCTGGGCTCCACCACCACCAACATAATATCCACGCCACGGGCCGTGCCCCTGGACAGGTGTTCTATACCCGCCCCCATATCCATAACAACAGCTTCATTATTATCTAATAGCAGTGAGGCAATTAATGCTTGCAAAAAAGTGTTCTCCCGGCAGTAACATTGTGAACCTCCCTGTTTTACGTCTCCCATACGCATAAAACTTATATTTCCATGACTGTATACAAAATCTTCAATATCCTGCTCACTTAAAACCGGGTTAAGTGTATAAAAAGCTCCCCCACCGCTGATAGATTTTATTTTTTCACCCATCTCAACGACGGGTTTTATTTTAGCGGATTCTTCCGGCGAAATACCCAATGCGGCCGCCAAGCAAGCATCGGGATCACCGTCAATTGCATAAACCTTCTTATGGTTTTCAGCAAACGATTTAATTAAAGCAGCAGCAATGGTGGTTTTACCGACACCACCCTTTCCAGAGATTGCTATTTTCAAAATAATCACTCCAATTAGTAGATTTATATTGCTGCGTATTTTGTTTTAATTTAGGGCTACTTTTCCTTCATACAAGTATGGAGAAAATATTCGATTAGGTCAAGTATAGTTTTTTAAAAATTCTGACTCAATGTATTGGTAATATTCGGCATAATCTTACATGAATCCTGCAGTTAAAAAAATTATTCTGGACTAATAATTATACTAGTTCCAGAATAATTTACAATATCATATCATATTTGTCTTCAATTTACATTATGTAAAAAATAGATATTTTTTCTTTAAATATTTATATTCAATAAACATCATGGCTGATACTATTGGCAAAAGCCCTATACCGATTAGTTTCATTACTGAAATTATAGTGTTTAAGCGGCTTATTTCCTTTTCCCGGGCTTGGATTTCATTTTCTATAAATTGAATGTCCTTAGCCATGAGCAGTTTTTCCTCTTGGACAAGTCTTTTTTCAGCTTCCAGCTTGGCCGCAGAACTTATTGCATTTGCATACGCATTGCTTAAATCTTTAACCCGCTCGTTTAACATCACAATTTCTGTCCGGTATTCTGAAGGCTTTAGAGCATTCCACATAATTAAACCTTTTTCCTTGGGAGTATTCATACCATACAAATAAGCCAGTGTTGGAGCTATATCCTTAAGGCAAACAGGTGCCATTTTAATTCCGGACAAAAATTCACTGCATTTTATGATTAAAGGAGGTTTGCCTGTGGTCCCGGTAACTATAAGCAAAGTACTGTTATATATCCCGTCAATGTGCAGTTGGTTGATTAATTTGCCGATTATTGTATCCACAGCTTTGACTGATTCATTGTATTCCCTGGAATCAATTCCTTCCCGGGCCAAATGTTTGCCGGGACCTGTAAAAATAACCGCTGTTAAAAAAGTTTTTTTGCCTTTTATTAAATCAATGGCTGAACCCAATACTTGTTCATCGTTGTCAAAAGGGCCGAAGTTTTTATAGCTTATATCCCCTGCTGCACCGGCTAAAAATCCAGTACCGTCAACAATACCCGTCTTTATGTTTTTGCTTTCCATTTCATTTAACAGCATATTTGTTTTGGGAACCTTGCCGGCTTCAGTAAAACCGTGAACCTGCGGGTCAACACCGCTTAAAACTGTATAAAGCCTGGCTATTGAGTTGTCAGGCGGCATAGCCGCAGTTTTTTCCGCTATTATACCGGACAATCCCAAACCGTTAAGGCTTGGCGTTCCTGAGGGATTAATCGACTCTGCCTGAAGCCCGTCTACAATAAGCAAAATCACCCTTTTATCTTTCTGGGGAGGATCCGGTTTCATTTCTGTAATTTCCGAAGGCAGGGCTAAAGCTTGACTGGGTAATATACAAAGTATCATTAAAAGAGTTATAATTACCAAACAGTTATTTCTGTTATTGTTTCCGGCCATTTTGTTAACCCCCTATTGTTTACTATTAATACTATAATTATGAAACGTGTCATTTATTACCATTAAGATCAAATTTACTGAAATTTTTTTTGCCAAACTTTTGCCAAAATCAGGCTTGAGTTATATAATTTCATTGCAATACAGATCCGCATTTGGTATAATATCATTTGTGCATCGGGATGTAGCGCAGCTTGGCTAGCGCGCCTGCCTTGGGAGCAGGAGGTCGGGGGTTCGAATCCCTCCATCCCGACCAATGATAAAAAAACCACTTTTGCGAAGTGGTTTTTTTTGTGTTCTTAATTATAAATTTTATAGTCAGGTTGCCGGCAACCGACACCTGTAATTTTAGCTGACAGCTAACAGCTGAAAGCTGACAGCTGATAGCTAACAGCTGACAACTGACAACTGGCTGGGTACAGGTTCAAGACATAGGTAACACTTTTAGGTCAGGACATAGGTAACA
>CAYUXS010000249.1:0-835 GCA_964448915.1 uncultured Peptococcaceae bacterium
ACAATGGCGGTTTGCTTTGAATTTATCAAAGCAAACCGTTTTTTATTTTGGCAGCGGGCAGCCGTGAATAGCTCCCTCACATTCAGTTAATTGCCGGCCTTTGGCGGCCGGCAGTTTGTATAACTGTAGAATATTTTGGAAATAATACCAGGTAATTATAAAAGGGCAAGGGGGCATCACCTTTGAGCGAAATGGGAATGATGGGCTTGGGAAGTTTGTTGACTTTTGTACAGGTATTTTTTGCTGTAATCATCGGCCTGTATTTTTGGAATTTGTTAAAATCGCAGCACAATAACAAGGGTGCGGTGGAAAAAGAATCAAAAAAGGAAATGGAAAAGTTAAAGCGCCTGCGTTCTATTTCTTTAACAGAGCCTTTAGCAGAGAAAACCAGGCCCTCAAGGTTTGAGGATATAGTTGGGCAAGCCGAAGGTTTAAAAGCTTTAAGGGCGGCATTATGCGGGCCCAATCCTCAACATGTTATTATATATGGACCTCCCGGGGTAGGAAAGACGGCGGCTGCCCGGTTGGTATTGGAGGAAGCGAAGAAAAATATTAATTCACCTTTCAAAGAACACGCCAAGTTTATTGAAGTGGACGCCACTACAGCAAGGTTTGATGAAAGGGGGATAGCCGATCCCCTGATTGGATCGGTACACGACCCGATATACCAGGGAGCAGGCCCTTTGGGCATGGCAGGAGTTCCCCAGCCAAAACCGGGAGCAGTAACAAAAGCTCATGGAGGCATACTGTTTATTGATGAGATAGGTGAACTCCACTCCATACAAATTAACAAATTATTAAAGGTGCTTGAAGATCGCAAAGTTATTTTGGAAAG
>CAYUXS010000249.1:845-2458 GCA_964448915.1 uncultured Peptococcaceae bacterium
AAGACAATAGTGTCCCGCTGCATATACATGATATTTTTCAAAACGGGCTTCCTGCGGACTTTAGGTTGGTTGGTGCCACAACCAGGACACCGGAGGATATTCCCCCAGCTATTCGTTCCCGTTGCCTGGAAATATTTTTTAGGGTCTTGCTTCCCGATGAAATTGAGATTATTGCCAGGAATGCTTCACATAAAATAAACCTTCCGATTGAAGAAGGAGGGTTGGATGTAATTAAGCGGTATGCAACCAACGGCCGTGAAGCGGTGAATATCGTCCAGATTGCCGCAGGGCTGGCCATAACTGAAGGCCGGAGCATGATTTCCACTACTGATATTGAATGGGTGATTAACAGCGGGCAGTACAGCCCCAGGCCGGAAAAAAAAGTTGCCGCTTCCCCTCAAATTGGCTTGGTTAACGGCTTGGCTGTTTACGGGCCGAATATGGGAGCCCTTTTAGAGTTGGAAGCAGGTGCGATACCTGCAGCCAAAGGCAAAGGCCAATTAACCATCACCGGCGTTGTTGATGAAGAGGAGATTGGCGGGCACGGCAGGATCATCAGGCGCAAAAGTATGGCCAGGGCGTCAATTGAAAACGTACTTACCGTGTTGCGGCAAACTACTGATGTCGATCCCATGGATTATGACATACATATTAATTTCCCCGGCGGTGTGCCTATTGACGGGCCTTCAGCCGGAGTAGCCGTTGCTGCGGCAGTGTATTCGGCAATTAAGAAAGTGCCGGTAGATAACCTGGTGGCTATGACCGGTGAAATTTCAATCAGGGGTGTTGTCATGCCGGTAGGGGGAATTGTTGCCAAAGTAGAGGCTGCACGGCTTGCAGGTGCTAAAAAGGTACTGGTTCCCAGGGAAAACTATATAAAAACCCTATCGACAACTACCGGTATTGAAATAATCCCGGTGGACAGGCTGGATGAAGTGCTGGCACATGCCCTTTTAAGCTGCAATGATGAGGAAACGGCCGGGATCACCCCGCTCAAGACAGATATTTTTGCTGCTCACGGGGTGGTAAGCCCTTCGATGAAATCGCAATAGGCTATGGGGTATTCCTGACAGGTCAACTGTTGGCTGTCAGCTGGCAGCTTCCAGCTACGAGCTGTCAACTGCCAGCGACCAGATGCCGGCGGCTCTTTTGTAGCATAAGGTTGAAACCCTGAAAGCACCAGGGTTTCTTTTTATTGCTATAGCGGCACTTTTTAACGTGTGGTAGAATTAAATATAAGATGCAGGAAACAACTTTGTTTGTACTTATAGGAGGTGTAGTTTTTGGGACCGTTAATTAAGACACTGCCATTACTACCTCTCCGGGGCATATTAGTTTTTCCTAGTATGATCATTCATTTGGATGTGGGCAGGGAAAAATCTGTTAAGGCTATTGAAGCTGCTATGCTCAATGAAAGAAAGATTTTTCTGGCCACTCAGAAAGAAGCCCATACAGATGATCCTGGTGAGGATGATATTTATCAAATAGGAACAGTTGCCGAGGTTAAGCAATTGCTTAAGCTGCCTGGCGGGACAATTAGAGTGCTGGTAGAGGGCCTGGCCAGAGGTAAGATAATTAATTATGCAAGCCATCAACCTTTTTTTAACGTAGAG
>CAYUXS010000250.1:0-2451 GCA_964448915.1 uncultured Peptococcaceae bacterium
AAATTTTTTTTATATTTCTTTAAAATAAAAAAATGCGCAGTAATTTCGCATTTTTATTTAATTATTTTTAAATTTGCATATATTATTTATATCAGCCAATATTAATATTTTAAGGTAATTATTAATACTGATTGCCTTTTAGCAATTCTCTGGCAAGATCAAAAGCTGCAGTATCTTCTTTAGCTCCTCCAAGCATACGGGTTAACTCTTTTAACCTTCCTGCTTCATCAAGAGATTTGACTTCAGCAAATGTCCTTCCTTTTTCTTCATATTTTGAAATTAATAGATGATTTTGCGCAGTACTTGCTAAAGGCGATGAATGAGTAACACAAATTACCTGCCGGCTTTTACTCAGTTGATTTAGTTTTTGGCTTAACGACCAGATAGTTTTACCGCCAATACCGGTATCAATCTCATCAAAAACCAAAGTGGGGATACCTTCTGTTTCTGCCAGGACAGCCTTTATTGCCAGCATAAGGCGTGAAGTTTCCCCTCCTGAAGCAACTTTCGATATCGGCTTAAGAGGTTCACCGGGATTGGTTGAGATAAAGAATTCAGCTTTTTCTTTGCCTGAAGCTGTTATACTTGTTTCTTCTGAAAAAACAATTTTAAAGACAACACCGCTCATTTCCAAATCAGTGAGTTCTTGGGCAATATCTTTTTCCAATTTTAAAGCCGCTTCTTTTCTCATCCGGGTTAGCGTGCCGGCCAGCATATTTAACTGACCGGTTAACTGCGATAATTCTTTTTCCATGGATTCAATGTTTTGCCCGGCAGTTTCTATTTCATTTAATTCCTGCTCAATCTGATTGCGGTAATCTAATATGTCTTTTATAGAATTACCATATTTTTTCTTGAGTCTTTGTATTTCATACAGCCTTTTTTCCACAGACTCCAAGTCCACCGGCAGGTAATCTATGTTTTCGATTTGCTCCGATATCTGCCTGCAGGCTTCCTCCAATTGATAAAAGGAATTGGCCAGTAGATCCCTGCATCCTGCCAAGGAAGGATCGAGTTCTGCCAGCTTGTCCATCGCTTTCATAGCTTTACCGGTTAAATCAATTGATGTACAAGGGGATTCCGGGCTCCCGCAATATAAGTATTGATAGCATTCATTTAATAACTGTGAGATTTTCTCAATATTTGCAAGCCTGTTTTTTTCAATTAACAGTTTTTCTTCTTCATCTACAGATAGTGAAGCGTTGTCAATTTCAGCAATCTGATATTTGATTAGATCTACTTTTCGAGCGGTATCCCGGCTTTTTTCCTGTATATGCTCAATAGATTTTTTTAACATACTGTGCTGTTGATATAAGCGGGCAACCTGCTTGCTGGTATAAAGCAAATCTTTGCCCCCGAAAGCGTCCAATATATGCAGCTGCCTACCTGTATCCAATAACATTTGTTGTTCATTCTGCCCTTGAATATCGATAAGCCTGCATCCAATCTCTTTAAAAACACTTAAATTTACTATTTGGCCGTTTATACGGCATAAGTTGCGGCCATTTCTGTTAATTTCCCTTGAAAGGATTAATAATTCACCGGCATCACAATAAATTCCGTTATCATTTAGAATATTGTATATTTCCTGATTTTTAACGTTGTCAAAAGCCGCCTGGACGACACTCAAATCAGAACCGGTCCGGACATATTCGCTTAATGCCCGCCCACCGGTCACTATTTTTATGGCATCTATAACAATTGACTTCCCCGCTCCGGTTTCACCGGACAGTACGTTCAGTCCTTGGGTAAAGTTAATTTCAGTTTTTTCTATAATCCCGAAATCCTTTATGTATAAATACTGCAGCATCTTTACCTGTTCCCCTTTATTAACGTTTCAGGGTATTTCTTTGCCGGTTTTGGTGACAAAGTAAAGTACTGGGCTATCGCTTTCGCTATTATGAAAAACAATCTTTTGGACGTTAAAAAGCCTGACATTTAAGCTTGCCATTAGCTTGTCAACAAGAGCGGCTTCTTCCTTGGCCCCGGGGTGGCCGGTATACACCACTACACTAATACGCCCTCCCAATTTCAAGAGGTTTAAAGCCGAAATAATTGCATCTTTTGTAGAATCAGGCTTAGTGGTTACAGCCTTGTTGCTGCCGGGCAAATAACCGAGATTAAACATTACAGCATCCACAGGTTGACCTACCGTTTCGCCAATGCTTTGGTGTCCTTTTAAAAAAAGGTTAACCCTCTGGTGGAGCCCGGCATCCAGAAGCCGGGACTTAGTTTTGAGCAAGGCTTCTTCTTGTATGTCAAATGCATATACATGCCCTCCGGGGCCGACATTTTCCGCTAAAAAAACCGTGTCGTTGCCATTGCCTGCAGTTGCGTCTACAGCAACTGCACCGTCACTTAGGGCAGGGTAAATAAACA
Organism: uncultured Peptococcaceae bacterium; assembly: GCA_964448915.1. Lineage (GTDB taxonomy): Bacteria > Bacillota > Desulfotomaculia > Desulfotomaculales > Desulfocucumaceae > JAAXTT01. The sequence goes on from CAYUXS010000250.1 coordinate 2,380, forward strand.
CTCTCGCCCACTCCACGGCACTGGCAGGGTGCATAATCAACATTCACGCATATCTCCTTCTCTCATTTTCTT
>CAYUXS010000251.1:0-666 GCA_964448915.1 uncultured Peptococcaceae bacterium
ATTATGGTTAACCTGCTAGAAGTGAATATTATAGGCAACTACGTGAAATAAATCACTAATATTTATAAAGGTATTAGTTTTCAAGGGTCATAATCCACTTCAATACTTAATTTTTCGATATAAATAAGCACAGTCTTTTAGTAATATGAATCAATAAGAATATACGTAAAAAACGATCCTATTCACAAGATAAAACTTGAACTCATCAGCGATTCAGTTATCAAGATGTAAGGGGTATTAAGGGCACCTTTTCAGAATAACACAATTTAATGGGCTGACCCGGCTTTCTTCAGGTCAGCCCATAGTTTACTACCGGTTTAATGCTGCTGAATGGGTGGATTGGGGTTCTGGAACGATGGATGCTGCGGGTTGGAGACATTGAAATATTGCCCGCCGGGCGTGGAGAGATTGAAATAAAGTCTCGCGTCTTGATCAACACCCCAGTCCCTGTTGGAACTGGTATCCTGAATCTTTGTAAAAGCTTCCCGGAACATGGTGTTATGAGCTTCCTCGCGGTTCAGTAAGAAATCAATCATTTGCCTTACATGTTTGTCATTGATCTGCCTGTGCAGGTATTCATAGACGACTTTTGCTCTTTGTTCCGCTGCTATATTTGACAGCAAGTCTGCCGGCAGGTCACCTGTGACATTAACATAGGCAGCTGTC
>CAYUXS010000251.1:676-1680 GCA_964448915.1 uncultured Peptococcaceae bacterium
GACTGGACTGCCCCGGCATTTACTTCATGGCCGTTCAAGAGGTTGACTGCAGTTGCCACCATTTCCATATGGCTCAGTTCTTCCGCAGCGATGTCCATAAACAGATCTTTTATCTCAGGGTCTTTGATCCGGTAACTTTGAGCAATATATTGCATGGCGGCCTTCAATTCACCCTGCGGCCCACCCAATTGCTCATTTAACATAGCGGCATAGGTAGGATTTGGACCTTCTACTTTCACAATCTGCAAAAGGTTCTTTTCATGTTTAAACAACTAAAGACACTCCCTTTCATGATTTCTTTTATTTTTTCCCAACCAATAACCTTTATACCAGTGTTTCAAGCAGCCCGGACACTCTTCCAGGATTCATTCCCTGCAGACTAGCTGTCGATCTCTTTAATAATCTTGTTTAGCTTGTTCAAAATATCCGTCATTGCTATATCCTGGGATCCGCTCAACTGGCTTTCTATCTGTTTCAGCTGCATACAATGCTTTTTATCCGAAGTCACATGTACGTTATATTCCTTACTTAATTCTTTAATTTTGTCGTGCACCTCATTTTTAATGGATTTGAGGCGCAACCTGTCAAATCCACTCACTTTAACGGCAACTGTCACATCTCGGTTGATAGCTACGGCTGTACATTCCTTAACCCCTTTAATCCCTCCGGCGGTTTCGCTTGCTTTTTGGGCTAACTCTGTATTAACATTGATATCCTTTTCAGTTTGGGTGATTTCTTGCCCGGCTTGTTGCTTTTTTAAAGGAGAATTCTGCATGGTACAACCAGTCGCCAGCAGCAATAATAGGATTATAGCAGTAAGCCTCAACATGATCTTCACGGTATCACCTTTCCTATCCTTTGGGCTTGAAAAGCAAGGCAGCCAGAAAACCAAATATAATGGCTGCGGATATACCTGCGCTGGTAACTTCAAAAATGCCGGTAAGGATGCCGATTATACCGGAAGTTTCAGCTTCAGACATGGCTCCCTGGTACAAAGAATTACC
>CAYUXS010000251.1:1690-2434 GCA_964448915.1 uncultured Peptococcaceae bacterium
AGTTGCTCCGGCGCCGGCAAAATCAATCAAAGGTCCATAAAGGCCTAAACCACCCAAAATAGCGCCAGTGACAACGAGTATACTCATGGTATGGGCTGGAGTGAACTTGCCCACATCAAGCAATAATTGACCTATTACACAGATCAACCCGCCCACCACAAAAGCCCAAAAATAAATTTCCATGCAGAGCCCCCCTTAAGGAATATACTCTATTGAAACGGCGTGCGCGATGCAGGGGATGCTTTCCTTCTGCTGGTAGGACAACGGTGATAGGAGCGCTCCCGTAGCGACGATCAGGACCTTCTTCAGCTCACCTTTTTTCATCCTGTTAAATATATGGCCATAGGTAACGGTGGCCGCACAGCCGCAGCCGCTTCCCCCGGCTATTACCGGTTGCTCATCACTGTAGATAAGTATCCCGCAGTCAGTAAATATTTCTTCCGGAATCTCCAAACCGTGTTTTTTAAGTAAATCGCCGGCGATCTTGTGTCCTACTCTCCCCAGGTCTCCCGTGGCAATCAGGTCATATTCCCGGGGCGAAATCCTAAGATCCCTGCAATGAGCCGTAATAGTATCTACAGCCGCAGGCGCCATAGCGCTGCCCATATTGAAGGGATCACTAATCCCCATATCCACCACCCTGCCGACTGTGGCGGCAATAACCTTTGGACCCTGCCCTTCCATGCCAAGCAGGGCGGTGCCGGCTCCGGTCACTGTCCATTGCGCGGTGGGAGGCTTTTGGGA
>CAYUXS010000252.1:0-2424 GCA_964448915.1 uncultured Peptococcaceae bacterium
TTTCTTCTTAGTTCCTCAGTTGATTCAAGCGTATTTTGCATAATAAAACCTCCTGTCGAATATTTGGATAATATTGTTAAATCTCTTTCTTGATTTTCGCCCCCAGGAGGTTATAATAAATATGACCTCTTTGGAGGGTTCATTCAGGAAGTCCGAATCTCTTGGCGGGGAGCGGGCTTCCTTTAATTTTTGTTCCCATTTTTACGTTCTAGCCATTCTTGGACTTTTGCCCGGTCATACCTGACACTATTACCGTGTTTAACATGGGGCATGCCTTCTTTTCGCCAGCGCCAGGCTGTAGCGGGGCTAATCTTTAGCCATTTGCATAATTCCTGTTGGGTCAAGTACTCTCCCATATTTCACCACCTTTCACTATGTATCATATCATTTCACAGTATTGCAGTCAATGAGGATTATGTATAAATTTGGAGAAATAAAAAAAAGAGCCCGGGGGCTCTTAAATCATTGGGTGTGAATTCATACCAATCCCCAACTGCATACAAAAGGGTATAGAGCATTAACTGGACCAATAAACAATTAACCCCCAGTCTTAGTGACTAGGGGCTTATTACTGATATTGATAATGTCCTTTTTCGCTAGGTCTTATTGATATAACATTTGGGTTTCTTGATATTTTTTCAGCCATTACTTCAGTAGCTTCGATCCCAATGGTATTAATAAACTTCGATATGAAAACTATGTTACAATATTTTGAAAGGGTTTTGGCTTTATTCTTGTCTTTGACGCGCACGATCCATTGTTGCATTGTTGATCGCCTCCGTAAATTTCTCAATATTTAAAGCTCCTATGCCTTGAACATGTTTGGGTAGTTTAATATCATCTGCAGAACCATAAAGGGCACTATATATCATATTTACATTTCCTACGCTTTTTATAACGGAGGCCACTACTCCAGCTACAACAGGACTCGCACATGATGTACCTCCGAAATTACACGCATCTATTTGAACTCTACCAGGTGCTACTATATTTGGTTTTGAACCACCTAAGGGTCCCCTGCTACTATAATCACAAACCTTTCTATCGTTTTCAAGCGCCCCCACAGTGATAGCGCTTGAAGCGCATGAAGGGCACCTTAAAGTACTATCGCCAGGTCCATCATTTCCTGCCGCTACCGTAACCACGACACCTTCATGCACTATAGCATCGACAATTTTAGAAATTTCACAGTTTCCAGTGCATTTATGCTTCCGTTTAAAACCAAAAGAAATGTTTATAACATGTGCCTTCTTTTCTGTTGCTGCCCATTCAAGAGCCCTCATAGCCCAAAGTTCATCGGGTTGGTCATTGCCAACTTTGGCGCTATAAAGATTGACACCCTTAGCAAAATATTTAATAATACTGGCAACACAAGTTCCATGCCCAACATGGTCACTGTGACCAGTATTGGTATAATCAATATGTTCAACTACGCTCGGGTGATTAACCCCCGAGTCTATCACAACTACCCTTGTATCCCCCCACCCATAATAGTTAGAATTAGACAGAGACTTCCTGCTTGCGAGCGGGGTAAAGAAAAAAGTGGTAAGAAACTCTCCTTCCAAGTATTCCCCTTTTAAAGGGGTTCTAACGGTTTCCACAAATGATAGCTTTCTTATTTGTCCGATACGAGATGGGTTGTCAACCATTATACCTATCAACGGTAAAAACCGGGATTGATAAACTATTTTTACGCCAAGATTTTTTAATAACTTTATTTCGTCCTCAGCCAGATTATTCTTCAGGTTAACAATTAGTTCCATTGCTTGTCCCCTTTTTACCTATCCCCGATCCTCTAAAACGTCAAAGAATTAGTTGTCCGAGGGTAAATCCCAGGCGGGGTTAAATAATACTTCGGTAAAAATTAACCATTTTCCTGCAAAAAATAAATAAATTTTACCAGGAAATACTAAGCGTATAAAGCCAGGGACAAGCTTTGTAAAAGTATTTTACCAAATACAGATTAAACATCAATTAAAAAATTATTAAATTTAAATTATTAGCAAAGAATTGAAAAGCAGCGAAAAAAGCTAAACCCTCTTTGTCACGTAGAGCAACCTAATATAAAACCACCGCCATATTGATAGTTGACACACAACAAGACCTACCCTTCAACAATAGGAACAACAGCCCCACAATGGTTACATTTCCCGCCTGTCACGTTTATTCGGTGCTGCCACACGTGTAAAGGGTGAGTAATTTGCAGGAGATCGCCCCCGCAAGCATGGCAGGTAATGAACTTCCGCAAAATTTTGCGGAAGTTCAACCAGATCGCCCCCGCAAGCATGGCAGGTAACAACGTAGTCATCACTCTTAGCGTGGGTGTAGTGTAACCCTAACTCCTTACCAAGTTCTAAAGAACGATTAATCCGCGCCGTGTATTCCCTTTCTTCTTCCCTGCAACCTCTCGTTTTGGTCAAGTAG
>CAYUXS010000253.1:0-2413 GCA_964448915.1 uncultured Peptococcaceae bacterium
TAGTTTGTACAATAATTTCTTCAGCCTTCATTATATCTTTTAAATTTTCCGCCTTGGACAGCCTGTCCGGATGAGGATGGGACCAACCGTGGCTGCCTATAACATGGCCTTCTTTAGCTATTAAAGCTGCCAATTCGGGGAACTTTTTTACCCAAGTCCCACCAAGAAAAAACGTAGCTTTAATATTATTTTCCTTAAACACCTGCAGCATTTGAGGAATATGCTCTTCACCCCAAAAGACATTTATTGTCAGGGCTACTTCTTTGTCCTTGCCGCTTCCTTGGTAAATGGGCTGGCTATAGGATACAGGCGAAATTTGATTTGAATAAGTAAAAACAGCAAACAGCATTAATCCTGCCAAAACGGCCAAATATATTTTTTGCCTGATCTTTTTCAGACTGATATAATAAAGCCTCATTTTACACACATCCCCTCTTCTGGCATGACCAGCAAACCTTACTAAAAAATACCTATGCGGTAAATGAGGCAAATATAACAAAAAACCAGCTTCCGGTTCCAAACGGCCGGCGGCTAGTTTTTTATCGATACATTAAGTAATAAACAAGGTTTACTCTTTTATTTAAAAATGTTGTCACATAAAAAACGGTGCTAACGGCTAAAAGCTGGCAGCCAGGCTGCCGGCTATTACGTCACGCCCAATTCCCCGGACTATCTCAACCTTTCCGATAGAAACCGGCAAGACAAAAGTTAGCTTTGAGGAGATTACCTTTTTATCTTTTTGCATTATTTTAATCAAATCATCTATGTTTATTTCAGGCGGTATATTTACAGGAAGCCCAATCCTTTGTAACAGCCGGTTAATCCTTATGGCCTCACTCCGGTTCAACATGCCCATATTAACTGCCATTTCTGCCGCGGCTGCCATTCCAATCGATACCGCTTCACCATGCCGGTAAGTCTTGTATCCGGTGAGTGCTTCAATAGCATGCCCCACAGTATGGCCGAAATTCAGGATAGCCCTTGCACCTTTTTCTGTTTCATCTTCTTTAACCACTGCAGCCTTGCATTTACAGGACACCGTAACCACCTTTTCCATGGCCTGCGGTTCTAAAGTCAAAACTTTTTCAAGGTTTTCCTCCAGCCAATTAAAAAAAAGGCCGTCTGATATAACCCCGTATTTAACAACTTCCGCCATGCCGGCTTTTATTTCTCTATCCGGCAATGTTTTAATAACAGAAAGATCTGCAAACACTGCAGCCGGCTGGTAAAAAGCCCCGATAATATTTTTCCCTTTGGGATGGTTTACCGCAACTTTCCCGCCGACACTGCTGTCCACTTGAGCCAAAAGAGTTGTAGGTATTTGGATGAAAGGGACTCCCCGCAAGTAAGTCGCAGCTACAAATCCCGCCAAATCCCCCACTACTCCCCCACCTAGGGCTATAATAGGTGTTTGGCGATCAAGCTCATGTTCATAAGCTATATCATAAAGCTTTTCTGCCGTGGCCAGGTTTTTATATTCCTCGCCGTCAGGGATCTCAGCCATCACTGGATACATTCCCGCACTTTCCAGCTGCTCATGTAAAACCTTTGCATAAAGTTCAGCCACTGTTGGGTTTGTAACCAGCATAACTTTATTGCTATTGATAATCCCTTTTAACCTGGCCCCGATGGAGTTTAAAAGGTTGTATCCGATGTAAATGTCATAACTTCTTTTTCCAAGGTCTATTCTTACCTGGCTTGCCATAGCTGCTACTCCCTTTCCTTTAACAACTCAATAATCCTGACTGCAACGGCTTCCAGATCCTCGCCTTCAACAACCACTTCAAAATCAGCTGCCCTGGCATAAGCAGCTTCCCGCTGGGACAACAGTTCTTTTATCCTACCTTTTAAATCTTTGGCCCCCGCCAGCAAAGGACGGGAACCTGCAGCATCGACTCTTTTTAAAATAACCTCCGGGGAACAGCGCAGCAAGATCATAATACCGTTGCTTTTTAACGCGGTTACATTTGCCGGTTCAAGAACAACCCCGCCGCCGGTGGCAATTACAAGATTATCAAAAGAAGATACCTTGTTTACCACTTCTTTTTCCAAAGAACGGAAGTATTCCTGCCCGTACCGTCTAAAAATCTCTCTTATAGTAATTCCGGCCGACTTTTCGATTTCTTCATCAGTATCGATAAAAACCCTTCCCAATCTACGGGCTAGGGTCCGGCCTACTGCTGTTTTGCCTGTTCCCATAAAACCAATCAGGACAATATTGCTCATGATTTACTCCAGCTATCAGCGTTATTGATTTTAAGTTTTAGGTTATAAGTTTTAAGTTTTAAGTTTAAGGTTATAGGTTATAGGTTTTAAGTTTTAGGTTTTAATTGTGAATTCTGACTCCTGACTTCTGAATTCTGACCTCTGACTCCTGACTTCTGACTCCTGTCCCATAAGGAATACCCTTAAG
>CAYUXS010000254.1:0-2378 GCA_964448915.1 uncultured Peptococcaceae bacterium
GAATCTTCTACAGAAAGCTTGACTTCCAGCGTCAGCGGGACGTTTCCAAAACCTCTTCCTTCCAACCGGATAAAGCAGATTTTATTGTCATCTAACCAGGGGACATAATCACTGGGGCCAATATGGATATTATTATCCGCTAAAGCTGTCTTCAGCTCGGATTGTACAGACTGGGTTTTTGATTTTTTCTTGGATGTAAGCCTGCTGCGGTTAAGCATATTTAAAAAGTCGGTATTGCCGCCAAAATTTAATTGGTAAGTGCGGTCAATAATGACACCGCGGTTTTCAAATAACTTGCTTAAAGTGCGGTGGACTATTGTTGCACCCACCTGGCTTTTCACATCATCGCCAATAATTGGAATATTTTTATCTTGGAACCTACGGGCCCAAGTTTCATCCGAAGCGATAAAAACCGGCATGGCATTGATAAAACCTACATTTGCTTCCAGGCAGGCTTCCGCATAGAACTTGGCAGCCTCCTCCGATCCTACGGGCAAATAGTTAATAAGTATTTCAGCCCCGCTTTCCTTTAAAACTTTCACTACATCACAGGGCTTTTCATCAGCGACGACAAAGCTCTTATCCGGGTCATAATCAGCCATGTGTTCGGATATGCCATCAAGAACCGGTCCCATCTGTACCTGGACGGGATAATCCGGTAAATTGTCATAAAAAACAGTAGTGCAGTTGGGCTTGGAAAACACTGCCTCTTTGAGGCCCCTGCCGACTTTGCGCTTGTCCACGTCAAAGGCGGCTACTACGTTTACATCACCTGGAGTGTACCCACCAAGGTTGTAATTCATCAGCCCAATGACATTCTCAGGTGATTTCTTATACATCTCAATTCCCTGCAGCAGGGCACTGGCACAGTTACCCACACCCGCAATAGCAATGTTAATTTTGGACATTATGAATACCCCCTTGATTTTAGATTTTTAATGTATACAAAAAAAACACCCCCTAATTGGGAGTGTTGCTTGCTAATATTAAGTCTAAAATACAGAAAAATAACTCCCAACTAAGTAAATAATCAGAAGTATTTTTCGGTATTTTGTTAGCACTCAACATGGTTTGCTGCTAGAAAATATTGTATAAAAGATTTATTTCTATTTCAAGAGAAAATTAATTATTTAATTTTTCAAATAAAATTAATCCTTGAAAAACTTATTTTCCAGGCTGCGGTCCAGACGGGCTATATGTACCAATACATGTGCGACTGCCTGGTATAGCTCTTCGGGTATTTCGGTTCCCGCCCCCAATTTTACCAAAGCCTGGGCCAGGGTTTGATCACGATAAATTGGCACTTTCTCTTTTTCAGCAATCTCTTTTATTTTATCTGCCAAGATTCCTTTGCCGGCAGCCACTACTACGGGCGCATTGTCTTCTTCAGGCTTATAGCGCAATGCTGCCGCCATTTTTATTTGTTGGCCGGATTTCTCTTTTTCTTTCATTATTTACACTTCCTGATTAATTAAGTAGAATTGAGTCGGACTTAGGTTGCAGATGATATCCCTGCAGCTTTTTATATCGGGGCGGGTAATGCTTTGGGCATTTACGGAAGAATAGCCAAGTTGCGGCAATTCTTTGGCGAGTGCGGCAAGAGTGTCTTTAAGGCGGGAGGTATATAGTTCTTCTTCGGTATAAATGATTATTTTAAGGGATTCTTCAATGGCAGTAATGGATATCCATAACATACCGATGTTTTTTGTCCGTATGCTGATCAGTACTTCGGTTTTAGATGGTTGGCCGGTTTGCCCGGATCCTTCCTTTTGATTTCGAATATAGAAACTGGACTCTTCAAAAAGTGTGGTCTTTACCGGCAACGGCACAAAATCAGGCAGCACCTGGGTATTTTTATTTTGAATATGGGCCGTTTGGTTGTTTTCTTGTATATTTTTTATGTTTGAAAGCTCTGTTTGCGTTGCTTTTTTAAGAGCCTGGCTTTCAAGTTTACTGGTCGTCTCAGGCTGATTTACAGGCTTGTTTTGTTTGTTGCGGCTTTCCAGTAGATCTATTAATAACGGCAATAACCTGCTGATTTGCATATTTGCGCACTCCTGTCGGATTAAGCTTACAATAATATTATCGATAAAAATATCTTCGGGTTGAGGAATTATAAATTAGGAGGATTTTTAATGGATTTGGGGGCAATATTTGCAACGTCGTTTTTGGTGGCTTTTTCCGGAGCCATGATGCCCGGGCCTTTGTTGGCGGTTACGGTCGGTGAAAGCATAAAAAAAGGGTTTTGGGCAGGGCCGGCGATAATTTTAGGCCATGCTTTTTTGGAATTGTCTTTGGTGATCCTGTTGATGCTGGGAGTAGCTGCAGTGTTATCGGGACAGGCGGCTAAAACAGCCATTGGTTTGATCGGGGGGCTG
>CAYUXS010000255.1:0-2348 GCA_964448915.1 uncultured Peptococcaceae bacterium
TATTATTTGTGTCACTGTTTTTATTTTTCCCAATACTCCAGCAGAAATCACTATCCCGTCAGCCACTGCAAGAGTTCTTAGACCTGTCACAGCAAATTCACGGCCGATAATGATTAGTGTTACCCAAGAGGGGAGTCGTTGAAGTTCTGTTAAAACAATCAAAGCACTTGAAACCAATAATTTATCAGCAATGGGATCCATAAGTTTGCCAAGGTTGGTTATTTGTTTGCGTTTCCGGGCAATATACCCGTCAAGCCCGTCCGTGCTTGCCGCCAATACGAATATAGCAGCTGCTATATAGTCTCCATAAGGTATTTTAAGGGTAATTACTGCAACAAATACAGGTATTAGAAAAATTCTTACCAAAGTTAAACGGTTAGGAAGATTCATCAACCAATACCCCTCTTAATCCGTAATCAAAAGCCCCGGTTACCCTGACGGCAACAAAGCTGCCTATTTTTACTTCTCTGGATTGGGCAGAAAACAAGACATTGCCGTCAATCTCCGGAGCGTCTCCCTCAGTCCTGCCTATATAAAGATTTCCACGCTTGTTTTTTTTACTATCCACCAAGACTTTTAAGTAATTGCCGATTTTGCTGCGGTTTTTTTCATAGGATATTTTTCTCTGCAGTGACATCAATTCATTGTATCTCTGTTCTTTTACTGTTTCAGGTACAATATCCGGCATATTTACCGCTGCTGTGCCTTCTTCCGGACTGTATTTAAAAACGCCCATTCTGTCAAACCTGGCCTCACCTATAAAATTATACAGTTCTTCATACTCTGCTTGTCCCTCACCGGGAAAGCCCACCATAAAGGTTGTACGCAGGGTCAATCCAGGTATCGTTTCCCTGAGCTTAAAAATTAATTGCTTTATTTCCTCAGAGGTTCCCCTTCTATTCATTGCCGCCAGGATGGAATTATTTATGTGCTGCAGGGGAAGGTCAATGTATTTGCAAATATTGTCTTCCTGGGCCATAACTTGCATTAGTTCCATGTTAAACTCCGAAGGATAACAGTACATAACCCTTATCCAGGGTACCCCTTGTGCGGCCAGTCTTTTTAAAAGTTCAGCCAGCATAGGGCGGGAATAAATATCTTTTCCATATACTGTGGTATCCTGGGCGACTAAAATTATTTCCCGCACTCCTTTTTTTAACAAATAAGCAACTTCCTGCTCCAACACCTCCATAGGCCTGCTCCTGTATTTTCCCCGGATACCGGGAATGGCACAATAAGAACAACAGTTGCTGCATCCTTCAGCAATCTTAACATAAGCCCAATGAGAAGGTGTTGTCAACACCCTGGAAATTTCAATACCATAATCAAATTCAGGGCCTTCCAAAAAACGCCGGCAACTACCGGTTAAGGCGTTTTCCAATACCTCAACGACCCTTCCAATATCGCCGGGTGCGAGAACACCATCGATTTCAGGGATATCCCTTAACAATTCATCGCGATAGCGCTGGACTAAACAACCGGCTACCAATAAAGCCCGGAGTTTGCCTTTTTCTTTTAGCTGGGCAGTTTCCAGAATGGTTTTTATTGCTTCCTCTTTAGCCGGAGTAATAAAACCGCAGGTGTTAACCAGCATCACTTCAGCTTCAGCCTGATTGGAAGTAATGGTAAAACCTGCCTTGGTAAGCAGCCCAAGCATTATTTCAGTATCAACCAAATTTTTTGAGCAACCTAAACTGATTACCCCAACTTTTATACTCATATCTACCGACCCACTCGCCAACAATTTTGGACTAAATATTTATTAATCGCCGCTAAACACTGCCATTTTATCACGTTACCCATATGGCGGCAAAGTGTTCGATTCATCAGGGGCTCTTACCCGGAAAACCGGAAGCTGCAGCTATAAAGGTATACCATTAGGCTTTTGTATGCATCCAATACTCAATAACAAGCTCTCCTGCTATAGCAAATAAGAATACTACCCAGGAGTACTTAAACCCAATCAAAAAACCGAATACCACGAACAAGGCAGCTGCAAACACCCATAATGCACCGGATAACAGTCCTCTTTTCTCATTTCTTTGAGGATCACTGTATTTTTTGGCATAGTACTCCATCAGCACTTTTTGTTCCTCTACAACCCATGGCTTATGGCGTTTCTCTTCAGTCAGCACCAAAAACGCCAACAAACAAAGCCCTGGAATAACAAAAGGAATTAATACACCAAGTACTGCTTGTAAATCCCTGATTTTCATAAAATAAAGCATTGTTGACGTAACCAACCCAAAAAGGATTACCCCTGTAGTAATTGCATAGATAAGTGCGCGTTTCCAATTCATGGGAAAATTACTTGAAGTTTCTTGGTGAAAGCCTAGAAACAATAATAC
>CAYUXS010000256.1:0-2322 GCA_964448915.1 uncultured Peptococcaceae bacterium
TTTATCAATCAGTAAAACCACCGGGCGGCATAGTTCGGTAATCCTCGAGCTAATCCTTGGATCAAGGTATTTTTCTATCTCGTGAAATTCCAGGTTGGAAGTTATTATTGTAGGTAGATTGTTGTTAATCCTATGGTTTAAAATCGAATATATTTTACTTTTGGTCCAATCAGAATAGCTGTGGGCCCCCAAGTCGTCCATAATCAAAATTTTTGTTTCCCTGGCATGGTCCAGTATTTCTTTTTCATTGAACCCGTTACTGTGCTCCCAGGAGAACTTTATTTCTTCCAAATAATCAGGAACAACAACAAAGAGCACTTCAATGCTGTTTTTAATAAGTTCATTGGCAATACTGCAGGCTAAATGGGTTTTTCCTGAACCAACCTGGCCGCAAATATACAGCCCCTGGGGTTTTTTACCTTTTAGATAGTCACTGACAAAAGATTTGCAGCTTTCAAGGGATTTAACCGCAACCTCATAATGGCTTTTGCCGATTAACGGATCAATTTTGGTTTTTGAGTAGTAGTTGAGATCAAAGTTCTGAAAGCTCTTTTTTCTAAGAGAACTGGTCATATGTGAATATTTTATCAAGCTGTGAAGCTTTACTTTATCCCTGCATTTACAAACCTGTGCTGTATTGTTGTCAATCACAATTATTCCCCGTCCGTTGCATTCCGGGCACAGCGGTAGGTCCATTATTTATCCCTCCAATATTTTAATTACTGATTCTACGACTGTTGGCATTTTTCCTTTATACCGGCAGGAGGGAAATTGGGCTGCCCCGGTAGAGGGGCAGCCCAATAAAATATTAACTACAGGACACTGAAAGTTAGCTTTTCGCCGTCGGCCCTTATGGCTACAGTATCACCCGGCAAGACCTCATTTTTTATCAACATCCGGCTAATGGGTGTTTCAACTTCTTGTTGAATCAGCCTTTTTAACGGCCTTGCACCAAAAGATGGTTCATAGCCTTTGTTTGCCAGGTATTTTAGTGCTTCGTCGTCCCAATCAAGCTTAATCCCGGCCCCCGATACAACCCGCTCTTCAAGCTTTTTAAGGAGCAGCACGGCGATGTCTTTGACTTGCGACTGGTTAAGTGCGTGAAAAACCACAATTTCATCTATCCGGTTTAGGAATTCCGGCCTAAAGTGAAGGTTCAGGATATCCATGACCTTGGTTTTGATTTTTTCAAAATCACTGCCCTGCTCTTGTTGATTCAATATTTCATGGCTTCCCAGGTTGGAAGTCATGATTATTACGGTATTTTGGAAGTTCACTGTGCGGCCTTGCCCATCGGTGAGCCTTCCGTCATCAAGCAGTTGAAGAAGCACGTTAAAGACATCATGATGGGCTTTTTCTATCTCATCCAACAGTATCACTGAATAAGGTTTGCGCCTTACAGCTTCAGTCAGTTGGCCTCCTTCTTCATAACCTACGTAACCCGGGGGTGCTCCAATAAGCCTGGATACAGTGTGTTTTTCCATATATTCGGACATATCCAGCCTGATAATACTGCGTTCATCGTCAAATAAAGCTTTTGCCAATGCCCGGGCAAGCTCGGTTTTACCTACGCCGGTTGGGCCAAGGAAGATAAAGCTGCCAATAGGCCGGGAAGGGTCTTTTATGCCGGCCCTGGCTCTTAGGACAGCGTCGGCAACCGCTTGGACAGCTTCATGCTGCCCCACAACCTGTTTATGAAGTTCCTCGCTTAAATGGATAAGTTTTTCTCTTTCACCCTCCATCATCTTGCTGACGGGAATGCCTGTCCAGAGGCTGACTACCTTGGCAATATCCTCTTCGTCAACTTCTTCCTTTAAAAGCATATTATCTTTTTGCTTGCTGGCAAGTTTTTCTTCCTCTTCTTTTAGCCGCCTTTCCAGCTCATTTTTTTTGCCATAGGTCAGCTCCGCCAAACGGTTTAAGTCGTATTCCCGCTCGGCTTTTTCTATTTGTTTACGGGTTTCTTCCAGCTCTTGTTTTAACTGGCGGACCTTGGCGATCGCTTCTTTTTCAAGCTGCCATTGGGCTGTCATAACATCGGCTTCACTTCGCAGTTCAGCCAATTCCTGCCGCAGTTTTTCCAATCTTTCCCGGGAAGCTTGATCCTTTTCTTTTTTAAGGGCCGCTTCTTCAATTTCCAGTTGCATTATGCGGCGGGTGATTTCATCGAGTTCGCTGGGTTTGCTGTCGATTTCGGTGCGTAATTTGGCTGCTGATTCATCCACCAGATCTATAGCTTTGTCTGGAAGGTAACGATCCGTTATATAGCGATCGGATAAAGTTGCTGCTGCAACCAGTGCGGTATCCTTGATCCGTACCCCA
>CAYUXS010000257.1:0-2313 GCA_964448915.1 uncultured Peptococcaceae bacterium
AACCACCCAGGTAAGAGCAACTACTTTAGAATCCGGAGGTGCTTTTAGAGGGATCGGGGGAATAGAAGTGGTTGGATATGAAATCCATATGGGCAGGACAGAGAGAGGCAGTGGGATATCACCGGCTTTTGAAATCACTCATCGTTTTGGGGAAAAACGTGCTTCTTTTTTTGATGGTGCTGTGAACAATGACGGCAGTGTTTGGGGCACATACATACACGGTATTTTTGATCAGGCTGCTTTTCGCAGGTCTTTTATAAATGTTTTGCGGGTTAAAAAAGGTTTAAAACCCTTGAGTGAACCTGTTTCATTATCAGCTTGGGAGCAAAGGCAGAAGGATTATGACCGGTTGGCCCAAATAGTCGGCAGCAGTTTGGATATGGAGAAAATATATAGTTTGTTAGGACTGTCAAAAGGCAAAGGATGTCGTTAATGATAGTTCCGGTAATGGTATCTATAGCTTGTTTATTGGATCTAATTGTAGGCGATCCTCCAATGATCCCTCATCCGGTAACGATAATAGGAAAATTTATTGACAGGTTGGAAAGGTTATTGTTTTCTCCGGGGAAAATTTTAGGGATAGCGGGGGGAGCCGCCTTGGCATTGATTGTTGTAGGCAGCGTGTATGCGCTTACGGCGGCATTTCTTTGGCTGCTCAGGGATATTCACCCGGTTCTTGCACTGGCTGTTGAAACCTGGCTGTTGTCAACCACTATTGCTGCAAAAGGTTTGGCGGAGGCGGCAAAAAAAGTATTTATCCCGTTAAGCAATAATGATCTTGAAACTGCAAGGAAAATGGTTGGCCATATTGTAGGGCGGGATACTTTTAACCTGGATAGGCATGGTGTAACGAGGGCAACAGTTGAGACAGTGGCTGAAAATACTGTTGATGGGATTATAGCACCACTTTTTTATGCATTTATAGGTGGCGCACCGTTGGCAATGGCATATAAGGCAGTTAATACCTTGGATTCAATGGTTGGTTATAAAAATGAGCGGTATCTTTATTTTGGGCGTTTTTCTGCCCGGCTTGACGATGTGATCAATTATATTCCCGCCAGGATTGGAGGCTTTTTGCTGCTGGCGGCTTCGCTTATAATGGGTAAAAATACCTTTCGTGCTTTTAAAACCCTGGTCAGGGATTCCGGAAAACACCCAAGCCCCAATAGCGGCATACCTGAGGCTGTTGTAGCCGGTTCCCTGGGAGTGCGGTTGGGTGGCATGAATTTCTATCAAGGGAAAGAATCATTCCGGCAATATATAGGTGAGGATATCAATCCTTTAGCTCCCGGCCATATAAAACAGGCAATATCTATGATGTATGTGAGTTCGGCACTGGCTTTGGCAATTGGAGTTATTGCATACAGCGTGTATTTAAATTGAGCTGGCAAAAATAAATAGCTGTCAGCTGTCAGCTATCAGCTGTCAGCTATTGGCTGTCAGTTGTCAGCTGTCGGCTGCCAGTTGTCATTACCTTAAAACAAGGAGACATATCGATGCGTATTCCCAGGGTAATAATTGCAGGGACTCATAGTGGTGTTGGCAAAACAATGCTGGCAACGGCGTTAATGAGGTCGTTAACCAATACCGGCTTAAAAGTACAGCCTTTTAAGGTTGGGCCTGATTATATAGACCCCGGGTATCATTATGCTGCCACCGGTTATCACAGCAGGAATTTGGATGTGTGGATGGTGGAAGAAGAAGGGGTCAGAGAGTTGTTCCAGAGATCTGCTGTAAAGGCTGATATTTCTGTGATCGAAGGGGTTATGGGATTATTTGACGGGCAAGGTTCCGGCGGGGAAGGTTCTACCGCCCATATCGCCCGCCTGTTAAAAGCACCAGTAGTCCTTATCCTGGATGTGCGCTCAATGTCACGCAGTGCTGCAGCATTGGTATTAGGGTATAAAATGCTTGAGCCCGGTATCTGTTTGGGAGGAGTAATCCTCAATAGAATTGGTTCTGAAAGGCATTATAAAATATTAAAAGAAGCTATTGAACCTGCCACCGGAGTGCCTGTCTTGGGAGGGGTATTGCATAACAGCCGGATGGAGCTTCCCGAAAGGCACTTGGGACTGCTCCCCGCTGTTGAAAAAGAAAATTTAAGCGCTTTTCTGGACATGTTGTCTATGAATACCAGCCGCAGTATAGATGTCAAAAGCATTATAAAACTGGCCGAAAACGCTCCTGATTTTAAAGCTGTGGAGAGACGCATTTTCCCACAAAACAACAAGGATATAACGGTTAACATAGGAATTGTTTTTGATGATGCTTTTAATTTTTATTATCAGGACAGTCTTGATTTGCTGGTTGCTT
>CAYUXS010000258.1:0-546 GCA_964448915.1 uncultured Peptococcaceae bacterium
GGGCAGTGGGTCTCACATAAGCGGCAGCCGGTACAGAGGGAAGGGTTCGCCGCGAAAGCTTTGCCGCCCCCGTCCAAGGCCAGAACCTTTGCGCAGAGTCCGGTGCAAATCCCGCAGCCCTTGCACCAGGTTTTGTTAATTTGAATACTTTTGGGATTACGGTGGGGCATTGTTTCTGACACAGTCCTTACCTCCGGTTGTCAAGTTCAATAAAATTTCAACAAATTGTAAATGGAATACAAAGACGAATATATATCAATATGAGATCAAGATTGTTTTGAGTAAGAAAATAACTGTTATCTTATCTTGAGATAAATCTCATTTTAATACAAATTATCATCCTTATAAATATTTTACTCGATTTTTACACATTGTAAAGTAATAAATTTATTAACTGAAGCAATTCATAAATTTGTGTTAATATAAATTTTTTGAAGGATCGGTGTCTAAATGCTGATATGGGAGTACGTATACCGCACGGTTTTCGTATATTTTGTGGTACTGCTGGTGGTCAGGTTGATGGGAAAGAGGGAAATCGGCCAGCTT
>CAYUXS010000258.1:556-2291 GCA_964448915.1 uncultured Peptococcaceae bacterium
TTTCTCCATTTGACTTTGTTGTAGCCATCATCATTGCGGATCTGGCGGTCATACCCCTGGAAGCCCAAGATGTGCCGCTATGGCACAGCATTCTTCCACTGGCAATACTGGCAGCACTGGAAGTTGGGGTTTCATATGCAACCCTTTTCAGCCATACCCTGCGTTGTATTATTTGCGGCACTCCTCAGATGATCATTAAAAATGGTGAGATTTTACGCGGAGAGATGCGCAAGGCCCGCTATAACCTTGATGACCTGATGGCGCAAATGCGCGATAAAGGGATTGTCGACCCATCTGAGGTGGAAATTGCGGTCCTTGAAATTTCAGGCAAACTCAGCATCATACCAAAGTCACAGTACCGTCCGGTAATCCCGGCTGATCTTGGGATTCCGACGCCTTACGAAGGACTGCCTACTGTATTGGTGATGGATGGTAATGTCATGCGTAAAAATTTAAAAGATATCGGTCTGGATGAGGAGTGGCTGTTGGAGGCCTTAAAAAAGCATGAGCTCACTCCACAAAAAGTGCTGCTGGCCACGCTTGGAACCGATGGGCGTCTGTTTGTCAGCAAAAAATAAAGGAGGAAAAAGTCTGCTCTGGTAGAATTAACCTTAAAAGGCTCTATATTGTTTTTTAAAACAGGCAGGTGGCGTACATGATTCAACTGGACCGTAAACAGCAGCTGGTAATTCTGGTGCTGGTGGGAATTATTATCTTTGGGGGAGGGTACCGGTTTGCCCAGATGAAAGAACGTGCTGCCCAGGAAAACAAAGCTGCCTTTGAGCAGGGAGAGGCTGCAGGTGAGACTGAAATCAAGAATTTGTTAATTCACGTCACCGGTGCTGTGGCAAAGCCCGGTGTTTATGAACTGCCTGCGGGTTCGCGGGTCATTGATGCAGTAAATAAAGCCGGCCCCACCGGGGAGGCCGACCTGGACGTTTTAAAACTGGCGACGCAGGTAATAGACGGGCAGACTATATATGTCCCGGTTAAGGCTGCAGCCGCCCAACCTGGAGCGGTAGGTACCAGTCCACCAGCAGCGGTGGTTGTTGCCGCCCCTGTCATGAGCTCTTCAGCAGGGGCTGGTAGTAATGCCCAACAGACTGGTGGAAAGGTGAATATTAACACCGCCGACCAGGCACAATTAGATACCCTGCCGGGGATTGGGCCGGCATATGCCCAGCGAATCATACAATATAGGGAGATTAACGGCCCTTTTAAAGCCATTGAGGATATAAAGCGGGTGTCCGGGATTGGGGATAAACGATTTGAACAACTGAAAGATTTAATCACCGTACAATGAAAAGGGCAGCCCTTTACTATTACGTTATTAAAGCAGATAATATTTTTGTTTCTTTTTCCGGAAGAATAAAAGGTAGATAATTTCCAGGAGCCCGGCGGTATTAACGACTATGAGGACAATATACCAGACCAGTTGGTTGCTGCGGGCAGCGTACCATAAGGCCACTGCCTTCCATAATAAACTCCAGGCAATTATGAAATACAGTAACCAGGGGTGATTCTGAGCCAAAAGCGTCAAATCATTCATACATATTTCTCCTTTTTGTTCTTATTTACATATAATACCCGCAATCTTAAATAAAACTGCCTGGCACTGGGATAGCCACGGTCAACAGTGGATTTTTTTTAAAACTTAACCAGGCGAATCATATGTTTTAAGATGAAGGCGTTGCTAACAACATGGTATGGAGTGTGCAATGCAAAGGCCTCTGGT
>CAYUXS010000259.1:0-334 GCA_964448915.1 uncultured Peptococcaceae bacterium
AAAAGAAAATTTCGATATTATCATCCGGAAAATGTCCATAGGCAGTGTTGATATTGCCCTGCTTTTTGTTGACGGCTTCATCAACGATGAAGTAATTGTATTGGTCATCAAGGAGTTATTAAAAGCCAGGCGCAGTGAACTCACCCAACACAGTATAGAAAAATTTATTGGACAACACCTGCCATATACCGAAATTGAAAAGACCGGATACCTGGAGGATGTTGTCAATCAAGTCTTAATGGGGCCCCAGGCACTTTTGATTGATGGTGTTAATACCGCCATAATTATTGATGCCAGGACATATCCGGCCAGGCAACCGGAAGAACCCGATCTT
>CAYUXS010000259.1:344-2266 GCA_964448915.1 uncultured Peptococcaceae bacterium
TCAAGGGATGGCTTTGTTGAAACACTTGTTTTCAATACGGCGTTAATACGCAGGAGGATCCGGGATCCCAGGTTGCGCATGGAAATACTGCAAGCAGGAGACCGTTCATTAACGGACATTGTCGTATGCTATATAAAAGATGTGGCTAATCCCCAGCTTGTAGAGAATGTTAAAAGAAATATTAAAAGAATTAATATTGATGGGTTGCCTATGGCTGAGAAGGCGGTTGAAGAACTAATTTCTCCCGGCAGCTATTGGAACTTATATCCTAAAGTAAGATATACTGAGCGCCCGGATGTAGCTGCAGTGCATTTACTTGAAGGGCATGTATTGGTGTTGGTGGATACTTCTCCTTCAGTCATGATAACGCCTTGCACTTTTTGGCACCACCTGCAGCACGCCGAAGAATACCGGCAAAGTCCGGCCACGGGGTTTTATATTAAACTAATCAGGTTTTTTGGCGTAGCTATCTCTCTCTTTTTATTGCCTTTATGGTTTCTTGCTGCGATTCAACCGGAAATTTTACCCCCGGCACTTAAATTCATAGGGCCTGAGAAACCGGCCAGGATTCCCCTCATCGGCCAGTTTTTACTGGCTGAATTATCCGTAGACATGGTCAGGTTGGCAACCATACATACACCTTCAGCTAGGAACCGGTATCAGCATCATTGCGGCTATCTTACTGGGCCAAATATCCGTGGAAGTAGGTCTTTTTTCTTCCGAAGTCGTCATGTATACAGCTGCGGCTATGGTGGGGACATTCTTAACACCAAGCTATGAACTTGGGCTTTCCAACCGTATTGTCAGGATTTTTTTATTACTGATGGTCGCAGTCTTAAAACTTCCCGGTTTGATTATAGGAATTTTTGCAACCTTAATTTATTTGGGAATGACAAAATCTTTCGGAGTACCTTACCTCTGGCCTCTTATCCCGTTTAACTGGTCCGGCATGAAAAACGTACTGTTTAGGGTGCCTGTAGCCGTAAGCAACATAAGGCCATCAGCCTTAAAACCGCTGGATAAATTAAAGCAGGGAATACCTCAACCGGCAATGAAAAGAAAGGAAAAAAATAAATAAATATTAACCTTCTCACAATTAACGGCCTGATGGCCGTTTTTTTATTATTGAGTGGCTATCGGGTCCGTTTTTTCATACTATGTGATAGCCGGTTAAAAGTTAGCCTAGTCAAACTGTTATTTGCGCAATAACAAGTTAAAGGCCAGGAAAACAAACATACTTATTGGCAAAATGCCTTTTTAGCCTGTGCGTTCCAGGGAGGATAAAGATGAAAGTTATTTCTGAGACGAATAAATATAGCAAAATAATTACTCTTGATTGCTTACCAATTGGCAAAACAGCTGTTGTTTCATCTATTCAAGCTGAGGGGGCAACAAGAAGAAGGCTGATGGATTTGGGTTTAATTCCCGGCACCAGAGTTAAAGCCTTACACATAAGCCCAATCGGTGATCCCAAGGCTTATTTGATTAGGGGGGCGGTAATAGCTTTTAGAAAAGAGGAAGGTTTGAAAATAAAAGTTAACTACATGGAGGATTAGTTATGGGCAGCAAAAACAGCAGCTATGAAATTGCCTTAACAGGCAATCCCAATACGGGTAAAAGTACAATATTTAACGCGTTAACCGGTTTAAACCAGCATACCGGCAACTGGCCGGGGAAAACAGTTTTAAAGGCTGAAGGCAGGTTTAAGCATAACGGCATATCCTTTAAACTTATAGATTTGCCCGGGACATATTCTTTATTGGCAAACTCGGTTGAAGAACAGGTGGCAAGGGATTACCTGTGTTTTAATAAACCTGACGCAGCAGTGGTTGTTGTTGATGCCACCTGCTTGGAAAGAAATTTAAATTTAGTCTTGCAAGTTCTTGAAATTACCTCCCGGGCCTTGGTTTGTGTAAATCTAA
>CAYUXS010000260.1:0-2190 GCA_964448915.1 uncultured Peptococcaceae bacterium
TGGAGAAGGCCTGGATTGTAGCAAATCCAGTAATCGCAATGCTTAGCACCTTTTGTGCTCCTGTTTTTATGTCACCCTGCTCGGGGAGTACAATGCCAGGTATTAATTGGCGTAGGACCAGTTGAATTCGTTTAAGATTAGCTTTAAAACGGCGCCGGTAAAACTGCATATGTTGTCTTTGCCATTGTAGGCTTAAGATTAGGGCTTTGAGAAAGGGTAACATATAAAAAAAGTGACATAAAAGAGCAGCAAAAATCACCTCTTGTGAATGTCAATATAAAATGTACCAAAAACGCTAATATTTTTTGTACCACTTTTCAGCCAAAGTAGTTAAAATCGCTTCCAGGGATTAGTTACCAAAAATGGTTTTTCGATGTTCTAGTCGATAACTTGGACCATCCAGTGAGAATATCTCACACTGATGAGCCAGGCGGTCAAGAATTGCTGCTGTGATAATGCTATCTCCCAGGAATTCGCTCCATTCCTCGAAATCTTTGTTGCTTGTTAATATGATTGAGGTTTTTAAATACATTGCATTAACAAATTCATATAACTTATTAGCGTCTAGTTTAGAGATGGGCAAAAAGCCCACCTCATCAAGAATAACCAGATCACTGTTTTTAATGGTTCTTACTCTTCTAGCAGCTCGGCTACTAATCTC
The DNA here is from genome assembly GCA_964448915.1 of uncultured Peptococcaceae bacterium. Classification (GTDB taxonomy): domain Bacteria; phylum Bacillota; class Desulfotomaculia; order Desulfotomaculales; family Desulfocucumaceae; genus JAAXTT01. Next base: position 662 of record CAYUXS010000260.1, read on the forward strand.
CGTTGTTTTAAGCAACCGCATCAGTTCATCCAAAGTAACAAAGGATACATTGTATCCGGCTTCCACCGCTTTAACTCCCAATCCGATGGACAACCTGGTTTTCCCTAAGCCTGTGGGCCCTAGAAGCATGATGTTATATGCTTTCTCCAGCCAGGCTAAATCTGCTAACTGACGGACATGCGCTTTATTGATTCCTTTAAAACCCTTACGCTGAAAATCAAAGTTTTCCAGGTCCTCTACATAAGGGAAACAAGCAGCTTTAAGCCTTCTCGCTTTTCCTTTGGCGTTCCTGCCGTCTATCTCCATCTGCAATAGCTGGTTTAGCACTTCCAATGGTGTATTCTCCGCCAAGGCTGCTTCTGCAACAACAGACTCAAGGCCAGCAGCTGCTTCAGAAAGGCTCAGATGTCTTAACATTGATGCAACCATTGTTAATTCAGCCATGGCTCATTGCCTCCTTTCAAACTTCGAATCATTTCCTGCAAATCTCTCTTGGCTACTTCAATATCGGGTATAGCCGCCATGGGGGTTGTGTTTTTTATCGTTACAGGATCGGTTGAAAGGGGTAATTTCTTTAGGCTCTGGCTAAAATGGTTAAGTGCATCCTTGAAATCTACCGCACTGTACAGCTCGTTAATTAAGCAGTAATCTAATGCTGAGGTTACAATCTCAGAGTCGTATTCACTTATGGTTTTTTCTATTAAAAGGAATTGATCCCGGGCGTATCGTCTCTTCCTCGTATGTATCTCATTTAGAAATAGTCCGGCTGCTTCAGGGTTTGCAAACTTTGCCTTAAGGGATTCTTTCATCTCGGCTATCTTTATCTCTTTATTCCTGAGATGATCGTTGTTTTGTATCAGTTTCCCTTTTTCAAAGCATATTTTGTGCCTGGCCAGCAGGATGTCGCAAAGACCCGCATATATGAGCAATTCATCACCATCCATTTCAATCTGGACTTCATCATGTACTCCAAAACTTCCGGTAGGTACTGTATATCTGTTTCCCTCATACATGACGGTGTTGTCTTTTCTAACTTTTCGGATTACTATATTATCAACAGATTTATTTATTTGGTATGATACCGGAGTGAGGTAGCCTTGTTCGATGGCAAATACCTCTGCCGGTATTTTCTTTGTAATGGAGTGCTTCTTGGCGTTTCCGGTGCGGTGAAGCCATTGTTCAAATTCTTCATTCCACACCCAGTGTTCGCTATACTGCCGGTATCTGGCAAAGTTATATTTAAAGAATTTTACTACTGCCTCTATCCGGCCTTTACTGGGGGGATCTCCTTTTCTACAGAGGTAAATATCCAATTTCTCACTTTGGCGAAAGGCTTCAAATTCTTTAGTGTAGATGATATCTCCGTAGTTCTCATTAACCGCAATTAAACGGTCTTGGTCAAATACCAGTTCTTTGGGCTTGCCTCCCATCCATTCAAAACAGGAACGGATGGCATTTACCATGTCCTGGGCCTCGGGCGATGATGGAAACCATACTCCGTATTTATATCGGGAATGTGATAATACAAA
>CAYUXS010000261.1:0-2131 GCA_964448915.1 uncultured Peptococcaceae bacterium
AATAATTATTGAAGATAATGAAAGCAATGAAACGAAAGCTGTCCAAGCTGCAAAGAAATTAATCGAAGTCGATAAAGTATTGGCCATAGCAGGCCCCAGCACCACCGGTACTTCAATGGCCATAATTGATACCGTTCAAAAGTACCAGGTACCAATGGTATCGGCTGCTGCCGGCAGCAGTATCGTTAACCCTGTGAGCGAACGCAAATGGGTTTTTAAAAGCGCCCAAAGCGATTCCGTGGTGGTTGAAAAGATAATTGATTATTTAATCAGTATTAATGCCAAAAAGATTGCTTTTTTAAGCATGAACAATGCTTATGGTGACGGTGGCAGGAGTGTCTTTGAGTCGGAGGCACCCAAAAGGGGTCTTAGCATAGTAGCCATGGAAAAATTCGGGGCTACTGATAACGATATGACACCCCAGTTGACAAAGATTAAATCACTAAATCCGGATGCGGTTGTAGTTTGGGCAATACCACCGTCTGCTTCTATTTTGACGAAAAACTATCGCCAGCTAAAAATTGATATTCCTTTAATACACAGTCACGGTATTGGTAACCAGACCTTTATCGATTTGGCGCAGGATTCTGCAAACGGTGTAATTTTCCCTGTAGGACGCTTGTTGGTAGCTGAAAGCCTGCCTGACAACGATCCGCAAAAAAGTGTACTGGTGAATTATGCAAGTCTCTATGAATCTCAATTTAAACAACCGCGGAGCACTTTTGGCGGCCACGCTTATGATGCTATTTCACTGATTGTAGCTGCAATAGAAAAAGCCGGGCCTGACCGGGCAAAGATTAGGGATGAACTTGAAAAAATCCAAAACTTTGCGGGTATTTCAGGTGTTTTCAATATGTCGCCCCAGGATCACAACGGGCTGGACAAAAACTCATTAATAATGGTTAAAATTGAAGGCGGAAAGTGGCGTATCCTTGAATAAATGGGAATGAGGTTTTTCCAATGCATTTGGGCAATGAAGTTTTACAATACTTGTTAACCGGTATAACCCTTGGTGGTATTTATGCTTTAATAGCCCTGGGCTTTGTTACCATTTACACCGTAACCGGTCATATCAACTTTACCCAAGGCGAATTTGTCATGCTCGGTGCCCTTACCACCATCAGTTTAGTTAAAGCAGGGCTGCCTTTATGGCTGTCCATAATTACGGCTGTATTAATAATTGGATTATTCGGGGCGGCATTCGAACGGGCGGTAATTCATCCCGCCCGTAACTCCCCCGTAGTTACCGTTATTATAATCACTATTGGTTTTTCAGTGGCTATCCGGGGATTGGCTTTACTTTTTTGGGGGACGCAATCCTACCCACTGCAACCCTTTTCTGCCGGCGGCCCAATCAGCATATTTGGTGCCATTATGAGCCGGCAAAGCCTTTGGATACTGTCCTTGAGCATTTTGGTGGTAATTGCTTTATTTATCTTTTTTGAACGCACTGTAATGGGTAAGGCTTTAAAAGCTTGTGCCATTAACCCTTTGGCCGCAAGCTTGATGGGTATAAGCCCGCAACGAATGTCTTTATTTTGCTTTAGTGTATGTGCTTCAATTGGCGCCCTGGCAGGCATAATTATTTCTCCAATAACCACTGCAACCTATGACATGGGCTTGATGTTGGGCTTAAAAGGATTTGTAGCTGCAGTCCTTGGAGGTTTAACCAATACAACCGGGGCAATCATTGGAGGGTTCCTGTTGGGTATCTTGGAAGCCATGGGAGCCGGGCTTATATCCTCGGGCTATAAAGATGCCATTTCTTTTTTAATTCTTTTATTAGTGTTATTAAAAAGGCCCGGAGGGTTGCTCGGCAAACCTGAAAGTGAAAGAGTCTAAATATTAAACAAATAATTTTACTGGTTAATTATCGTGAAGGCAAATATTATTATAAAACATTTAATAAGCAACCTGCCTATTGTTATATTTATCCTGGTAGTTTTAGCTGTACCTTATTTTATTCCTAACCCATACTACCTGGGGAATTTTGTGCTAATCGGCATTTTTACCATTGTGGTGGTAGGCCTCTGCCTCTTAATGGGTTATGCCGGACAAGTATCACTTGGCCATGCGGCATTTTATGGTTTAGGAGCATACAGCTCAGCGCTTCTAACCACCCGCTTGGATA
>CAYUXS010000262.1:0-2123 GCA_964448915.1 uncultured Peptococcaceae bacterium
TTAGACGCCCTGATGCCAACAGTTCAATCCGCCCGGAGTATCTGGATACATCAGACAATACACGTGGAAATCAGTAGAAAAGGAGGGGATAGTCAGATGGAGAGAATATCCAGGTACCAATATTTCTGCTTATTGCTATCAGTTCAAGCCGGTGGCAGATATCTGACTATGCCCAGGGAAATAGCAACTGTTGCGTCAAATGATGCCTGGATATCAACTGTTATTGGTGGCTTTTGGATAGCAATAATTACAGCAGGGGTCGTCTTTATGTCTTCGCTGTATCCCAATAAATCAATTCTTGAATACAGTAAACTCGTTTTAGGAAAAGTACTAGGAACAGGTTTTAATCTACTATTGCTCTTTGCAGTGCTAAGTCTTATAGCCATACAGACCAAGGGTTTTTCAGATATTATCAAGTTTTTTATGTTATCGCATACGCCGATATACGCACTAGGTCTTGTTATGATACTTGGAGGAGCGTATTTATCTTATAGAGGCTTGCATCCTTTAGCTAATTTAGCGCAGCTTGTTACGGTGCCATTTGTTTTACTGTTTATACTTATTACAATTCTTTGTTTCCAAAGAGCCGACATAGCGGAAATTAAGCCAATATTAGTTAACGGTCCGGCACCGGTAATTCAAGGTGTTGTGCAATCCCTGGCCTATACTGGTCCTGAATTAATTGCAGGTTTATTGTTTGTATCCATCGATATAAAAAAAGATATTATCAAGGTCTCAACAATTAGTTGTCTTATTAATACATTCAGAATTACATTAATGGTTTTGACTTGTCTTATGAGTTTTGGAGCAGGAGAGATATATCAAATTGTGTATCCCGGAGCTACCGTCTATAAGACGGTAGACATGCCGGCATTCGTAATAACCGAGAGACTGGAAGCTGTTTTAATGGTAATTCTTATACCATTTAATCTTATATCCACGGCCATCAGCATCTACGCGGCAACAACAATAACTAGAGGAATCTTTTCAATAACGAAAAGCTGGATTACTTTATTAGGAAGCGTAGTCATCGGAGTTTCATTATGCTTTGTTCAATTGGATGTCCTTCAATTTGGCGAACTTATGAATAGTTGGCACTGGTTTACCGCTTTTGTTGATGTTGTTGCGATTCCTGGAATTATCGCAATTGCCTGGTTGAGAAACGGAAAAGGTTGGTCTCGAAAATGCGTAAGCGGATAAGAATCATAACTGGTATAGCTTTAATAACAATAAGCATTGTAACTGCAGGCTGCTGGGATTACCGGCCAATGGCAAAACGTGCGTTTGTTATAGCTATAGGTATAGATAAAGCAGCAGAAAATTTGGGTAAAGCTGCGAAAGCGACACATACAGACAAGGCTAAGTTTGATGTCACCTTTCAGTTGCCTAATTTTTCGGGCGGGTCAAGTTCAGAGGGCGGTGGCGGGGAAAAACAGATAGTGCTTACGGTTTCTGCCAATACCTTGTTTGAAGCGTTTAGGCGCTTGGCGCTTACTTCTCCGTGGGAACCATATTTCGAACATTTACTTGTTATCGTAATAAATGAAGATGTTCTCAAAATGGGTATGTCATTAGATCAAATACTGGATAGCTTTTCTCGTCAGGAACAAATGCGCCGCAACATTAAGGTATTCGTAACCCCTTCTTCTGCCAAGGAGTTATTATCAACAGAGATGCCAGGTCCAAGTCAAACTGCTTTTATTTTGAATGATCTCTTTAATGATTCAGGGATTGGGTACAGTCCCCGGCAAATTGAATTAGGTAATGCTATGACAATACTTCACGAGCATGGGGATTTAGTTTTACCAATTGTCTATAAAGAAAATAAATCTTTCACTATCGGGGGCGGAGCTTTAATATCTAGTGGACAATATATGGACAAGATGAGTGAACGGCAGGTCCGTTCGCTGCGTTTGATAAGAGGAAGCCTTAGGGAAACGGCTTATGAGGTACAGTGCGGGGAAGGGGAGAAGAATATATTATTCGAAGCAGGAAAGATCAAAACAAAACTAAGCGTTGTCGGCAGTACTCCTGAAGACAGCCAAATTGTAATAGACTTAGATATAGAGGGGGCTGTTTCTGAAAATCAGTGCCGGGATTTAGACCCATTAACAAAACAAGGG
>CAYUXS010000263.1:0-2108 GCA_964448915.1 uncultured Peptococcaceae bacterium
AGCGGGGGGGCGGGCAGGGTGAAGACGGCGGTGCCACCTTTGATATTTTTTATATCCCGCCAGTTTTGATCGAGTTGATCATACGAATATATACTAACCACGCCATCCTTACCGATAGATTCCCCCAAACCTTTTATCCCGGCCCAGTTTGTGGTTAACCCCGGGGCCAGCGCCAGGTAATCATAACTGATTTTTCTGCCCCGGTCTGTTATGAGGTATTGTTCATCAGGGTTACAAATTTCTGCCGCTTCCTGCAGGAAATTTATCCCCCTGGGAATCAGTGATTGTTCGCTCCTGACCGATTTTTCCTTGTCCATGATACCGGACGCGGCAAAGAGCCATGCCGGCTGGTAATAGTGTTTATCGGCGGGATCAAGCAGGATAATATTGGCATCAGGCAGCCTCCTTATTAAATTGGAGGCTATTATTATGCCGGCCGTGCCGCCACCTACAATCAGAATTTGGCAATGCTGGTCGCTAAGCATATAACACCCTGTAAAATATACAAAATTTTCACATTTACAATAAGTGTTATTGCTTCAAATAATATAAAATTCCTGCTATGTGTATTAAAACATTTATATACATAATTCGACAATTACGTATATATTAACAAAAAGAACAAATTCGCCTGCCAGGCGACCTGTGGACTTACGTCAGCGGCTCATGTTCGGCCTTTTAATCGTATGAGCTCATACGCCCTCAGGCAAGGGACTTACTCGGCTTCGCCTCAAACAGTTCCCTCGCTTTTCTTCGGGCGTATTCGCTCTTTGAATTAAGCCTCAAAATCGCCGCTAACGTAAGCCCCCAGGTCACTTATCCTTCCTATACAATAAATAAGGACAGGTTTTTAGGAACCTGCCCTTTATGCTATATTTGATTTTTGCTGGTTAAATGGTTTTTTGCATGATATGCACGCTGAAGTCCTGGTTGAATTTTCTACCTATGTGATATAGTGTTCCGGAAGGCTGGAAACCGTTCCGGTGATGAAAGTTTATACTGTTTTCATTCAGTGAAGAAATGCATGCCAGGATTGAATCAATGTCAGCCTTTTGGGCTTCTTCCGTAATATATTCCAGCATTGACCGGCCGATACCTTTACCTGTATGTTCCTTTTTTATGAAATATGTTATTTCTGCAACCCTTTTGAAAACTGGTATTGGGTGATAGGGGCGCAGGAAGGCAAAACCAATGACTTCCTCATTATCAGCTTTAACTACGATGGCAGGATAACCGGCAGTAGACTTGAGGATCATGTCAAAGAAACTATAACTTAGTTTGTGTTCAGGAAAAGCGGCAAAACTGTTTTCAATGTAGTAATTGAAAATATCGATTACAGGTTCTCTATGTTCTTCAGTAAGTGGAGCAAAAGAATAAGACATTGATAAATCCCCCAAATCTAGTCATTTTTCCCTACGTTAAGCTTAATCAACTTATTGCATCAGCTCAGGATAGACATGCCCGCCGGCATCCTCGCCTCCTTGATATGCTATCCTTTTTACCCAAAAACAAAAAAAGAATTTTACCGCTATATGATGTTATTTATTAAATTATTTCTGTAAAACTGGAAAAAATCCTTTAATCGAAAATAAAAAAGTCTGAAAGTGTCATGGAATGTATTAAACTGTCATTGGAAAAGCGCCGGGAGCCGTCGCTTTCCACTGAGTCAAGCAGTTGTGGCTTATGGATTCGGGGGCCTCACTATCGCCGGAAGACGTCGTTGTTAACTGGCGGCGCTAACTAAACTTCCCGTGCAAATGGGGCGCATAAAATTACTGAAATTTTACTTGAAGGAATTTGTCGAATAGTGTAGTATTATCTAAAATTAACTTAACAAAGCCTTATTGATTAAGACTGTTTCAGATTCTGCGTTAATGACCTCCAGGCAGATGTGAATTAGAACATCAACTTGGAGGTTTTAATATAGCGAAAAAAGGATTCAACCCTACCTGTAATTGTGCATTTGAAAAATCGTGGGAGTGATAAGGTGAAAGACGTTGTACAAATCAGATGGCATGGCCGCGGTGGCCAGGGAGCCAAAACCGCTGCTTTATTGTTAGCGGATGTTGTATTCAGTACAGGAAAATACGTGCAGGGCTTTCCGGAGT
>CAYUXS010000264.1:0-2080 GCA_964448915.1 uncultured Peptococcaceae bacterium
GCTTTGTAGATGGGAAAAGAAAACTATCTCTTGTCTTACTCCGTTTTGGTAGTAGAGATGTTATTATACAGAGGCTTGCAGGTTATCACCGGGGCCTCCGGTGAATTAGAAAAGGTTGCTAATGACTTTCTCAATGGTCAACTGGTTACCGGAGCGGACAATTGCAAATGCGGTGAGCAACATAATTAAAGGGTAAAAAGATGGAGGTAAAGGAATTGACTGAAACCAAAAACTATGATATCCAAGTAAAAGATTTACCCGAAATACCAGTATGCTCCACTCGTGAAAAGGTTATAGAAACTCCCGATGAACTTGCTCGTCTGATGAACAATGTTCTAGAAAAAATTATTTTAAGGGGCGGCAGCTGCTCAGGAGCCCCGATCGTGCTCTATTACAAGGATGTAGAGTTTAATGCCATGGAAGTAGACCTGGAAGTGGCCTGGCCTGTGAAAGACAGTTCCCTGGTCAATAAGGTATTGCCTCCAGTTCACGCAGCATCGGTAATAGAGCATCTGGATCCAAACAGCAGCTTGGAAGGAGCTTATAAGGCTCTATATGCATGGATTAAAAAAAACGGTTACCATCCGGACTACCCCATACGTGAAATATATAGTACTGACCCGCAGGCAACATCAACTGAGCAACTCCTGATTGAGATTATCATACCTCTTAAAAGGGAACATGATTAATAAGGTAGAAGTTACTTTAATGATTATTGACATGTGCTCATTATGGTTAGTATAATTATTTTTAAACGATTGATGTTCTCAAATTTCATTGTTAGGCCCCAGAACAACGGAGAAGAGAACACCTAATAATAATCTGGCAGCGACAATTAATTTACAGTAGGAGGCTTAAAAGAATGAACCTTATCCCTATAGTAGTAGAGCAGACAAACCGTGGTGAACGTTCTTATGATATTTACTCCAGGCTTTTAAAAGATCGTATAGTGTTCCTTGGCGGGCCTATTGATGACGATGTCGCTAATTTAATCGTGGCCCAACTTTTATTCCTTGAAGCTGAAGACCCTGAAAAGGACATCCATTTTTATATAAACTCTCCCGGTGGTGTTGTTACAGCGGGTATGGCTATTTACGACACCATGCAGTACGTTCGTCCTGATGTGTCCACTATCTGTATCGGTCAGGCGGCCAGCATGGGTTCGCTGCTTCTTACCGCAGGGGCGAAAGGAAAAAGATACGCTCTTCCTTATGCCAGGATTTTGATTCACCAGCCGGCTGGGGGGGCCCAGGGTCAGGCTACTGATATTGATATTCATGCCAGGGAAATACTGCGGATGAGGGAGTTCCTGAATGAAATACTTGCCAAGAATACCGGCCAGTCAATAGAAAAGATAGCACATGATACTGAGAGGGATTTTTTTATGTCGGCTCAGGAGGCCAAAGAATACGGGATAATTGACGAAGTGTTTGATAGGAAGCAAAGGTAAAAGAGTGTGATGTAGTGACAGTAAAAATTATCTTTGTTTTGCATTTCAAGGTTTCTTCTATAGCTCCAGTAAATGGTATACTGTCTAACTCGATAATCGACCATATATATACTCATAGCCGTGACTTTAGGATTTTCAATTTAAGTTGTGTTAGGTAAGTGCTGGGAGTGAAGGACAATGAGTGATGATTTGGCTAATTTCTTAAGGAGAAAGAAACAGTTAGAGGCAAAACGAGAAGAAAAAACTCATGAAATTAAGGAATTGTGTCCTATTGTTATAAAATACTTTTTTGATCGCCTTGAAGATTGGTTGTCAGATTTAAAAGAAGAACAAATGATATCAACCTTTTACGAACCGATGATTGTCAATAAACAAAAAACAGGTGCTTATGAAGTTAAAACATTTAAGTTAAAAACAGGGGAAGACGAAATTGAGTTTATACCAAATGGAAGAATTGATGTGGGGACAACCGGTAAAATAGAAATGAAGACAAAAAAAGGCAGTATTTTTTTTGTTAGAGATAGAGATGGAATTTGGAAACAGGTGATTTCTAGATCACCATTTAATGTTGAAATATTAACTAAAACTACTTTTAGGGATTTGTTGGAATCGGTACTATCTTAAATTGTT
>CAYUXS010000265.1:0-2078 GCA_964448915.1 uncultured Peptococcaceae bacterium
CATTTCCAGCCCTTCTTCTTCAAGGCCTTGAAAAGAATACGGTGAAGTCCGGGGTTTAAAAGCGCCGCCTCTTAACAAAGTAGCACCTGCCGCTTTAACTTTAAATGCCGTTTCCATTAACTGCTCTTTACTTTCCACCGCGCAAGGGCCGGCCATAACATGAATGGTATTGCTTCCAATTTCAATATTGCCAATTTTAATAACGGTGTCTTCTTTTTTAAAATCCCTGCTGGCTAATTTAAAAGGAGCGAGAATTGGCACTACTTTCTCCACTCCGGGCATAGCTTCAAGTTCAAACGTCCCAAGCCTGGTCTTATCACCTATGGCACCGATAATAGTCCTTTCCACACCTTGTGAAAGATGTACCTGAAAGCCTGATTTTTTTAGTTTATTAATCACATTATCTATTTTTTCTTGATCAGCATTGTGGTTCATTACCACTATCAATTAAAACGCCTCCCATACTTATTCATAATTAACCCGGTTAAAATATTATTACCCTTTAAAGAAATTGATAAAAGTTGAATTGACAAAAAGCACCCTTTGGCTAAAAGGGTGCTTGATAAAACGTAAGCTTTTTAGACATACTTATCCCTCCTGCCGTACTACCGTATTGCCATTTTGAGAGCACCTTGCTTTTACTTCTCCATCCTACAAATATAATTCTAACACGCCTGGATATGGTTAACAATATATATTACCTAGATAGTATTGTTTATACTGTCCTTTATTGAACCGGTGAGGCTTTTTACTTTATTTAGCATACTGTCATGACTTATGGCACTGTCCAGGGCACCGACGATTAAGCTGCCTACTATTACTGCATCACAATGAGCTGCAATTTGGGCGGCAGATTCCGGCCCCGATATTCCAAACCCTAATGCTAAAGGGCTGTTTGTAAGTCTTCTAAGATTGCCTGTAAATGATGGTATGTCTGTGTTTATTTTGGCTCTTGTCCCCGTTACCCCGGTTACTGACACGCAGTAAATAAAGCCATCGGCTTTGGCTGCGATTTTTTGAAGCCTTTCATTGGAAGATGTTGGGGCGGCCAATGGTACCAAGGCCATGCCATAGTCATTTGCCTTTTGTCTCAAAGGGCTGTCTTCGTCCACTGGAAGGTCGGGAACTATCAGCCCGTCAGCACCCGAGTCAACAGCTTTCGCAACAAACACTTCCAATCCTGTCCTATAGATAGGATTATAGTAGGTCATTAACAGGATTGGGATATTGGTGTATTGCCTTAACTCACCGGTTAATTTAAATATATCTTCCAATTTGGCCCCATTAGACAGGGAAAGGTGGGAAGCTTTTTGAATTACCGGGCCATCGGCGATCGGGTCTGAAAAAGGTATTCCAATTTCAATTAAATCCGCCCCGCTGCCGGCCAGTGTTTTTAAAACCTCAAGATTGGTGTCGAAATCAGGGTAGCATGCTGTTACATAAGTAATCAGGCCCTTTTCCCCATTATCTTTTAAATTTCGAAAGGTATTTGAAATTCTTTCTTTGCCACCGGTCATATTTGTACCCCCATTATCTTTGCGACAGTTTCTACATCTTTATCTCCACGGCCTGAAAGATTAACCACGACAACACTGTCCTTATCCATTACTTTGGCTCTTTCCATGGCGGCATATATAGCGTGTGAGCTTTCCAGGGCGGGGATTATTCCCTCGGTTATAGAGAGGGTTTTAAATGCTTCCAGTGCCTCATTATCAGTCACAGATATATATTTAACCCTGCCGGAATCTTTTAAATAGCTGTGCTCCGGTCCAACTCCGGGATAATCCAAGCCTGCTGAAACCGAGTGGGCCAACTGGATTTGCCCTTCGCTGTCCTGAAGGACATAGCTGAGTGAGCCGTGAAGGATTCCCGGGTATCCTGCATTTAGGGTGGCGGCATGTTTACCCGTATCAATTCCCAAACCCGCAGCTTCAACTCCCAACAAATCTGTCTTGGTATCCAAAAAAGCGTGGAATATGCCGATAGCGTTGCTTCCCCCGCCGACACAGGCGACAATGCAATCAGGCAGCTTTCCTTCCAGTTCAAGGATTTGAGCTTTGGTTTCTTCGCCGATTATT
>CAYUXS010000266.1:0-2076 GCA_964448915.1 uncultured Peptococcaceae bacterium
CGGGGGAGAGAAAAATTAAAACTTCGAACAACGAATAAAGAAAGAAATAGCTGAAATACTTTTTGGAATAAGCTATTGTTATGCATGACACCACCACAATAAAGTAAACATGGCTGACGCCGAAGCCTTGGCAAAGGCAGAAGCCGATGCTGCTTTAATTTTATTTTTAAGATGCTATACTTTTCGTCAGAAAAATAAAAAAGGTATGAACCCATAGGAAATTCCTAGGTTTCATACCTTATTTTTAGAATCTTCATGATTCTTGCATCTGTGATAATCATACACTTTTTTGTAAAACTATGTCAATACTTTACATGTGAATTTAATCCCAAAAAGGGAATATGTTTACAAAGAATCAAGAATGCGGTAAAATAATAATAGCGGAGTTGTGAAAACTCTAACTAAGGTTGCTTTTTAAAAGATGCATAATTGTTTGTGACATAAGGTATGAAGCCGATAAGGAACTGAAGTTCTTTGTTTGCACATGCCTTTTTTATTTGGCGGTATGGGCGTACCGGTTTTGCTGTCGGTTAGTGTCATTTCCCGGGAAATATCTGAACTGTTAACAGCTAAGAGGTAGCTGAGTTTGTCGCAATGGTGCCCGGATGTCTATGGAAAGGAGGGTGGAGGGTAGGGCTTGTTTTGCTATTAACTGGAGTGAGGTGTAGTAAAATGAATTCGTTTTTCCGGGTGACTTTATGTTTGTTGGTAATATTAGGAGTTGTGGGACAGCTTGGAGCAACTTTTGCCGCAGGCAATACAACAAATTATGGCTTTTGGCGTGATGCTGCCAAACAGGGCACGGTCGAAGCCTGGCGGTTGATGGGGAGTAAACCGGCTGAGGTCATTGTGCTTACAAATGCCGGCTATGCTGTTGTCCAAGGGTCATCGACGGAAGGCTGCATTGACGGACTTTCGCAAGCTACCGGCGCAACCGTTGGCAAAGCCAACCTGCTGGAAGTTCACAGTTCGCGGGAGCATCCGTTGTGGTTCCTGGTATTCGACAAGAATACCGGCAACAGCGTGTATTGTGAGGTAAACAGCCAAGCTGTGCCTGCTAATCTAGGTAATGGAAAACCAGTTGGACTTATTGCCAATGACCGGCTGTTTAGCAAAATATCGACCGCCAATATTGGTGCTAAAACTATCCTGGCTAACCCCGCGGCCTGGAACGATCAAGTAAAGGCCAAAGTGTTTAACGGCAGAGAATTTGCTCTGCTTACTTTAGCCAATGTGGCTGCTGCCGGTGCGCCTTATGATTTTGTTAAAGCCGCATTGTATCATGATCATCTGTGTCCTGGTGTTAACAGCGGTTATCTTATTGCCAATTATTTGGACAAACAGCTGCCGCTTAGATCGGCTGACGAGAAATATTACATTATTTCCACACCGGTCTGGTGCAAGGAAGATGCTCTTCAGACTTTGCTGAATACAACCCCCGGTAAATCGGGCATGGCAATATTGCCGCTTGATAATAATGGGAAAGAGAAACTGATCCCTGAAGCCAAAAATCTGGCAGGCATATATATTCGCTGGAACAGCAAAACTCAGACTGGTGATGGTTTAGTACTGTCATTTGATTTTTCTCAAGCGAATGCAATCAGTGGTATTGACAATAGCAAGGGGTTTCCGTGGGAAAGTAAACTAAAAATGGATCTATTCCTCCTGGATTACTATGACAAACCAGAGGTTTTTGTAGATATAATTAAAAACTTTACACTGGTACCAGGAGAAAAGCCGGAAAGTTATGCAGCGTTGGGAACAAATGTATTGGAGAAACTTGGGTTAGTTAAATAAAATGGTTTTAAAGCTAAAGGGCCTGAAAGATGTTAATGTTCAGGTCTTTCATTTAGGCTTTTTTTAAGCAAAACTGTAATATGTATTGTTTCTTTCTTGCGTATTACTTAACCAACCCGGTGTCACCCTCCTCAAAGAGTTACATATAATACAACAAAGCTATATTACGTTAATAGGAGCGGTTGCGTATGGAAGAATTACTGTTAGCCATCTCTCTGGTAGGCCTGATCGGCATCAGTATTTCAACTTACCTGCGTTCATTCAGAAAAAAATAGTATG
>CAYUXS010000267.1:0-2074 GCA_964448915.1 uncultured Peptococcaceae bacterium
ACTTTTACATCACCTTTTACCGCTGGAGTGAAGGTTCTTTTGACTTTAGTAGGGGAAGCGTTAAGACCTACGTGCTCGCTCGTTATAGCAAGCTGGTCAATTCCCCAGACCGTCACTGTTTTGACGTTGAAAGCATTTATAATGCCACAGGTTGTAGCGTAGCGCGGGCTGTTTAACTCCTTAACAGCTGTTAAGACCGCAGGCAGAGCAACCTCGATAACCTCATAGCCGTCTTCCAGCGCTCTTTCCACGACAGCTTTTTCGTGATCCAGAGAGATTATTTTCCTAACATAAGTAACCTGGGGCAGATCCAAATGTTCAGCCAGTTCAGGACCTACCTGAGCAGTATCACCGTCAATAGCCTGTCTGCCACAGAAAATCAGGTCATAGCGGCCGATCTTTTTTATAGCCTGAGCCAGGGTGAATGATGTGGCCCAGGTATCAGCACCGGCAAAAGCCCGGTCGGATAGTAAAATGCCCTCGTCCGCTCCCATCGCCAATGCTTCCCTACGGTACCACCGGCCAGTTCTTTTTGCTTTAATGCTTCTTCAAGGGCATTTCTGTCATCAGGGTTGATGATACTGGCAACTCCATCCCTGATGAGATTTCCGGTTTTGGAATCAAATTTTACTTCATTGGTGTTAGGTACTTGTTTTACGCAAACGATTATTTGCATTTTCAACCTTCCCTATTGCAAGGCAGCGCGGGAGATAACCATGCGCTGGACCTCGGATGTTCCTTCAAAGATTTCACAAATCTTGGCATCCCGCATCAGGCGCTCTACTTTGTATTCTTTAATATAGCCATAACCACCGTGGATCTGAACGGCTTTGACGGTTGCCCGCATGGCTAATTCCGAAGCAAAAAGCTTGGCCATGGCAGCTTCTTTGGAATGGGGTTTTTGCTGATCCCTTAGCCATGCTGCCCGGTAAACCAGATATCTTGCTGCTTCAATTTCTGTAGCCATATCGGCAATCATCCACTGGATGGCCTGGTTATCTCCTATAGGCCGCCCGAACTGGATGCGCTCTTTGGCATATTTAGTTGACTCATCAAGAGCAGCCTCAGCAATACCTAAAGAGATTGCCCCAATGCCAATCCTGCCGCAGTCCAGGTTTTGCATGGCAATTTTAAAGCCTTCTCCTTCTCTGCCGAGCAGGTTTTCCCTGGGGATCCGGCAGTTTTGCAAGATAACTTCCGCCGTTTGGGAAGCCCTTACTCCCATTTTGTTCTCTTTTTTACCGAAGGAAAGGCCGGGTGTGCCTTTTTCCACAATAAAAGCGCTGATTCCTTTTTCGCCTTTGTTGGTCTCAGTATTGGCCATAATAATATATATATCCGCTAAGCCTGCATTGGTTATAAACATTTTGGTCCCGTCAATGACCCACTCAGAACCATCCAATACGGCTGTTGTCTGTTGATTGGAAGCGTCTGTTCCTGCATCAGCTTCGGTCAGGCAAAAGGCTCCCAGGGCCTGGCCGGTAATAAGAGGCATAAAGTATTTCCTTTTTTGCTCTTCAGTGCCGTGTCTATAAATTGGCCCGCTATTTATGGAGTTTTGGCCGCTTATAAGCATTGCTGAGGAAGTACAAGCTTTGCTAATTTCCTCACAAGCCAGTGCATAAGTGAGATAGTCAGCGCCTGCCCCGCCGTATTCCTGTGGATAAGGTATGCCAAACAGCCCGACTTGACCCATTTTTTTAAATAGGTCCCAGGAAAATTCGGACTTTTCATCCCGATCTGCAGCTAATGGAGCAACTTCATTTTCAGCAAATTCCCTGAACATTGACTTCATCATTTCATGTTTGGGTGATAAAGCAAAGTCCATGACATTTTCCTCCCAATTATCCTTTACCTTATATCTTAGCATATAACCTGATTTCTAACTGCAAACAAATGTTTCCACCATGATGTTTAAATAAGAAATTAGATATTGTAGGTTCCTTTTGGCTATTTCCGCAGAATTTAGTTTACCATGAAATGCAGTTGTAAACTAGATTATAATTATTATCAAAGATTGATAAAAGAATTTTTGTATAAAGTTTATAAATAATATTGCTTAATTTGGAGTTTG
>CAYUXS010000268.1:0-578 GCA_964448915.1 uncultured Peptococcaceae bacterium
CATGTTTCACAGCCAGGCAGGCACAACAGACCCCAGCCGTTTTATACCCTCTTCAAAACTAGACCAGGAGGATGCCATAGATTATCTTAATTCTTTGGTTAACTCTCTAAAAAATGCCCATTTAAAAGAATTATTGTCATTCATTTTAGCAGATGAAGATTTCTTTAATGTATTTGTAATTGCCCCTGCTGCCAAACGTAATCATCACGCCACCATAGGAGGACTTTTGGAGCATAGTCTGAATATCGTCCGTGCAGCTGAGCAAATAGCCCCTGTTTATCCTCAAATAGACAGAGACCTGCTTGTTGCCGGCGCTCTCCTGCATGACATCGGAAAAGTGGGTGAATATGACTTTTATACTGATATAGATTTCACTGATGAGGGCCGCCTGCTTGGGCATATCGTAATAGGCACACAGATGCTGGAAAGTTATATGAACCAGTTACCTGATTTTCCCCGGGAACTGAGACTTATACTCCTCCACCTGATCGTCAGCCACCACGGCCAGTATGAATGGCAGTCACCGAAAAGGCCAAAGTTCCTGGAAGCTGCCCTACTACATCACCTTGATATGATAG
>CAYUXS010000268.1:588-2054 GCA_964448915.1 uncultured Peptococcaceae bacterium
GATATGTTTTCTGCCGCTGCCGCAAGCCGCGAAAACCCTCAAGATCACTGGAGCGGGTGGGTAAAAGGTTTAGACCGCTATGTTTATTGTAAATAGACATCTGTTAATTCAGTCATGAAATGCACAAAACTTGACCGTTTTTCCTAAGGCCTATATGTTAAATTTATTCTCACTGCAGTGGCTTATATATGTATTCTTCTATTCCCCTAAAAAGGAGGAAAATGCATTATTCTGGTCGTATCAACCTTATAAGACATAATATTCCACGAGAAGGGGTATGAATTGTGTCAAGCGCTGATAATACAAAGGCCCTGAGAATTGCCAAGGTAATTGAGCTTCTTAATAAGAAGAGTCCGTATGGGGGCTTAACTGTATTGGAAATGGCAAAAGCGTGCGATGTATCTACAAGGAGCATCCTCCGCTATCTTGACCAAATAGAAAATGACCTGGGTATCCCTATTATAAGACCAGATAAAAATAACCCTCAAAAGGAAGGCCTTTACCGTCTGGATGCCGGCTACCTGCCCTCGATTAGCCCGGAGAAAGCACTTATTATTTTCTTAAGCCTATTGCAGCAACAAGGCTCCGCCCTAGCTGGCCACACCAATGAAATTAAAGATGCGCTGCTGGGAACTCTGTTTAAATATAAATACTCACCTCAAACCCTGCCGGCAGAACAATTACAGGACCGCATTTACATAGTGGAAGAAAAACTTGCAGATCCAGCTAAAGTTGGTGAAATTTTTGCCAAACTGGTGCAGGCCCTTCAAGGACTCTACCGGGTTAAGCTCTGGTATTACGCAGCTCATAGTAAGAAAGACACACAACGAGTAGTTGAACCTTATGGCTTAATTTGCAAAAGACACAACTGGTACTTAGTAGCCTTCTGTCTAGAAAGAAATGATCTCCGGGTTTTCCGGGTGGACCAAATTACAGATATCTTCCCCTATACCTCCGAGCATTTCAAATACCCCGCAAGTTTTTCTTTAAAAGACTATATGGCCAGGAGCTGGGGCATCATCAACGACAGTGAAACTTCAAAAGTCAGGTTGAAGTTTAGCCCAGAGGTTGCTCACAGAGTCCAGAAACTGGTCTATCACCCTTCTCAGTTCATAGAAGATAAGCTTTGTGATGGCTCTCTCATAATATCTTTTGAAATTAGCGGCATTGCTGAGATGATCACATGGATTGTTCAGTGGGGTGATATGGTGGAAGTGTTGGAGCCGGAATGGCTCAGGAACGATATCTGCGAATTTGCCAGGCGGCTGCTCGCTGTTTACGAAGTCTGATTTTCTCATAATAATCTTTGGAAAAAAGGACGCGAGATTTACTACGAGGATCGGATTGGATAGGATTGACAACTAGATTTTTTACGTATTATGCAATTTGAAAGGGGGTAGTTGACTATCTCAGCCACTGCCCCCAGATTACCGCCTTATTTTACATCTATTTGGACTTTACACAAA
>CAYUXS010000269.1:0-273 GCA_964448915.1 uncultured Peptococcaceae bacterium
ACTATCCATTTTCACATCTCTTATCTCACCTTAGATCCCTTTTCACATCAACAGTAATCTTTTTTTTAAGATGATTACTTTAGACTCTGTTCAACATCACTTAAAAAGATCCCAACTAATAGGGGTTCCTCTTTTTACATCCACGGTTACTCTTTTCCCAAGAATAATATCATAGTATTTAGGAGCAAGTCCAAGTCCTGGCCTAATTACTTTGACGTTTTCTGTGGTAAAAATATCACCTGCTTGCATATCTCGTGTGACATATAAAGACCT
>CAYUXS010000269.1:283-2048 GCA_964448915.1 uncultured Peptococcaceae bacterium
GATATTTTACCGAATTTCTTTCTTTTTCTGTAGGTCCATAACTAACCATACCTAAACTCTGCCACGCACGTTCAGTTTCAACTACTAGACTATTAAGTTCATGCGGCTCCAAAGAAAAAGCTGCATCAACGCCGCCTGCAGACCTTTCTAATGTAAGATGCTTTTCAATAATGGTTGCTCCTAAAACTACACTGGCAACAGCAACACCTATTCCAAGAGTATGATCGGATAAACCCACTTGACACTCAAATAATTCTCTCATATGCGGTATAGTACGAATATTAGAACTATCAGGAGTTGCCGGATAACTGCTTGTACATTTTAAAAGAACAAGATCTTTGCAGCCTGCCCCACGTGCTACTCTTACTGTTTCATCAAGTTCACTTGCATTGGACATACCAGTAGATATTATCATTGGCTTACCTGTTGCTGCTACTTTGCGGATAAGCGGTAAATCAATGTTTTCAAATGATGCAATTTTATAACACGGAACTTCAAGTTCTTCCAAAAACTCTACAGCCGTTGCATCAAATGGAGTACTAAACCCAATAATGCCAAGCTCTCTGCAGCGATCAAAAATAGGTATATGCCATTCCCATGGAGTATAAGCCTGTTGATAAAGATTATATAAGGAAGCACCCTCCCAAAGATTGTTATGGTCACTGATGTGAAACTCTCCCTCATCAAGGTCAAGAGTCATGGTATTAGGAGTATAGGTTTGTATTTTTAGCGCATGTGCTCCTGCTTTAGCGGCAGCATCGACAATATCCAGCGCATGTTTAAGCGACTGATTGTGATTTCCCGACATCTCGGCAATAATGAAGGGACGGTGTCCTACCCCAACTTGAATACCGCCAATATTAATATCTTTCATGCCTACTTACCCCATTCCTGATATACTTAATCGCATCAGACCATCCCATATTAGCAACAATATCAACAATTGACAAATGGCTTACAAAATCATTTGCTTCCATCTGAACGTATTCTTCAGGAATAAAATTCTGAAAAGAAACAGTAATCCCCGACTGATCAAAAACCCCATCCTCAATCAGGTAGTCGGCAGATCCGACCGGACTCAGGTACTCGTCACATTTTAAATTACGGCAAATAGTTAAAAGATGCTCAGAACGTTTCCCGCCCAAATTCAAATCACTGGCCCGAACAAATAAAGGATTCAGCCCCATTTTTGCTGCAATGTTCCTAATAATAGTTATATTTAAATCAGCAAGTTTATCAAGGCCTTTGTCGATAATAATACTCATCACATCAACTAATTCACTTTTAAATTGATGTCTGGCGTAAGCATGATGTAACATGTTAACATGCTTCTCGCGCCACTTTTGCGTGTCATCAACTTTAACCGTATTTATTATCTGTGACCGTCCTGCATTTATTACCGGCACCGTTATCCAATGTGACTTGCCATTAACTAACATGCGGTTTCTGCTCTGCCATGACCTTGTTTCAAACTGCACGTCATCCAAAAAAACAAAGATGTCTACTTCAGCAATAAGATTAAAATATCCGGCCCATGGCAAATAGGTCGGCTGCATGATAGCACATTTCATAATCTAACCCTCGCCACATCATTTTCTATATACATAAACAGTAAATTCAAAAGGCATTACTCCATCCTTAATCTGGTAATCATTTCTAATTACAACATACTGCGATACTTCCCTCTTAATAAACTCGAGCACTGTCTCCGGCTTCTCATAGAATAAGCCATTATCGTAATAATCAACATAGCTACTTAACATAT
>CAYUXS010000270.1:0-2046 GCA_964448915.1 uncultured Peptococcaceae bacterium
AGCAAAGGAGGCAAACGTATGATGACCGAAAAAATAGCAAGTCTCATAGCCCTGGCCTGGTCCCTGGGGGCAATGGCTATACAGCTTTTATTTCCCGGGGGCAGTTATTTACCCGGCCTGGTGGCGATAATTGGGGCAGGGGCAGCTTTTGCATTATCAACGACCTCTTCAAAGGTCAGACTAATGCCGGTAATTGCTATAGCAATCTCCTGTTCAGTCCTTGTGGGTAATTTTTTTGTGAGGTATGTGGCTCCTTGGGAGCAATCCCTATTGGCCAAGTCCTCGTATGTAACTGCGGCGGATGTGGCATTGTTTGTAAGCACCTTTGCCTTAAACAAGGGGCATCAAAAAATGACACCGCAGTCCGGAGCGATTTTAAAACTGAAGAGCCATCTCAAAAAGATTGACGAGAATGAATTCAACATAATCCTTGGGGCAGCTGAAATCCCACAGAAGGATAGGTACCTGCATACCTTAATAGTAGGGACAACCGGTACCGGTAAATCCAGCCGATTATTGAAGCCAATGATTTATCAGGACCTGGAAATAATTGCTGCAGGCAAAAAAGCAGGCATTACGGTTATTGAACCAAAGGGTGACTTGGCTGCCGATGTAGCCGAAATGGCTAAATCTTTCGGAGTCCCGGTGATATTTGTTAATCCCGAAGATCCAGACACACCCAAGTTTAATCCTATGGAAGGCGATCCAACAACCGTTGCTGAGATTACAAGGACAGTTCTACAGGCCTTGTTCGGAAGGCAGGAAGCCTTCTTCAGGCAGGCCCAGGAAACGGTGGCTAAAAACACTGTTATGCTATTGAAGTCTGCCCGGGGTGATAACGTGACAATGCAGGATCTTGCAATGATCTTGCAGGATCAGACGATAATGAGAGCAACCGTTGACGAACTGGTAAGGAGAACAAAAGGCCCTACAGCTTTAACCCAGTTTTTTAATAAGGAGCTTTTGAACGAAAAAAGCGATCTGCACAAACACATTCTTGGCTTGAGATTGCAGCTTGAAGATATCACCAGTAATGAACTCTTAAACCGGGTGTTAAACGGCAAGAGCGATGTCAACCTCGACGACCATTTAAGAAATGGTGGTGTTTTGGTCTTTAATACTGCTATGGGCCGTTTGGGGAAATTAGGTGACGTGTTTGGAAAGTTTGCAATTCTTCACTATCAAAGCGCAGTATTCAGAAGGCCAGGGGATGAAAACACCAGAGTACCAAACTTCCTTTATATTGACGAAGCACCGAGATATATGAATCCCGATTTTGAGATCCTGCTTGCGATTGGTCGTTCCTTTAGGTGTGCGGCAACGGTAGCATTACAGAATACCTCACAGTTATTACTGGACGCAAAGCCAGCATTTAGGGACATTGTGCTTGAACTTCTGAGGAATAAATTTATCTTAAACCTCGGTAGTGCAGATGATGCTAAAAGATTTGCTCTGGAGTTTGGGGAAGACCGTATTACAAAATCAGCAAGAATCTATAAACGTACAGGGCCCGTTGTAATACCGATTATTGAGGATAGTATCAGACAAGATGAGGAATACGAAGGACGGTTAAATTATACAGACTTAATGGAGCTGCCGGCTTTCACTTGTGCTTATAAAGTTTGCCATAATGGTGCACCGCAGCCTCCCGGGATTACAAGACTGGAGCTGTCTCCATATGACAAACAAAAAGGTAGAAGAAAAAACGAATCGGAATTTTCTGTCAGGAAAAATAAGGTTACAATGGCAGAACTTAAGGATAGAGACATAAAAGCAAAGGGAGCTTCAAAAACCCCTTTGGACCACAATTTGAAAAAAAACTTACCGGAAAGAATTTATGTACCACAACCCATAATGGCACAAATTCCTGAATATTCAGTGACAAGAATATCAGAAGACCTGCTTCCGGCTGGTGAAATACAAGAAGATGTGCCGTCAAGGGATCCAGGAACCGAAGAGGACTTTTTCGGAAATCATTTCAGGTGATAACGAGATGGTTAAGGAAATCTGCATTAGGAAGATTTGTTTATTTTTTAGTTGGACATA
>CAYUXS010000271.1:0-2042 GCA_964448915.1 uncultured Peptococcaceae bacterium
TTTTAAGAATAAAATTTATAATTTGATCAGGCAACTTACCACAGGTTGCTGATTGCACGGCCAACTTGCCTGCCACGGGATCGTCTCCATGGCAGGTGCGGTTAACCCCGGTTACTGTTCTATATTTTCCCTGAGATAGAGAGCAGTATCCACAACCCTGTTGGAATAGCCCCACTCATTATCATACCAGGCAACAATTTTTGCCATAATACCATCAAGGACAATTGTTGACAGGGAATCTACTATACATGAATTTGGATTTCCGTTAAAGTCCCTTGATACCAAAGGTGCTTCGCTGAAAGCCATTATACCTTTTAGTTCATTCATGGAAGCATTTTTAAGCAAGGCGTTTATTTCCTCCGATGAAGTTTCCCGGCCAAGTTGAACCACAAAATCAACTGCCGAGACATTGGGAGTGGGTACCCTCATAGCCATTCCATGTAATTTCCCTTTTAGTTCCGGCAATACAAGAGAAACAGCTTTAGCTGCCCCGGTAGTTGTAGGGATAATTGACAGAGCAGCAGCTCTTGCCCGGCGCAGGTCTTTATGGGGCAAGTCTAAAATTTGCTGATCATTTGTATATGAGTGTATTGTAGTCATCATGCCTCGAAGGATCCCAAATTTAGCATGTAAAATTTTTGCCAGGGGCGAAAGGCAATTGGTTGTACATGAGGCACAAGAGATAATATTATGCTTTGCAGGTTCATATTTATTTTCATTAACGCCCATTACTATGGTGATATCAACGTTTTTCCCCGGTGCTGTAATTAAAACTTTTTTTGCCCCACCGGCCAGGTGTTTGGCGGCCCCTTCCCGGCTGGTAAAATGTCCTGTTGATTCCACTACTATATCCACACCCAATCTGCGCCATGGAATATTGGCCGGATCGCTTTCAGATGTTACAAATACCTCATTCTTACCGGCTATAAAAGAATTGTTGGAACCCAATTGCACATCAAAGCTGCCGGTACCATGAACAGAATCATATTTAAGCAAGTGTGCCAGTGTTTTCGCATCGGTAAGGTCATTGACTGCTACGACCTGTATTTTGTCCGGGTAATTTAATGAGGCCCTGTATACTGCCCTGCCTATCCTGCCAAACCCGTTGATCCCGATTTTTAGAGGCATATACCTTACCCTCCTGAAAATTATAGATTTTACAATAGTGTCCGGATATTTAAATATAATTACATTTTTATGTTTAACCAAGTTTTTTAGGTGGGAGGGGAACAACCATGATTATGACAACCACCAACAATGTTGAGGGTAAAAACATTGTCAAGTATTTGGGCATTGTCACCGGTGAAGCAATAATGGGCGCCAACCTGGTAAGAGATATCTTTGCCAGTATTACAGATATTGTCGGAGGGCGTTCCGGGGCATACGAAGAAAAATTATCACAAGCACGTATTATTGCCCTGCAGGAGATGTCCGCCCAAGCCAAAGAAATGGGAGCAACGGCTATTGTTGGCATAGACCTGGATTATGAAGTTATCCGGGAAGGCATGTTGATGGTTACCGCCAGCGGTACCGCAGTAATACTGAATAATTAATTAAAGTAGGGGTTTTACCTTGGTTAATAATGTAAGGCGGGGTATCATCTGGGATTTTGACGATACCCTGGTTAATACTGCTGTTTTTTTTGAAAAAGCAAGGTATAGATTTGCAGAGTATATGGTTAATTTGGGGTTTCCCCTGCCGGATGTACTTGAAGCCTTAAATCAAAATGACATTGAGAATGTCAATAGATCCGGGGGGTTTTTAAAACATTGCTTTCCAGAGGCTATGGTGCAAACCTATTGCCATTTTTGTGAACTGGAAGGTATACTTCCAAACCCCAGGACAACTAAAGAAATTGAAGAAATAGGATGGTGGGTATTTAGTCAAAAACCTGAGCCCGTAAAAGGAGCAAAGGAAGTATTAAGGCAACTTAAGTCAAACGGCGGGTATGAAATTATATTAGCTACGAAAGGCGATCCCACAATACAATGGAAACGGATAAAACAAAGCGGTATTGAAGACTATTTTGACAAAATTTATGT
>CAYUXS010000272.1:0-2034 GCA_964448915.1 uncultured Peptococcaceae bacterium
ATGGAAAGGTTAAATCTATCATTTGAAAAATACCCCAGCGATGTTAAGAGTATTACTGATGATGTGCTTCAGATAATTCATGTATCTCGTGATACTTTTGGTAAGAAATTTTACTGTAATTTAATTGAGTGGAAAAGATTTCAGAGGTGGAGTCATAAATCAATTTTATTACCCCAAGAATCAGGCTTGTTATTGTGTATTGGTTCCGGCTCAATCGAATTTGAGAATAACTATAGAAGTTACCAAAAAGGACTAAATCATGCAACAAGCAGAAACATTTTTCATTGCTTCTGTGATACATTATTTAATATAAAAGACAAAAAAAGTGGGGGCAATCCTCAATTAGTTGGCTTATACAGGAAACCTGCTTCAAACGCAATAAAATATGGTATAGTTAGAGATGGAAAGAGGTATTTTTTTGGTGCAGAAGTCGATACTTTGTCTAATTACAACAGTATACAATGGAGAAATGACCTTTTTGAGTTATGTGACGGTTATACGATGAGAAGAAAAAATAATGCAATGCCGCAGCCAAATATTCTGAAAAAGTATTAATTTTATTTAGGCAACTCCCTGTCCCTCCACCATCCACTTTCTCTTTTACATGGGGGGAGCGAGGTGCTTAAGATACTTGGTGCGAAAGCACCAAGTATCTTATCAGGGTTAAAATCCAGCACCTTGTGTGGTAGGTATATATAAAAATATGGATTAAGGGTTCGACGCCCATTTATAATTCCGCATAATTTACAAAGCTTTACCATTAATTGTGTAAATTAAAAAAATGCAAATGACTACTTGGAAAATAACAGACCCTCCTGGAAAGGTCACTACTACTAGTGACCTTTCCAGGAGGGACTTGCACCCTCAATCTCCTGCAAGTAGTACAGGCGTTTTACTATTAAACTACTGGCTCAAAGTTATTATAAAATATTTAGATAAATCTATCAATAGTCATTTTATAAAACGATGTTTAGGAAAAAAACGACTTCCAGTTATTCATATAATGACAAAATGTCTACATCACATCAGCAAAATTTACTTTACAATATCATAATTCTGAAAGAGCCGATTCAGCTATATTGACAGTTGTTTAAAATGTGGAATTTAGTAAAGGCAAAATCCCTACAGTCACGACCACTAACCACCAACAAGGATGTAGAAATTATGGTTGCACGTATAGAAAAGCAGGACGATATCCTGAGAAATGAATTCTTAAAACGAATCCAGGACAAAGTTGCAGCAGAAAAAGTGGCCATGAAAGAACGGCTGGATGATATGGCTCCATCCTTACTGGCAAAGCTCCTAAAGCCGATCGCAGGCGTTGCTTTTGATACAACAAGAAACATGAATAATTTTAAAGGTAATACCGGAGAAGCAAATGTTTCTATGAAGCTCAGACTGGGTCTGTCCGGCGAATGGGTAATCATGAACGACGTCATTGTTGAGCCGGTACCGGAAATGTTTGCGCAAACGGACCATATTTTAATTGGCCCGCCGGGATTGTTTATCATCGAAACAAAAGCCTGGCAGGGCGCTTATACTGGATTTAAAGACCAGTGGAGGAGAAAAGAAGGCAACAAGTGGGTTCCCTGTGAAAGCCCAACCAAGCAAAACCAGAGGCATGTCCGGCTCATAAGAAATTGGTTAGATGGCACCGGTCTAGTAAAAGTTGACCTACCGGCGGAGAAATGGATTATCCCAGCAGTGGTCTTTACCAATGCCGCTTGGCTTAAAACCAGTGATTGCAGCATGACTGTTTTTGACGGTGCGTTAGAACTGCTCAGCCACCTCAGACAACAGAAAGCACAGTTATTAAACCCTGAGCAGGTTGATAGGATTACGAAGTTATTGGTTTACCCCAGGTTAGCCAAAGCCTACATAAATAATGAAGTCAAAGTACTTGATTGCCTACAGGAACCGGTAGAAAAGAATAAATATCTAAGCGAAAAAAATAGTCAAGAAAAATGCAAGGAAGATAAACGGGCTGATAAACCGGTGATAGAAGAAGGCAAGTCCAGGAACGGCAAAGAATAT
>CAYUXS010000273.1:0-2018 GCA_964448915.1 uncultured Peptococcaceae bacterium
ATTTTTCCTTCTTGGTCACACTTTACCCTGGTAACCTCAACCCCTTGATTTTCCAGTGTGTTTAACGGGCGGGCAACTGCATTATGTTCTAAAGTACTGGTAACAATGTGATCGCCTTTTTTAAATCCAAGACCGTTTATGGCAAGATTAATTGCTTCGGTTGCGTTAAGTGTAAATACTATCCGCCGGTATGAATCACCCGCAATATTAAACAGTCCGGCCAGTTTTATCCTTGTATCTTCAACCAGTTCACCGGCTGCTATCGCTTTTTTATAGCCGCCTCTGCCCGGGCTTGCACCAATATCGGCCATATACCTGTTCATTTCCAACATTACTTCGGGTGGTTTTGGCCAAGTTGTTGCCGCATTATCAAAATAAATCATAATTCACCTCAAACATAGGAGTCTTCATAGTATTTTTCATCTTGGCAAGTTTTATTTATCACTGTTAATATCAATATATGCTCCACCCCTTGCTCACCGTGTATCCCTTAGATGTAAAGCCGCCGCAGCCAACTCCTTGCTTCCAGCTTCTAAAATCCATGGTATTTTAGGTAACTGTAACAAAAAAAAAGAGATTGAACTACAAGCACCAATCTCCCAGTATATTCGTCAAATATTATACCCGTAAAATAAAAGCGGCGGCTGACCGCAAGTCATCCGCCGCTGAAACTTTTTGCCCTTCATTAGTGGGCCATCCCAACATTGACAGGAAACCTTATTTAACATCACCCTATCCAAAAATTAGTGGGTTTATGCTTCCGCCACTTTTGCTTTCTTAATTACTTCTTCAGCCAGTTTGGCCGGCACTTCCTCATACCCTATGAAGTTCATGGTAAATGAGCCCCGGCCCTGGGTAATCGATTTTAGGTCAATTGAAAACCCGTACATTTCCGATAAAGGGGCTTGGGCTTTCACTACAGAAATTTTCCCGTCAGGCTGCATACCAAGGATTCTTCCCCTTTTATTGTTAAAATAGCTGATAATATCTCCCATAAACTTCTCGGGTGCAGCCACTTCTACATCCATTATCGGTTCAAGCAAAACAGGT
This sequence comes from uncultured Peptococcaceae bacterium, assembly GCA_964448915.1. Classification (GTDB taxonomy): domain Bacteria; phylum Bacillota; class Desulfotomaculia; order Desulfotomaculales; family Desulfocucumaceae; genus JAAXTT01. The sequence continues at coordinate 1,051 of CAYUXS010000273.1, forward strand.
TTAGCCTGCATGACACCTTTTTTAAAAGCCAAAGACGCAGCGATTTTAAAAGCCAATTCCGACGAATCCACAGGGTGGTAAGAACCGTCTACCAAAACGGCTTTAACCCCGGTTACCGGGTAACCCGCCAACACACCTTCAGACATGGCCTCCCGGATACCTTTTTCTACTGCCGGGAAATAGTTTTTAGGCACAGCTCCTCCAAAGATTTCCTCAGCAAACTCAAAATCTTTATCGTACAGGGGTTCCAGCCTTAACCAAACATGCCCGTACTGGCCGTGCCCGCCGGTCTGCTTTTTATGTTTGCCCTCAACCTTAACCTCTGCCCTTATTGTCTCCCGGTATGGAACCTTAGGGGCTTCAGTCACGATGTCAACGCTATAACGGCGTTTAAGCCGCTCAATAATAACATCGAGGTGCATTTCACCCATACCGGTAATAATGGTTTGTTTCGTTTCAATATTCTTGCTGACTGTAATAGTCTTGTCTTCTTCCAACAATTTATTTAATGCGCTTCCCAGCTTATCTTCATCGCCTTTACTCTTTGGATTGATGGCCAGCGAGAAGGTAGGCTTGGGAAAGCTGATCCCCTCGAGTTCAACCGGCTCATCCTTTTCACACAGGACATCCCCGGTATCAATATTCTGCAGTTTAACCAACACGGCCATATCCCCTGCCAAGACTTCCTGGGTCTGGGCGGTATTTTTCCCCCGGGGATAAATAATTTTGCCGAGCGTTTCAACAGTTTTTTTCGTATTGTTGAATACCTGCATTTCTGTTTTTAGTTTACCGGAATATACCCGGACAAAATTCATTTTGCCCACGTAAGGATCGGACAATGTTTTAAATACTAAAGCGGATAATTGTTTTTTCTGATCGACTTCCGGGGCAGGCAAATAATCTAACATAAAGTCCATTAAACACCCGATACCCATGTTTTTGGTTGCTGAACCGCATAAAACCGGTAC
>CAYUXS010000274.1:0-2006 GCA_964448915.1 uncultured Peptococcaceae bacterium
AATCTGTTGTCATCATTTTGGTGTAAACGCTTCCCGTAGGTAGATTCCAAAATAACATAATCGGCTTCAGTAATGCGGGTAGGATCGTCCACAAAGGGTTTCCCAACCGCACCCAAATCACCGCTGAAAACAAGTTTTGTTTGCTCACTGCCCTCCGTAACCCATATTTCCAATATGGAAGAACCGAGAATATGCCCCGCATCGTTAAAACGAACCTTTATTTCCGGAGTAAGCTCTATCATTTCACCGTATTTAAAACCACGGAATCTTTTTAAAGCATCAATTGCATCTTCTGCAGTATAGATCGGCTCCAGCAAAGGCCTGCCCATTCTCTGGTTTTTGCGGTTTAATCTTGCTACCTCAGTTTCCTGGATATACCCGCTGTCCGGCAACATTACTTCACATAAATCTACTGTGGCTTCGGTAGTCCAAACTTCACCTTTATAACCGTGTTTAATGAATTTTGGAATCAGGCCGCTATGGTCTATATGGGCATGAGTAAGCAATAAAAAGTCTACCGTACCCGGGTTAACCGGAAAAGGTTTATAGTTCCGCTCCCTTATTAACCTTGGGCCTTGAAACATACCGCAATCTACCATAACCTTGGTCAGGTTGGTTTCAATAAGAAAACATGAACCAGTTACCGTATGAGCTGCCCCCAAAAAAGTTAATTTCAAGACAATTCCCCCTGTCTGCAGAAGATAATTAATATATTCACACTTTAATAATAAAAATCCTTCATTAAGACAAATAAGATAATAATGTTAAAAAATAAAGCTGCCGGCGAAATTTGCCAACAGCTTTTATTTTGCCACACTATCCTAAACATTCCATCATGATTTCATCCAAAGCTATCGCATGGTTGTTGCCGCTTTGAGGCGTAAAATCAAAACGTACTTCCATTGATCTGGTTCCGGCGGGAGTGCGCCCGGTAGTAAAAGATAATTGAACAAAATTATTTGGGATTATATCTTCACTGTATGCCGGATCGGCAGTTCCGATTAACTGGCCGGCTGCATTAAAAAACAGCACTCTCGGCCTAAAAACAAAATTGCCCCTGGCAGGCACTTGGCCCAGTTCCCTGACCCAATAAGAAAGGCGGTAAATTCTTCCCGGGAGTCCAGGGATAGTTTGGCTTAACCTTGCTCTGACCCGGGGGTTGGCTCCCAGCCTGGCCGAATATAGATTGGCACGGCGAAATAATTCTTCCCTGGATACATTGCTTCCTTCCCAACCTCTGGGTGCACTGTTTGGATTTGGCCAAAACTCAAACCCGCCGTTTGTTATCAGGTTAACCCCCGGACGGCATACTCCCGGCCTTGGTGTCGGTGTCGGGGTAGGGATAGACCCCCTGGCGATAAATATGTTGGTCGAAACAAACCGGCCCCTTAATCCCCTGGCAACGTTAACCCCACGCAAAGTTATGGTTTGGGACGCTACCAGGTTACCCTGTAAATTTCGCTGATCCCAGCTTACCCGGAATACCTGGCTTTGCCCGGGCCTTAAAATCACTTCCGAGGATTGCTGGGTAAAAAACCTGCCTGCCGACCAACGCCAAATAACCCTTCCGTCACTTCTCACCGCCTCAATATCAAACCTCTGTCCTGTATTATAATTTAATCTCCTTGGCGAAGAACTGATATTGGTTTTAGTAAATGTGATGATAACCGGCTGTCCGGCATTATACCTGTTCCGATCAGTAGAAATTCGATACAGCAGCCCGTCAATAACCCTTGTGCTGGAGCTGCCCCCTCCGGGAAAACCAAATTCTATATTGGTTGTTTGGGCTTCTACAGCCTGCGGATCGGGATCGTCTCCAGCATTGCCGCTGTTATTGCTGCTTCCGGCATCTATTACCAGCACCTGGCCTGCGTTTATTACATTGGGGTTGGCCAGCTGGTTCATAGCCATTAAATCCCTTATAGAAACACCAAACTTTTCTGAAATGGAGGACAAGGTATCACCCTGCTGCACCGTGTAATACTGCGGCATAAATAACCCCCCTT
>CAYUXS010000275.1:0-2006 GCA_964448915.1 uncultured Peptococcaceae bacterium
CTTGAGCCAGGTGTATATAACCGATGATAACGGAAACAAGCAAGATGGTGTTACAGCTGTTGTTAAAGCAAGAGTCCTGGAGATTGCCCATAACCAGTTTAAGCCAGGTACGAAATACACGGTCTACATCCCTGCCGGTACTGTGGAGGCAACACTCAGCGATGAGGATAATGAAGCGATTAGCTGGAGTTTCGTTACGGCAGGCACTAAGGAAGTACCTAATAATTCCACATTTAAGTATGTTAAAGCATATCATTGGGCAATTTCGCTTATAACAGAACTATGCCAAAAAGGGATCATCGCCGGTTATCCCGACCGGACTTTCCAACCTGAAAGCAGTATTACCAGGGCGGAGTTTGCCAAAATGATCATGAGCGCCAAAGGGCTTAGCGTTTTGCAACCTGCCCGGGCTACCTTCTCGGACGTTGCCTCCGGCCAGTGGTTTTACGGTTATGTGGAGGCGGCTGCAGGAGCAGGCTTTGTAAAAGGTGAAGACGGAATGTTTAGACCCGGTGATTTGATTACCCGCGCAGAGATTGCAGCGATCCTGATTCGGGCAATGGGGAAAGAAAACTCAGCCCAGGCCAGCGCAGGCGTTAAAACAGGGTTTGCGGACGATGCAGCTTTAGCGCCCTGGGCCAGGGGGTATGTTGCAGCCAGTATCGCGGAAGGGTTAATTCAGGGTTATCCGGATAATACCTTTAAAGGCGACGGCAATGCGACCAGGGCTGAAGCCTGTGCCTTGATTTCCCGGGCGATGGACAAGTTTTAGAATCTCAAAAATGCAACAAAAAGATGAAATAGCACTGCTCTTGTGCAGTGCTATTTATCCTTAAGTGATGCCCTATTGCAGGAAAATATTCTTCTCGTTAGAAAAGAATGAAGGATTTTCATATTGAAATGTTTAATATTTTTAGCATAATTTTGACACTATTGTCAACATGGAGGCGAGTACATGTATTCTAAAACGCTGAGACGGTGTATTTTTACTTTGTTTTCATTTTTTATAAGTTTTATAATCGTTACTTCTCATAGCGGCATTAATATAGCTGAAGGGTGAGGCTCCTCAACAGCTCCCCAGGTGGCGAGCACTTATCCGCAGTTAGGAGCCGTGAATGTGCCCGTAGATGCAACAATAAAGATTTACTTTGATCGTTTCATACAAGTAAACAGTGCAAATATAGGTAAATTATCTCTTAAACCTTATACTGGAACCAACCAATACGGGCCAGCATTAGAGGTTGACACTACATTAATGAGTGACCAAACAACACTATCGATCAAACCAAAAATGGGTATGGCATATGGAACAAAATACAGGGTTACAATTCCCTATGACACGGTAGAGAGCCTTGACCTGGCGTGCTCTCCCAATGACTTATATGAATTTACTTTTACTACGGTACCAGACTACGACGTCAACGCCGATGGCCATCTTGACATTTCAGACCTTTTGTGGGCGGCCTCAAGGTTAGGTTCAGCTGCTGATATAGAAGCAAAAAAAGTTGATTTCAATAACGACAACAAGGTTGATATTAAGGATCTCATTGTGCTCAACCAAAATATCCCACGATAATTCAATATCACTATTCCAATTACAGCAGTACAGACGAAATTGACGCTGCTTTTTGAAAGTAGCGTCAATTGTTAAAAAGGCTGGAGTTTATTCTAAGCAGATAATGCAGCAGAGATTTAAATGATGACATTACTTGGGGTATTAATCACTTTATGTCTATAATTTACGGTACCATGCTGCTTTTCGGTGCCCGTGAAAAAAACTAGATAATGCATCTGCTAAAGCTTATATACTGTCGATAGCCTATTCCATTTAACAAAAAAAGCGCTCCAGCCTGCCTGTTGCAAAGGGGCTGAAGCGCTTTTGCTGTCAACTGGTTTTTGAAACCTCCAACGGAGGTTATGTTGGGCACTTACCTCACCCGGATTTCGGCTTATCGTCCTCCGGGTTTGAACCGGATCCAGGGTTTTCGCTGCCCGTTCCCGGCTGT
>CAYUXS010000276.1:0-1970 GCA_964448915.1 uncultured Peptococcaceae bacterium
CATGTCGTAAATATTAATTATATTAACCCTTAAATTAATCAAAGGCATGAAAATTCCTAATAGGCCAATAAATTTTGTACTCTTACTCTTTTCAGTTTCTATTTCTAAAATTGTCCTTTTTTTCATAGCTATTTTAATTACCCTTAACAGCCGAAACCACGGTGTCAACAAAGCTTTCTAATGTATTTTCCTTTGCAAACTCAAATGCCTCTTCCATAATTTGTTCACGTTTCTCATCATTCTTAAGAATTTCCTTAATTGCACAACATATTTGATCTGATGATTTAGGTTCAATTAAAATGCCATTTTTGTTATTATTGATTGTAAAAGGAACTCCTCCCACATTTGTAGCAATAACCAATAATCTATTGGCCATAGCTTCGATAAGTACCCGCGGTGTACCCTCAGAGATCGAAGGCAAAATGAAAATATCATTATGTTTATAAATTTTGAGAAGCTGCGGCCCTAACGGAACATATCCTGTAAAAGATATTACATTTTCTACTTGCATTTCCATTACCTTACGTTCCAGCTTCGCCTTTTCAGGACCGTCTCCAACTATCGTTAATCGAACCTTATAACCCTGATCTATTAAAAGCTTAAACCCTTCGATTAGATAGTTTATGCCTTTTTCTGGTTTAAGCACTCCTACATAAAGAAGCCTAACATCATCTTTGTTTAATTCTTTATATTCTTTTGTTATCTCATCAGCGGTTAAAGTTGCTGACCGTATTTCTTTCACCTTTGCCTTGGCATTTCCAGCGTATAATCGCCTCAAGCCAGAGCCATTTACTAATGTCGGAATCTCATTGATCATCCTTTTAACTTGCTTTTCTACTATGTTAATATAAGTAATAGCCAACAATTTCAGGATGCCTTTGTACTTACCTGATTCACTAATTATCGCCTTTGAATCTCCTACAATGTGAAGCAATATAGGTAAGTTGCGTTTCTTCCCCAATTTATAAACAGTATACGCAAGCGGCGTTGGCCAGCGTATATATATTGGAGAATTCCAATTGGCTGAATACTGCTTAAGAAGTGAAACCATTCTTTGCTTATGTTTCAAAGCACTAACAAAACTAGCATACGGCGGGAGTGCTTGAAAGGTAATGTTTTTAGCCACAATCCTATAATGTTGAGTATACGCCCCAACCCCTTCTAACACAGGGGCACACACAATTAGTTCATCATATCGTTGAGCGATTTCGTCTAAAAACCGTCCTAGACCCCCTTTGCAAAAATAATTATCGCCTTGTTTTAATATCATGTCACAATAGAAAATAATAAGTTTATCTGTATTCATTATTCCATCTCCATTATCGCTTTTAAGCCATTAACCTATATCTGGTAATTGTCTATTTAAACCAATCAACTTTTAATTCTTCTTGGCCAGTGTAAACACCCCAACCAACGAACCGGTTCCATATGAAATATGTAGTAATAAAAACATAAAAGGCATCACTAATCTATGTGACATTTGTTTTGTTCTGCGAAATGCAAAATAGTATCCTACAATTAGATGAAGTGCCAACCCAACTAGCATGAACATCCAGAATGGCCAAAATACAAACCCTAGCAACAGGCAAACTAACAGCGCCAAAATAAAAGCGAATGGCACAAAGTGCCTGATAGCCATCCTTCCTGGATGCCGTTTGAAGTTTATCATTGTCCACTTCCCGTTCTGGAAACCTTGCTTTATCATTTTACCGACAGAATCGCGGGAGTAATAAACAGTCTTGATACTTGGGTTCAAATAAAATTTGCCTCCATCAGCTCTGATCCGGCGATGCATGTCGTTGTCCTGTGTTCGTTCCAATTTCTCATCGAAGTAACCTAAGCGCTCAAATACATCTTTACGATATAAACCGAAAGCTACAGTATCTACGTAGCCAGGCTCTCTCATATATCTAAACTTGGAACCACCTACACCAAAAGGTGAAGAAAGCACTTCTTTTATAATCTCTCCT
>CAYUXS010000277.1:0-1950 GCA_964448915.1 uncultured Peptococcaceae bacterium
AAATAAAGAAGATTAACGAGGCCTATGAGGTCTTAAGTGATAAAGAAAAACGGGAAAAATACGACCGGCTTGGGGCTAATTGGCGGGCCGGTGATGATTTTCAGCCACCACCGGGTACTGAGGGCTTTCATTTCTATACCGGGGGAGATGCTGGCGCCAGTGGTTTCAGTGACTTTTTCGAGGCTATATTCGGGGGCAGTTTTAGCCGGAATAGCAGAACTACCAGGCGTGGTCCGGCACAAGGGCAGGATGTGGAAAGCGAGCTTGAACTCACCGTCGAGGAAGCCTACCAGGGCGGACAAAAATCTATACAGTTGTCAGTACGGGAAATGTGCCAGGCCTGCGGCGGCCAGGGATACGACGGGCGTTCTTTTTGTCCCCGCTGCGGCGGAACAGGTGTAACCTCACATAACAAAACCCTAACGGTTAAAATACCGGCTGGCGTTGCCGATGGCAGTCGGATTCGTCTGAAAGGCCAGGGTGGTGAAGGGCTGAATGGGGGAGCCAGGGGAGATCTTTATTTAAAAGTGCGCCTCCTGCCGCATCCACTCTACAAAGTTCGGGGAAGTGACTTGGAGATCGAAGTAACGATATGGCCCGAACAGGCGGTACTTGGAGACCAGGTTTCGGTGGACACCCTGGACGGCCCTGTGTTGATGAGAGTGCCTGCAGGTTCCCGCGCCGGCAAGCGTTTGCGGCTAAGAGGTAAAGGTCTACCGCATAAAGGCGGCCGGGGCGATGAGTATGTAACGATAAAAATAGATATTCCCGAGCAGCTGACAGCGGAGCAAGAAAAGCTTTACCAGCAGCTGGCAGCGCTGAGGAAAGGGGTGTGAAAACTGTGAAGAAATATTATCTCCAGGTTTATCATCACTCTCTTTCCATCGGGCCGGAAGGGGAATGGCTTGATTTAAAGAGCTTGCAAATCCACCCGGAGATAGCGGAAAGATTAGCTGAACTAGGTATCGTGGAAATACGGGAAAATCAAATCCAGGCCTGTCAGGCCTCCCGTGTACAGAAGTTGATGCGACTGCGCTACAGTCTTGACGTAAATTTACATGCGGCAGCCATCATTATGGACCTAATGGAACGGATCGAGCTGCTTCAGGATGAAATAGAGCACCTTACAAGGTGATACAGTGGTATTATTTACGGTCCTGTTGATTTATGAGGGGTTGAGAGCTCTGGAGCTCCCAACCCCTTTCTGTCTTTTTTGCTTAAGGGATGTTGGCCTAAATAGTAATAAATATAGTGTGCCTCCAATATTTCACGTTGTTGTCAATGTGCAAATGGAAAATATAGTTATAATAAAAAATACTTAGTTTAAAAATTTTTACTTAATTATTGAATATATTGATGTAAAATTTAGATTATTCTGTTTGAAATTTTCCAGGCTATGTAATAAAATATAATTAGTTACTAATTAACCAAAGTCTTTATTTATTTTTTATGCTGATTTCATGTTAATATAACTGTATTTTTACAAGCCTAATTATCAAAAAATTCCAATTATTCTAACAGGGGGTGAAAATGGCCATCTTACTGAATCAAGAATAAAGACTTAATTTAAAGTTTGAGAGCTTTTCTGAAAGGAGTTGGGGGGGTAATGAGTGATGGTCTGGCTGCTCTCTTGAGAGAAAAGAAGGTGTTGCAGAAAGAACGGGGAGTCCAGGTAAGAGAGATATATGAGCAATGTCCTGTTGAGATAAATGCATTTTATGAAAGACTTGAAGATTGGCTGTCAGACTTAATTGAAGAAAAAACGATATCAGCTTCGTATGAAGGAAAGAGGTTAGGCTCCTATTATTCAAAGATGTTTAAATTAAAAGCTGGAGAAGATGAAATCGAGTTTATACCTAATAAGAGGGTTGTAGTAGGGTCGACTGGGAAAATAGAAATGCGAACAAAAAAGGGCAAAATATTTTTTATAAGAGATCGAGACGGTATATG
>CAYUXS010000278.1:0-1946 GCA_964448915.1 uncultured Peptococcaceae bacterium
AAATGCCCCAGCCAAGCCCAAGAACATTTTTATTGAAGGCTTTTCATTAATTAATTCTTTAATTGTCCTGTAGCCAAAGAATAGAAACGGCAAGGCCAGCAATGCCCATAAACCGCACCACTTTGGCGGCAGGTACCCCTCCATTATATGCATCGCATAAGCATTTTTTGGAATAAAACAAATAATACCAGTTATATATAACAATACCAGCCGTTTATTTTTCAAGTTCAAGAACAACCTCACCCTTCTATAATTCAAAAGACCCCTGCTAAAAGTAGGCAGAGGTCCATCCCAGGCATTTTGCCATGCTTAACCTCCCCTTTCATCGAGGGTACATCAAGCTGCCAGACCAAGCAGGTTTCCTGGCTCGGGATCATTGCCTTGCCTGCGCCTTCCCAAAACTAGTGTTCAGTGGCCTTTGCAGGAAAACTCCCCCTTACAGTGGCGGAACCGCGCCGGACTTTCACCGGCTTCCCTTTTAAATTCTTCTGGATAAAAAGAATCACTTGATCTGTAAAAGTTTAAATTTTGTTTATCTTACCATTGTCATGAATAGCTGTCAATCAGCCAATACTTAAAGGTGAAAACCGGGAACCACACCGGGAATGCAACTAACAAATTTAACTTCCCGCAAAAAGAGAAGAACCCCCGGCTTTTAACCAGGGGTTCCGTACCAATCAAAATCAAAAATAGTTACCTTAATAGATTAACTTGTGTTATATCTTATCTGAATAATAGCCTGAACAACGCTCCTGCAGCAGCATGTTCTTTTTGATCTTTGCGTGGTATCTCCGGACGGGCATTGCTGGCGGTTCGGATTTCTTTTTTCCTGTCCATTGATATCACCTCGACTTTATAATTTTATAATTTTGTTTCTTAAACCTAATATTAGCAATTCGTTTGAATTATGTCAAGTTATAATAATTATAAATATCTTATTGTTAAGTTAAATTTATATTATCTTTTTGTTATGAAAGTTATTAAAGCGGTTGGTTGCCGGCATTAAAAAAGGGATTGATAATAGATATCAATCCCCTTTCGGTTATATATGACGTTTTTTATTGTTTAGCCAAATAATTTGTAATTTTTTCAACAATACCGGGTATTGCAGCAGCCACTTTTTCACTGCAGCCTTCCTTAAAAGTGGTGTTATCCTCCACCTCAACCGCAATAATGGTGATTTTTTCAGGTACCGGCATTTTCATCATTTTCCCAAATTCCAAGGCAGTGGCTAAATTTAGATCATGGATGGACGCCAGCCTTACTGTTTCTTTCAAAGCATCTGGAGTAAATTCGTAAATCTCGCCTATTTTACCGTTCTTGGTCTGGATAGAATCTATGATTATTGCCCGGTCATAACCCAAAAGCAAATCCAATAAATTAAATCCCGCCAATGAAGCTTCCTTAACTTCAACCGGCAAACCGGGCGGTAAAACTTCCTTAATACGGCGAGCCGCAAAGATACCCACACCGTCATCGCTTAATATTGGGTTGCCCAGACCTATAATCACAGTATTTACTGCCATAGCCGCTCCTGCAATTTCCCTTTTTGATCGTATATTCTTATCTCCATTGGAGCCTTACCGGGAAGAGAATGGGTTGCACATGAAAAACAAGGATCATATGCCCTAAAAGCCATTTCCACCATATTCAACAATCCCTGGTCAACTTTACCGCCTTTAATCAACTTTTCTGCTGCTTGCCTGATACTTAAGTTAATAGCTGCATGATTGTTTGTCGTCCCTACTATTAGGTTGACCTTAGTCAGCAACCCGTTTTCATCTGTCTTATAATGATGAATCAATGTGCCCCGTGGTGCTTCTACAACACCTACCCCTTCACTGGGGACTGCAGTAGGGATAACCCTGATATTGGGACCGGCTGCTTCCTCGTCGGAGGCTAGTTCAACCAGCCGCTCCGCAGCATACAGCAGCTCAACCAACCTT
>CAYUXS010000279.1:0-1922 GCA_964448915.1 uncultured Peptococcaceae bacterium
TTAGCGAAGATCTAAATATATCTTTATTCCGGTACTATCAAACAGATGTCTTGGTGACTAAAGAAAGCGGCAAAAGTGGTGGGTTTGATGAAAAACTATCGGCTGCCGCCAAATTGGGCATACCGGTTGTGATTATAAAAAGACCGCCGGAACCTGATGGAGCAATTGGCGATATTGATGAGACCGTTAATAAAGCGGTAAGTTTGATTAATAGAATTACAGGAGTGAAAAAACAGTGAAAATAGGGATAATTTTATTGGGCCATGGAAGCCGTTCCTACGATGCGCAATTAACTGTAGAAAAGCTGGTGAGCCAGATAAAAAATACAGGAATGTTTGATTATGTGGATGGTGCAATGCTCCAGTTTAACCAGCCCGATTTGTCCTCAGCGATATCTAAAGCTGTTTCATGCGGTATTAACAGGATAATTATTGTCCCGCTGTTTATTTTCAGAGGGATACATATGAAGGAAGATATACCTGAAATATTGGAAAAAGAGAGGGCTCTTTACCCGGGAATAAAAATTGATCTTGCCGGTAATATCGGTGCGGATACAAGGTTGGCGGATATACTGATAGACAGGATAAGGGAGGTAGTTTAATGGAAATTATTAGAAATCCGGGTTTTATAGAAAACAAGAGCATGTCTATTATAGATGATAAATTGCCCGGATTAATTAATCTCCCTGAAGGTGAAAGGGCAATAATCAAAAGGATTGTGCATGCCACCGGCGATTTTAGTATTGCCGGCCAAGTAATTATTTCCGGCGGGGCGGTGGCTGCCGGTCTGGCTGCCATAAAAGAAGGCAGGCCTATTATGACAGATGTCAATATGCTAAAGGCAGGCCTTAATCCGGGACTTATTGAGAAGTTTAAGATTAATACTTTCTGCCTTATTAATGATCCAATTGTAATCCAGAAAGCAAAGCAGGCCGGTATTACAAGGGCAATGGTTGCAATGAAGGAAGGAGCCCGCCAAGTGGATGGCGGTATTATTGCCATCGGGAATGCGCCAACTGCTTTATTCATGGTATGTGAAATGATTAAAGAAAAAAAAATAAATCCTGCACTGGTGGTGGGCACTCCAGTAGGTTTTGTCGGAGCGGCAGAATCCAAGGATATGCTTAGGCAGGTGGGTATTGAATATATAACTTTGCCCGGAAGCAGGGGAGGCAGCACTATAGCGGCAGCTATTGTAAATGCATTGTTGTTGCTGGCGGCTGATGACTAGGAACAAGAAAACCAGCAGCTGTTGCACACAATTTTGGTCAAAATTGTGTGCATTTTTTATGTCCAAGACAAGATGTTTAAAAATGTAAGCAATAGAAATAAATGGCAATAATATATTGATAATATATTACATATAAGGTAATATATGGATGTATACATTTTGATTATAAAGCAAAACTTATTGTAGTGGGAAGGAGGATACATGAATAAAAAATTAACAAAGGTTTCTCTGGTTGTTTTTTTAGCAGTATTTATTTTAAACGGGGTTGTAGCAGCGCTGGCAAATGAAGAAAGAAAAGACATGGTGTTTTATACGGTTAAAGCCGGTGACAACCTTTCGATAATTGCTGAACGGAACAATGTATCTTTACGTGAATTGATAAAAGCCAATAAGCTAACCAAAACAATAATATATCCAGGCCAGGTATTGGTAATTCCCGGCCGCAGTCCGGATTTTAGCCTGGCAATTTCCCGCGGGTACACAAGAGACGACGTATTGCTTCTAGCCAGGGCGATTCATGCGGAATCAAGGGGAGAATCTTTTATCGGTCAAGTGGCTGTGGGAGCTGTTATAATTAACAGGTTGGAAAGCAATGAATTTCCAAACTCGATTAGGGAAATAGTGATGGAGAACAAAAATGGCGTGTACCAGTTTTCACCAGTTGAGGATGGCAGCATAAACCTGGAACCGGA
>CAYUXS010000280.1:0-1920 GCA_964448915.1 uncultured Peptococcaceae bacterium
TACTTCCCCTATTTGGCTGACTTTTCTTTGATAATTTCTTTGCACCCTATTTATCTCCATCGCAGAGAGCTTCTTCTTCTTCATTAAAAAGTCAACATAATACCTGTAACCGCGCTGTGAAGGAATCCTGCCTGCCGATGTATGAGGTTGTTCAATGTACCCCAATTCTTCCAAATCGGACATTTCATTTCTTATTGTGGCCGGACTGACTCCCAACTCATATCTTCTAGCTATCGTCCTGGAACCGACCGGTTCTGCTGTGGTAATGAAATCGGTTATAATTGCCAGCAAAACCTGTTGTTTTCTAGCATCCATTTTCATTTTAAACCACCTCTTTGTTAGCACTCTCTGCTGTTGAGTGCTAACGTCATACGTAAAAAATAGCACCGGGCACTCTTTTTGTCAAGGTGTCTTATCAAAGAACCCGTTATTAGGATAACCCCTAAAAATTATTTTATCGCTAAAGGCAGAAAAATGCCACTTGGCATTTAAAATTATATCTTAATAAACTCTGAAAAAACCATGTTTCCCAGCATTAATCCACGGTTTGTCAAGCGCAGGAAAGGACCTGCTTTCTCCAAAAGGCCGAGCCGGGTAAGCTTTTTAATTTCATTGGAATAGACTTTTTCTATGCTTATCCCAAACCTCCTGTTAAACAAGCGGGTATCCAGCCCTTCGATAAGGCGCAGCCCCAAAAAAACTGTTTCCGACATCTCAACATCTCTATTAATTACTTCCCTGCTGCATACCGGGCTTTGCCCGTTCATTAAACTTTCAATATATTGATTTACTGAAAGATGGTTGGCAAATCTTTCTCCTCTTAAATATGAATGGGCGGCAGGACCCAACCCGAGATAAGCCTGGTTATGCCAATACCGCAAATTGTGGCGGCAAGACCGGCCGGGCTTGGCAAAATTAGATATTTCATAATGTATATAGCCGGATGTTTTAAGCATATCCATTAAAATCTGATACATGTCGGCTTCTGTGTCTTCCGGGCACTGTTCAAGCTCCCCTTCTGACACCTTTTTATAAAGCGGGGTCCCTTCTTCCAGTTGCAATCCATACGCAGATATATGTTCAGGAGACAGGGAAATAATCTCCCGGAGGCAATCGCTCCATTCTGCGATTAGCTGGCCTGGTATCCCATATATAAGATCAATATTGATGTTGTCAAAACCAACTTCCCTAGCCTCTTGATATGAACATACGGCTTCGGAAAAAGTATGTGTCCTGCCTAAAAGAACAAGGTTTTCATTTTGGCAGCTTTGAAAGCCAAAACTTAAACGGTTAACCCCCGAGTTTTTTAAGCTAACAAGCTTTTGCCGTTCAACCGTATCCGGATTGGCTTCTACTGTAATCTCCGCATCTTTGCTTAAGTAAAAACAGGTCTGTATATTCTCTAATATTTCTTCCAGCTCACTCACGGACAAACTGGTTGGAGTACCGCCACCGATAAAAATGCTGTCCAATTCTTTTTCGGTTTCGGACAGGTTGTCTGAATACATTTTCAGTTCATTTTTAAGTGATTTCAAATAGGCTGAAACCAGGTGGTCTTCCCTGGGCAGTGAAACAAAACTGCAGTAGTTGCATTTCTTCACACAAAAAGGGACATGCAGGTATAATCCAAGAGACATGGCGACACATCCTTAAGGGCATTACTGACCGGTCAGAAGTCAGAAGTCAGCAGCCGGTATTCGCAGTGGTTTTTAGCTCCTGGCTTCTGGCAAAAGTTAATCTTTTATATTCCTGACTTAATATTGTTGCGGCGGCTCAATGGCCGCCATAATAAATCTTGTAGTTATATGTTATATTACAAATCTTGAATTTTGAATCCTGACTTCTGTCTTCCGTATCCTGTCTTCTGACCCCAAAAGACTGCCCTAATCTTTTATCGACAACACTGCCATAAAAGCTTCC
>CAYUXS010000281.1:0-1920 GCA_964448915.1 uncultured Peptococcaceae bacterium
GCTAAAAACACACAGCATGGAAAATAATACAGCCAAACCCCGGCTCATTTTTAATTTAACCATTAAAGTATTTATTAACGGTTCTATCAACATAGCTATTATTACCGCGACAATAAATGGCAGCAGGATTATACCCAAGGTTGCAATGACATCAATAACCACAGGCATGAAATAGACAATTGCAAAATAAACAGTGGCAATTAATACCGCCAGTAAAGCTAAAAGATGAAATAATCTGGTCATTTGCACCTCACCCGTTTATAAAATAAACAATAAAGTAATATGTAACCGGGGCAATAAAGAATAAACTGTCAAAACGATCGAGTATCCCCCCGTGACCGGGTATAATTTCTCCTGAATCTTTTATCCCGGCTGCCCTTTTTAAGCTCGATTCAAATAAGTCACCGGCGATTCCTGTCACTCCCAAGGTTAAACCCAGTATTATTGAGAATTGAAAAGAAGTCATGGCAATAAATTGATTAACCAGAGCGATCATCAACATGCAGCCGGCTATCCCGCTCAATGCCCCTTCAATTGTTTTCCCCGGGCTTAATTGAGGGAACAATTTTCTCCTGCCAAACTTTTTACCAATTATAAATGCAATAGTGTCTCCTGCCCAAGTTCCGGCCAACATGACAACAACCCAGTTGAATCCGTTTTCCAGTGTACGGGTAAGGAAAAAAAACAAGAACAGCAACACATAAAAGATTCCCAGAAGTCCTCCGGCAACATTTTGGGGCTTAACGACAGGATATAGAAACACGCCGGCCAAAAGATGAATCAAAATTATTACAGGCACTACGGAACCTAATAATTCTAAACCACCTATGTATGCACAGGCTGCTAAAACAATAACACCGGCAATCATTATTAGCAGCGAACCTTCAATATCCATAGCTGTAAATATTTTATTTAATTCATATAGAGCCACAATCATTATGACAACTGTCAGGATAAAATGCACTAAGCCGCCTAGCCATACAGCAAAAAGCAATATAGGTATCCCCAGTAGGGAGCTTATCACTCTTTTTATTAACAATAAATTTTCACCAACCTATTATTTCAAACCTCCAAAACGCCGTTGACGCCTTTGAAATTCAATAATAGCTTCCAAGAGATGATATTTTTTAAAATCCGGCCATAAAACATCGGTATGCCAGAACTCTGTATAAGCCAGCTGCCATAATAGAAAGTTGCTTATCCGGTAATCCCCTGATGGGCGTATCAGCAAGTCTGGATCAGGCTGCCCAGAAGTATAAAGGTACTCCGACAATGTTTCCTGGTCAATATCTTCCGGTGAAAGTTCGCCTTTTGACACCTTTAACGCTATCTCTTTAACCGCATCCACAATTTCGGCCCTGCCACCGTAATTAAGCGCTATATTTAAAGTTAATCCGCTGCAGTCTTTAGTCTTTTCATGGGCTATCGCTACAGCGCGACGGGCACTTGCCGGCAACTCATTAATTTTGCCAATTGCCCTAACCTGTACATTTTCCTTTTTAAGTTCATCTATTTCTTTATGTAGATATTCCACTAATAAGTCCATCAATATACTAATTTCTTCTTGAGGCCGCTTCCAGTTTTCTGTCGAAAAAGCATATACAGTTAAAACTTTTATCCCGATCTCAGAAGAGATCTGAACTACATCCCTGAGGGCCTCCACCCCGGCCCTATGCCCGAATGCCCTTGGCATACCTCTATTTATTGCCCATCTTCCATTCCCGTCCATGATGATGGCCACATGAACGGGAATCTTATTAAAATCAATTTTTTTAATTAGTACTTCTTCAGTTAACTCACGTTTCCTGTCCGGTGACCTTCGTATAAAATTCTCTATATTTTTAATCACCAGGCATTAACCCCCAAACTGTTGCTTTAATGCATATATTTGCCTGAACTTTCAATATCTACTACAGATAT
>CAYUXS010000282.1:0-1918 GCA_964448915.1 uncultured Peptococcaceae bacterium
GGTCCTCACCCAGTTATCTGTGCACGCGATGCATACGTTCTTTTTCCTCTTCCCGATTGTCGGCTTTCAGGTGGTGGGGTCAAATTACTTTCAAGCTATCGGCAAGCCTGTGCAATCAACGATCTTAAGTTTATCAAGACAGGTGCTTTTCTTTATACCGCTCCTACTTATTTTGCCTAATTTCTGGGGCATTGAGGGAGTTTGGCGGGCGGCGCCCATCGCGGATATCCTGGCCGTAACCTTTACAGCGACGATTCTGACGGTTGAAATGAGGGGATTGAAAAAGAGACTGGCCATGAAGACAAATTAGCCGGAAACTTAAAAATCTTTCAGGTTAATTTAAGGATGGCAGGTTATAATTCAATCAATAAAACAACCGGCTTGAGAGCCGGATTATATATCAGGGACATATTTTTCCTAACACCCTTTTTCCATTTCATTACCCGCCTATGAAGGCGGGTTTTGATTTGCCGAGAAACTAAACACCTGGTAATCGTGGCAATGCTTAAAGGCACCCGGTGAAAGGGTGCAAAATATTGTTATGATCTGTGAAGGATTAGGGGGTGTAATAAGATGGGTGATTCACCGGGCAAAAAGCAAACAATAATTAGAGGGAGAAAACAAAGAGATGTCCCGCCAGGTATTAAAATTAGATTGATTAAACTAGGCGTAATAATTTATTATTCCTGTGTAAGGATCACAAGTACCTACCCTTACTAAGAATAATCCCCAATTTTTTAAATTTTGTTTTGCTTCTGCAACTGGGTCATAGGCCTGGTTATCCCTGGAGCATGCAGGTGGAATGATGATATAGGTCCCCCCTTTATTATCAAATACTGTGAGTTGTTCCCTGGTAAGCTCATCACTAAAGTTTTCGCATGTTTTGATCTCAAATATAATAAAACTATCGATATTTGTAATAGTTATATCTGGTACGTAACCGTTGATCATACCAGGAGCTCCTTTTGGCCAATCGATGTGGTCGGCAAGTACGCTATAGCCTCTAGATGCTAAATCATTAGCAATATATCGAACCATATTGTCATGGTTTATTTGTAAATCAGTTGAACAAATTGCGTTATTTTCCTTTTCCAAAAGCCCCACCTCCTTTCCTGCGAGCGATCAATAATGACATACTTCCACAGAAAAGAATAACTTCCTTTATCTAACAATGTAATAATTTGTCGGAATATTTTGTAGCGACAAAATATTTATGTTCTACGGTATGCTGCGGATAAAGTTGCCACATCGGTGAGAAAATACATATGCAGACATATACAAGACCTCGCTCTCCGGAGCGGGGTATTTTAGTTCGTAAAATTTTTTTAACAGGGGTTTAGCACCCCGGTAACGGAGTGCGGCATAACGTATATAAAAGTAGTTGCTGAAGCGTCAGCGCGGGAAAATAACCGGTTATTTCCGGATTATATACAATTCACTCCTCCAAACTTTATAGTCTTTGTCCTTCTTTTTGTCGCCCGCCTTTTGAGGCGGGTATGTTTTTGTTATGCCTTGGGCCCTGTTATGAACGCGGTATCGTTGTTTTAGCGAATCAACGGGCCGGGGAAGGGAATCAATACTTAGTTAAAGAATATAGGCAACAGTATTATATTAAGAAGGAAATTATGTGAACGAAGGTGACAAAATGATAAAGGTTGAGCTTACCAGTGACGCAATGGATTATATCCGCCAAAAAAACGTCGATGCCATTACTGTAGATATGATGTCAATATACTACGGAGGCTTTTACAATGAACCTGTTGTGCCAATAGGTAAACCAACTTCACCTGAAGATTACGTCTTAGTAGAAGTTAGCGGGATCAAAGTCTATATTTTTAAAGACGCCGAAACCGAACCTGAGGGTATTAAAATATCTGCAGGTGATCAAAGACTATATGTAACAGGGTTGATATATGAC
>CAYUXS010000283.1:0-1909 GCA_964448915.1 uncultured Peptococcaceae bacterium
TTACGAAAAACTAACTATGATAATAATATAACTAATGACGTTAGTTGTCAATTCACTATACGGTACACAATGGAAGATGTTCTTTTTGCTTCTCCTGACTGACCATGACAAAAAGACGGTGGTATTGACCTTCTTGTTCAGACAGCATCACCGCCCCTTCATCTTTCACCAAACAAAAAGCCGCCCACAAAGGCGAACCCGCCAGGCGAACTATAAAAGTTATTGATTTACAGATAATGATGTGTTCATTAAAATAAAAGGGATTTATTTCGGACACTGAAAATGGGACGAGACTAATTGATATGCAAGAAAGAAAACAGGCACCGTTCGGCAAACGGTACCTGTTCGCATAAATAAAATATGGTTTATCTTTCTTCTATTTTTATTGGTACAAATAGAGTTTTCCCATCCCTATGGATTAGTACAACCAATTCTTCCCCAATCTTGGCATTCTCTACTTCTTTCTTTAATTTGTCAGGATCATTAATTTTTTTCTTATTATATTCAAGAATAATATCTCCCCTCTTAAGGCCTGCTTTTTGGGCTGGGGAGCCTTCGGCAACCGCACTTATCAATACTCCTTCAGGTGCTTGTAGACCAAAGTAATTGGCCAGCTCTTTGGTAACCGGCTGCATGTAAACTCCTAACCAGGGTCTAATGACTTTTCCTTTATTCATAAGCTGATCTAGGACCTGTGTAACCGTTGAACTGGGAATCGCAAATCCTATCCCTTGCGCTTGCGCACTAATCGCCGTATTAATACCAATTACTTTCCCTTGAAGATTGATCAGCGGGCCACCACTATTACCCGGATTAATCGAAGCATCTGTTTGCAAAAGATCCGTAAACTGACTTCCACCAATAGCAAGCGGTCTGCCTTTTGCGCTGATAACTCCCACTGTAACGGTATGATCAAGGCCATACGGATTACCAATCGCTATAACCCAGCTGCCTACTTCCAATTTGTTCGAATCCCCAAATTCTAAAAATGGTAGATTCTCATCGGCGTCAATCTTTAATACCGCTAAATCCAATTGTTCATCAGATCCAATTAATTTAGCCGCATAAGGTTCCTTTCTGTTGGTTAAATAAGCATATATTTTCGTAGCCTTAGCGACCACATGATTATTCGTTACGATATAGCCATCATGAGAAATAATAAAACCTGAACCCAATGCTTTTACCAGTCCCGGTTGTCTTTTAAACTGATCTCCAAAGAATTCTCGAAAAAAAGGATCATTAAAAAAAGGATTCCCTGGTTGTTGAACTTGCGTCTCTGTCTCAATTTTAACTACAGCCGGTCCAGTTTGTTTTACGATAGTTTGGATTGTGTCGGGCCCCAGAAATGCACTTGGCGAGACTATCTCCGGACTTTGAGCTGCCTCAGCCGTTGAAAACCCGGCACTCAAAACCAGACCGGCAGCAAAAAATACTGTTAAAGCCAAAAGTAGCGTACTGCTTAAAAAAGATTTTTTATTGTGCTGCATAAATTCTTACCTCCTAGTCTTCAGTTAAGTTGTAATCGTCAACTTATGAGAATTCGTTTTTATAATACATTTAATAACCAAATGGTGAAATTCCTGCAAAAGTTTCAAAAATCTTTTCTGGGTATCTTCAATTGCAATAGTCGGTATATTCCTTATACATGCATACTCCCCCCTTGAGTCGTCAGTTCTTTAACTCATCACTACTAAATCTAGTAATCACGGCTTCAATTCGAACTAAATCAAACTTTCTTGTAATATTACATGACAATACTCTGTTTACCATTATAATACAAAAATCCTGCAAGGTTTGCTTACCTCACAGGATTTTAACATTACTGGAGATTTCCGCTCTTGTATTTTACACCCGGAACCTGGCGACAGCTACCTGGAGATCCTGAGCCAATTGCGCTAGCGCCTGGCTT
>CAYUXS010000284.1:0-1904 GCA_964448915.1 uncultured Peptococcaceae bacterium
AAAACCCGGTCAAAAAAGCTTCCTTTAAAGTGGATTTAAATCTGACTTGGGTGTTCTATATTATAAGAGCTTTTTTCTGCGAAAGTAAATATAGACCACAATTGCCAGTGGAAACATAAAAGCCATAAAGAGCGCCCAGGAAATAGACTCCGAAAGCGGCCTTGACCGCCTGCGGGTGTCCCAAAAAACCAGAACGGCAGAGCCACCGAAAACAGCCAGTAATAAATAATTGGCTATCAGGGAAAACGTACTGGGTTCACCTGTCAACTAAATCACTCCTTATTTAGCATGCTGTCGCAACTAATATCAGTCACGGTACTTAATGACCCTGGCAGGGGCTCCGCAGGCTACGGCATATGCAGGTATATCCTGGGTCACCACGCTGTTGGAGCCGATTACCGCACCGTCTCCAATGGTCGCCCCTTTTAAAATTGCACAACCCCGCCCAATCCAGACGTCGCTGCCAATCTTAACCGGGAGCGCGTTTAAATCCTGGTCCCGGATGGGAACCCCGTTATTATCAAAGCTATGGTTAGCGTCGATAACACTGACAAATTCGGCCAGCATAGTATTATCCCCGATAGTGATGCCGGTATCACTGGACAGTATGCAGTATCTGCCAATGTATATTCTATTGCCCAGGGTAATCTTGCCTGTTTCAGTGACTACAAATGAAACCTCCGGTGCAAACAGGCATTCATCTCCAATCACAACGCTGTGGCAAAGGGGAACATCAAACTTACCTTCAAAAACAGTATTACGTCCGACTGATTGTAGTAACCGGCCGGCCAAAAAAGTATAGTAGCCGCTCATAAAAAATCGTATTATCCTGTATATCAACCTGAACATAGTAACACTCCCAAGAAGAAAGACATAATTTCATTCGACACTAATGGTAGGATAACCTCTAATTATTAAAAGACAACTGTGGTCTAGCTTTTTTTCTTGACTTTTGGGGCTGGCTATGGGAAAATATATTTTGTCAATCGGGGCGTAGCTCAGTTTGGTAGAGCGCACGGTTCGGGACCGTGAGGTCGCACGTTCAAGTCGTGTTGCCCCGACCATTTGTTTTAAAATGAACCCGCAAAGCCTGATATCTCAGGGGTTGCGGGTTTTATTATTGACACCGGTTTGCTAATTATATATGCTGTTACTTATAGACAATTCCAGGAGGGGAAAAGAGTGCAGAATAATTTTGAGATTGGTGATGTTGTTTATCAAAAAACCAAATACGGAATGGTAAAAAGCAAAATTGTTAAGATAATTAATGAAAATTATGCAATTATAAATAAAGGTTATGGAGAACAAAAAGTTAGAATTGATCAATTAATAAAAGAAACACCCGAGGAGCCCATGTCTGCAAAAGAACAAGAAATATTAAGTAAATTGCAGAAGGAGTTCATGAAAGATTTATAAGTTGAGATAGTAGTATATATTGCAAAATCCGCAAGGCCGTTTGTATTACATGGCTTGCGGGTTTTTTTATTAAACCTGAAATCGGGGATTCCCGGGGGGAATATGTGCCGTTGCAGGAATAATATGCAAGACAATCGTTGTATGTTAACACGGGGAAAGTCTTGCATCTACATTGTAACAATATACAGGGTATTGACATAATATGTTGCGTAAGTGTAAATGGAAAAGGAGGTGTGTTTATTAATGGCAGAATTTGTCGAAATGCAGGCAGGATGGGGTAATCCGGCGTTTATCTTCTTTCTCATTTTCATACTGCTAGTATTTGGCGTTGGTTGTTTCTTCTTCATTTAACAGGCCTGTTTAGGCTAATTCAAGTAACATAAATATTTTACTACAGGTAAGGCGTATCCTGACCAGGTAGATGTATAAAAATCTGCTGCAGGATACGCTTTTTGTTACGTTCAAAGATATATATGGTTATTAATGGA
>CAYUXS010000285.1:0-1874 GCA_964448915.1 uncultured Peptococcaceae bacterium
CATCTTTAATCAATTATTGTGCCAAATGAAGCAGTCATCATGGCCGGAAACCAGCGGCTAAAAAAGTGGGTTGATGACCATACCGGATATAACTTTAGGGTAAAAGTAAGTACTCTTTTGTGGCATTTTTTCAGAATTAGCTGCTACTTCGGTTACCTCTTCGACCTTGGTGGGGTTTAAAAACAATGCCAGTTGGTATTTTCCTTGATCTACTTCTTCCAATGCTTTTTCTTCTTCACGGGTATAGGTGATATTATCACCCTTGGCCAAAAGTTCAGGACCGATACCCAAGTGTTTTTCAAGGACCAACTTATGCAAAACAGAAACATCCAGGTTCTGCCAGGCAATTGATTTTTCCTTTGGCATCAGTTTAGGCAGGTTTTGCTCGTCTTTGAGGGCAGCCATGTATAGCTTTCCTCCACCAAGGTAAATACCGAAAACATGCCGGTGGGACGATGTCCCGGCCGGTTCGCTTCCCAAACTGCTCAACCGGTTTAAAAATGCTTTTAGATTATATTGCGGTGTAATTTCATGCTCTTCAAGGATAAAATCTTGCTCGAGGTTTTTCAACAAGGAACTGATATATCCCGGGTTGATATTTTTTACCAACCTATGGGTGGGAAGGACGACCAATCCAGGATCGTATAAGTTTACAAGCATCATCATTATATAGTTGGCAGGATGCTCCTCCTGATCTCCTATATTTTGTTGGTTTTTATAAACAAGAGCAGTTTCGTAACGATGGTGCCCATCGGCTATAAAGATGCGTTTGCCGGCCATTATTTTTTGTATTAAAGTTATTTTTTCTTGGTCCGTGATCACCCATAGCCTATGAATTTCATTGTTTTCATCGGCAAAAGCAGTGTCCGGCTCCCTGCTTGCGGTCGCATCCTTTAAGGCTTTGTTTATATGCAAATTTTTATCTGTATACAAACTAAACACGGGGCTGAAATTGCATTTGCATGCATTCATTAATTCCAGCCTGTCTTTTTTATGTTTAGGAAGGGTTTCTTCATGGGGGAGGATGACCCCCTTGTCGTATGGTTCGATTTTTACTGCACAAATAAACCCTGTCCTGACATTTTTTTGGCCGTCGATAACAAATTCCTGTTCATATAAATACAATGCCGGTTCATTATCGCGTTTTAAGATATCATTATACACCCATTGTTTAAAGAGGGCGGCTGCCCTGGTATAACGGTTGTTGTCCGGGCCATCACTGGGAAAGGTTTTTCCGTATTCAAGCCTGATTATGTTATATGGGTTTTTCTGGTAATAGTTTTCCTGTGCCTCCTGATCTATAACGTCATATGGAGGGGTAACCACATAATTCATGCCAGGTATTTTATCCAGATTATACCGTATTCCTTTAATTGGAATAATAGCGGCCATATTATTATCCTCCTTGGTTTGTGCTTTAAGTTCCTTCTTTTTTAACCCAGCGATGGCTGTCACGCAGCCGGTACTTTTCCATCATACGTTTGAAAGCATCCTCGAGATCGATATTGAGTGAGTTGGCGTAACATATAATGATAAAAAGAATGTCAGCCAGTTCTAAAGCAATATCACCGGCCGGTTCCTGGGGTTTCTTCGTTTTCTCGCCATAAAGGTGATTAACTTCCCTGGCAAGCTCACCAACTTCTTCAGTAAGCGTGGCCAGCAATGTTAAAGGGTGCCAGTAACCTTCTTCAAATTGTCCAATCCAACTATCGACTTCTTCCTGCATTTTTTTAATTTCCAAAACTTTTACACCCCACACTATATAAAAACATTTTAATTTTAACAGCTTTTTATATTTAATTCTACTTTTTCTGGATTTATTTGGCTGTAAAAACAATGGATTTAACCTGCATAAATAGTTTTAATAACCAGTA
>CAYUXS010000286.1:0-1857 GCA_964448915.1 uncultured Peptococcaceae bacterium
TCAATAAAGTTCATTAGTAATATATTTACAATAATTACCTTTTATTTGTACCACTGGGGTGTTTAATAATGCAACCGGAAATATTATCCATTAATAAGAAAATATTAGTATCCCGGGCTGCTGTTGATGATTGGTATAACTCCGTAATAAAAGAAATAAACCAAAGGTCTATTGATATAAACATACCTTATAAACAGGAAAAATTATTGATATTGGTTAATGGTGAGCCGGTAAAGGTGAACATATATCAACCCCGGGAAATATTTGAGTTCAAGAGTAAAGTTATTGATATGGTGCCCGGTTACAATAAAATGCTTTTAACCATTTCTAAACCTGAAAAGGTAAACCGTATCCAACGCCGTAGTTTCTTAAGATTACCTATTATGTTGGAAATGCAATATTCAATTCCCGGTAATTACGACTCCCATAAAACACATACCCTGGATATAAGCGGGGGCGGCATCAGGTTTTTGTCTTCTAAAAACTACTTTCCCGGTACTCCCATTCAAGTTGAATTTCATATACCAATAGATAAAAAAGATAAAAAAATCCAAGCTGTTGGGAAGGTCGTCAGGACAGTCTCTTTAGATAACGGGTATTTTCATGTAGCAATAGAATTTACAAAAATACCTGTCAAGGATCAGGACACTATAGTCCGCTTCGTCTTAAGCAAATCTACCAGGGTTTAATTATAATTTAAATAAAAAAACCCTCAAAAAAATTGAGGGTTAATTATTTATAATACATAATCAGCCGGACCGGCTGTTTAACTAAAATCTTCAGCCGCCTCCAACTATGGAATCGTCACATCCCCCACAGAAAGACGGTCTTAAACTGCCTGTATTAATGGAGCAACCTGTTATTAATTGTTCCACTTCCTTGGAGTTACATTTTGAACAGGTAACTTTATCCCTCTCATTCATGCCGGTTCTGATTTCAAATCGATTCCCGCACTTTTTACATTTAAATTCATACAAAGGCATCGAACCACACCACCTTCAACACTATCTTAAACAATCATCCTTAATTTGCCTGTTGTTTTCATACCATTATAGCAAATCTTGTGAGCAACATTTAGGATTCGCTGTATAAACTATCTTTATTGAATAACTGCCTCATGATATCCCTAAAGACTGGTGCGGCTGTTTCACCACCGCTAATCCCTTCGCGAACTAAAACAGTTACGGTATACTTGGGGTTATCCAATGGCCCATAACCTGAAAACCAGGCTTCGACATAGTCAATATCTTCTGCCAATTGGGCCGAACCGGTTTTTCCTGCGGTTCCTTGGGGTTCAACCCAAGCTTTTTGCCCCACCCCTACCCTGGTGGCCATTTCCATCATTTTTTTTAGCTCGTTTACAATCCCCGGGGATAGCACCTGCACCGGCTTTCCCTGCTCCATTACCAAAGGGCTGCCTTTGGCAGGCCTTATTTCCTTAACCAGTTTGGGCGGTAAATATAAACCGTTATTGGCAATAATGTTCATCATTGAAGTAACTTGCAGCGGGGTTACCAGTACCGGCCCTTGGCCGACACTGCTGTTTACCAGGTTATATTGGCCCGCTATTAGATCAAACTTCTGACGGTTATCACGGGCAATGGGGTAACCGATTATTTCTTGGTTATCCAAACCCAGCAGCCTTGCATAATGTATCAATTTTTCCGGCCCTAAGGCCAATCCCAGTTGTACGAAATAAGGATTGCAAGATTCCGCCAATGCTTCCTCCAGGGTTAACCATCCATGCCCCTCATCTTTCCAACAGCGAATAGGTTTTTCATGTTCCCCTCTACAGTTATAACGGGTACCGGCGGGTATATTTTCCGATAAAGCTGCAGCCGCAACAACAACTTTAAA
>CAYUXS010000287.1:0-1847 GCA_964448915.1 uncultured Peptococcaceae bacterium
CAATTATAAAAGATCTCCTGAGTGAAAATTATGGGGCAAAACTTACCCGCAGTGGGGACGATCTCTATGCTGGTGATAAGAAACTATCTGTGTCCATAGCAACTTTAACCCCGGTTTCCACCATGATTCATACAGGACTAAATATTTTAAGCAAGGACACACCGGTTAAAACGGTCGGCCTTGCTGACCTCGGCTTGCGGGATGAAGAAATTGAGCCACTGGGCAAACTTATATGCAAGAGATACGCTGAAGAGATTGGCGATATTCGTTTAGCTCGCTGTAAAGTACGAGGGACCACATAAGATGGCTGTTCCAGTAACCGAAATATTCTCTTCAGTGCAAGGTGAGGGATTACTGGCAGGATGCCGTCAAATCTTTATTAGATTTTTTGGCTGTAATCTCAAATGCACTTACTGTGACACGGTTTTAACTGAAGAACCTGATTTATGACGGGTTGAAATGGACCCGGGCAGTGGGTTTTTTTCATACCTGCCAAACCCCCTGAGGAATCATGACATTGCCGGGTTTTGAATACATTGGCTGTTGGAATACATCACTCAATCAGTCTTACTGGCGGTGAGCCGCTGTTGCATGCCGATATGCTAAAGGAAATGGCGCCGGCGCTTCACGGATCCCGCAGGGGAATTTATCTTGAGACAAACGGTACTCTACCGGATGAGCTATCCAGGGTGATTGATCTGGTTGATGTAGTGGCTATGGATTTTAAGCTGCCAAGTGTAAGCGGCCTTCCGCCTTTTTGGAGTGAACATGGGCGTTTTCTCGAGATTGCATCTGCCAAAGAAACCTTTGTAAAAGTGGTCGTAGCTGAACAGACACCCGGACGGGAAATGGAACAAGCTGCGGCTCTGATTAAAAGCACAGCTCCAGGTGTGCCTTTGGTTATCCAACCCCTTACAAGAAAAGGAGCAATGGGTATATCTCCAGCTCGTTTAAGTGAACTGCAGCGACAGGCGTTAAAGGTTTTGGACGATGTAAGGATCATACCTCAGACCCATAAACTAATGGGTATGCTGTAACAAATAACCAAAGGGGCGAGAATATTGGTCGACCATTACAAAATAAAAAAAGCGGTCAGGATGATCCTGGAGGCCATCGGAGAAGATCCGGAGCGTGAGGGGTTAATGGAAACGCCGGACAGGGTGGCTCGCATGTATGAAGAAATCTTTAGCGGCCTTTGGGAGGATCCAGAATACCATTTAGAAAAAGTCTTTAGTGAAGAACATGAAGAAATGATCATAGTTAAAGATATTCCGCTTTATTCGATGTGCGAGCATCACCTGCTGCCATTTTACGGTAAGGCTCATGTCGCATATATCCCGAAGGATGGTAAAGTAACCGGGCTGTCCAAGTTGGCCCGGGTGGTGGAGGGTTACGCCAAGCGGCCTCAACTGCAGGAGAGGCTTACCTCCCAAATCGCCGACTCAATTATGAACAGGCTCAGTCCCCAGGGTGCCCTGGTGGTAGTGGAAGCGGAACATATGTGTATGACCTTCCGGGGGGTCAAAAAGCCTGGTTCAAAGACTGTAACCTCTGCGGTACGAGGCATTTTTCGCCGCAATAAGGCTACCCGTGCCGAAGCCTTTTCACTGATCAAAAGTTAGGAAAGACGGTTTCCTATCTTGGAGGAGGTTTGATATGGAAAATAATGAAAACAGTACGACCGGCAAGCTCGAATTAATTGCTGTTAAGACCTTTCAAAATTACAATGATATGTATAAAGTTGTAAACTTTTTAAACAATACTTTAAAAGATAAAAAATTAATATTTGGTCTTACCAAAGATTCAGCCAATAATACAGTAACAATATCCATTTATGAAAGCTGACG
>CAYUXS010000288.1:0-1823 GCA_964448915.1 uncultured Peptococcaceae bacterium
GCATGATAATAGAACTGATTTCTTCAGGACGCAAACTCATGCTCTGGTTCACCCCTATCCGTTAACTTATTTGCCTCAAGTGCTCTCTTAATGTGTCCAGCCGGTTACGGATACTTCCATCTATAACCCGGTCTCCTATCTGCACGACTATCCCGCCTATTAATGACGGCTCTACAAAATAACTGATTTTTGACCTTTTGCCGGTCAATTTGTTCAATAGTTTTTCAAGTTGGCCTTTTTCTTGATCAGTAAGTTTTACTGCCGATGTTATTTTCGCTTCAATTATGTTGCGGGCTTTATTTGCCAATGCAACGTAAGAAACTACTATATCGTCAAGAATTTTTTCTCTTTGCTTCTCAACCAATAGTTTCAAGAACTCCATAGTAACAGCAGAAACCTTACGACCCCAAAGGGCATTTAAAAGATCCTTTTTTTCCTCCGAAGAAATTTGAGGATGGTAAAGAGCTTTTTGCAAATCTGTATTGCTTTGAATTACAGAATTAACTTCTTTTATTTCCTGCTCTATTTTATCCACCAAATTTTCCTGGGCGGCAATTTCATACAAGGCTTCAGCATAACGGGTACCTACCGCCCCTTTTAACATGGTAAATCCCCTGCCTCTTTAATAAACTCCTTAACCAAATCATGCTGAAGCTCACTGGTTATTTGCTTCCCAATAATCTTGTCTGCCACAAGGATCGACAGTGTTGCAACTTGATCACGCAGCTCTATTACTGCTTTCTCTTTGGCTCTCTCAATGTCACGAAGAGCATTTTCTTTTATGCGATCCGCCTCTTCCTTAGCAGCCTCAATTATTTGCTGGGCTTGAGCCTCACCTGACTTTACTGCTTTTTGTATAACTTCATTGGCATCTTCTTTTGCTTTTTGCATTTCATCCAGATATTGCTGGTGCAAGGCTTGAGCTTCTTTTCTTTCTTCTTCTGCAGCTTTAACACTATCTTGGATTAGCTGCTGCCTTTTTTCCAAAACATTAACAATAGGCTTATAAACTACAGTCTTTAAGAATAGAAAAAGAATCAAAAAATTAAAGATTTGTGCCACCAAGGTACTGTTAAGGCCTAATGCTTCAATAATCGATTGCATGATATACTCCCGTTACCTCCTTCCAGTGGCTTAATAATTTGGTAATAAGGTGTTGGTAGCGGGACAAATGGATTAAAATAATGGCCCCGCTACACCTTAAAACCACCTGGACAATTAAGCAAATTATAATCTACCCATCAATATGAAGGCGATAACTACACCGATAATGGGCAGAGCCTCGATTAGACCGACTGAAATAAACATGGTGGTCATCAGGCTACCTCTCACTTCGGGTTGGCGAGAAATACCCTCAATTGTCCTGCTGGTAACGAGACCATTGCCAACGCTGGCACCAAAAGCAGCCATACCTACAGCGAGACCGATACCAATAATTCCTAATCCTGTTTCCACGTTTGTTACCCTCCTTTCATAAATTAAAAACCTGTGGCACCAAACCATTACTATCCAAACTTAGTGACTATCACTAGTAGTATGACTAATATAGGCAATTGTAAGGATAGTGAAGATAAATGCCTGTATGCAACCAACAAAAATACTAAAACCAAGCCAAATAACTGAAGGTATAAACCCTCCTAAAAGTGTCGGAACCAAACTGATCATACCTAGCAACACAGCAATAAGGACTTCCCCGGCATAGATGTTCCCGTATAGACGGAAAGACAGGGTTATCGGTTTTGATAATTCTTCAATTATTTTCAGTGGTACCATTAAAAAGAAAGGTTCAGCAAAATGCTTAAAGTATTTTACTCCTCTGTATT
>CAYUXS010000289.1:0-1819 GCA_964448915.1 uncultured Peptococcaceae bacterium
AGAAACATATGCCATCAATACAAATACCGGAAGGAAAACTACCACTGAAACAGATCAAGGAGGCGGCAAAAGGACAATAAATGAAAGCAACGACAGCAGCCAGTTAGTTATGGCACGGGATGAAAAAGGGGAAACCCCGGTAGTGGAAATGGAAAGTGCCTCCGAGGTTGCGGGTGTATTGGTAATTTCCAGCGGGGCAGCGGACCCACGGGTAAAAGAACAATTATTCGAGGCGGTACAAGTGGCTTTAAGCGTGGAACCGCACAGGATTATCGTGCTTAATGGAAAATAACCACAGCCGGAAGTAATTAAAGTTTTATTTTAAAGTGGGGAGGAAGGTGAAAATGATTTTTGTCAACTTGAAAAAAATACTTGTGATTGCCTTATTTATATTAAGTGCAGGGGCATTGTTTGTTGGTTATAGCGGCTGGGCTGTCAACGTCTTTAATGCATTTTCAGAAAACGGCAAGAAAATTGACAATATAAAAACCCAGGGGTCTATAATGGAACCCGGCAATTATTTGGATAAACAGGTTGATGCACCTCCAGCAGGAATAACCGGTAATGAAAATGAAAGCTTTTTTGTTGAATACCGTCTTCAGAGAGACAGGGGCAGGAGTCAACAGGTGGAAATGCTAAAAGATATATTAAATACCGCTGCTATTGATACAGAAACAAAAAAAGCCGCCCAGGAACAGTTGCTCAGTATCAGCAACAGTATTGCCCAAGAGTCCAGGTTGGAACACCTGCTTAAGGCTAACGGTTATAGAAATGCGGTTGTTTGCATTGATCAAAAGGGGGTAAGTATTGTTTTAGACGGGAATACCAAAAGCATTCAAGAACATTCCGAACTAATGGAAATTGTTTCAAAAGAAACAGGAATCGGTGAGCAAGGCATAATCATCAGTATCAAAGAATGACATTAAAAAATCAGCTTAAGCTGATTTTTTTATTGTATAAAAATATTGTATACATGAGTATATGTACTTTTAGTTTTTATTAAAATAACTTATAATGTTCTATGGATTGTTAGAAGATGCTTGAAAATCAACGGTATTTTAGTAATTATAATTAAAATATTTAAAATAAGGTGATAAATTGGCAAAAGTTAGAATTACTGATACGACATTAAGAGACGGGCACCAAAGTTTATGGGCTACAAGGATGCGTACCGTAGATATGGTAGCCGCGGCTGAAATTATGGATAACATCGGCTATCATTCCCTGGAGGTGTGGGGCGGCGCAACTTTTGACGTCTGCTTAAGGTTTTTGGGAGAGGACCCTTGGGAGAGGCTTAGGGAAATAAAAAAACACGTTAAAAAGACTCCTCTACAGATGCTTTTGCGGGGCCAATCGTTGGTGGGTTACCAGCATTATCCGGATGACGTTGTCGAAGCATTTGTTGCCAAATCGGTTGAAAACGGCATTGATATAATAAGGGTATTTGATGCACTAAATGATATCAGGAATTTGGAAACTTCTATCCGGGCTGGAAAAAAGGCAGGCGCCCATATTCAAGCTGCCGTAGTATATACTGTAAGCCCTGTTCATACGCTTGATCATTATTTAGAAACAGCTATGGCTCTTACTCAAATGGGTGCCGACTCCATCTGTATCAAAGACATGGCAGGGCTTTTAACCCCGTATAATGCCTATCAACTGGTCAGCCTTATAAAAGAAAAGGTTGACTGTCCTGTTCAACTGCACAGCCATTATATTGGCGGATTGGCAGTGGGTACCTACCTGAAAGCTGTTGAGGCTGGCGTAGACGTGCTTGACGCTGCTTCCGTCCCCTTGGCTTTTGGTGCGTCACAGCCGC
>CAYUXS010000290.1:0-1812 GCA_964448915.1 uncultured Peptococcaceae bacterium
AATCCCCATAAGTCCCAGGGCAGGGTTTTTTGCCTGCCGATGCTTTTAAATATATCCAGGGAACCGGGGATAACCGGGCTGTTATCAAGGCCCTGGGCACAATACCACATAAGCTCCCCGTTTTTACCCCATTTTTTTTTCAGTATTTCAACAGGGAAATGAGCCAAATCACCTATGGTATGTATGTTAAAATAACGCAGGTGTTTTTCATAGCGTGGGCCAATACCAAAAAGTTTTCTTACCGGTTTAGGGTAAAAAACCCTGCGGTAATCATCAACGGACTTTAAAATTGTAATGCCATTTGGTTTTTTTAAATCTGCAGCCATTTTTGCTATAAGTTTATTGGGGCCTATGCCTATACTGCAGCCCACCCCCACCAACGTTCTTATTTTATATTGCAATTTCCGGGCTATTTCCTCTGGAGGACCGAAAAGGTGGGTGATTCCATTTAGTTGCATGAAAGCTTCGTCTACGCTAAAGGGTTCTACCATATCGGTAAAATCCCGCATTATTTTTAAGACTCTACTGGAATAATCAAAGTATAAGGAAAAATGAGGTTTAAAGAAAAACGCCTCCGGGCATAATTTTTTTGCTTCCCAGAGAGCCATTCCGGTTTTCACTCCCTTTGCTTTAGCGGGGTAGGAAGCAGCAAGAACAATGCCAATACGCTTTTCCGGCTCACCGGCGACAATAATTTCCTTGCCTTTAAGCTCCGGGTGTTCAGCTTCGTGAACAGAAGCGAAAAAGCTGTTGCAGTCAGCCAGTGCTATAATCCTTTTCATATCAGCCACTCCATTCACAACAACATAGAACATATGTTCTATATTTATTGTAATCATTTAGGCTTGCTTGATCAATAGACAATAGCTGGGAAAAACTGGCCTTGTATAAGGGAGAGGGACATTCAACCGGGAGGTTACATGTTATTTTTCATTAGTGAGGCTGCCTCAACAATTGACAGGGAGCCAAAAATAAAAAGCGGGTTTACCTGGCCAAGTAAACCGCTTTTTAGATAAAGATAAGATAAGGTATTAAGCCGGCTATCAATACTACTTTTAAGTGATAAGTGGAACACTGCCGTCTGTTAAAGCGGCAATATTTTCTTGATGATAAGAAACTTTGTTAATAAGTTTATTCCGGTACATTTCGTCAATACAGCTTTCAAGTAACAAGTTGGTATAGGCCAACCAAAACCTATGCCATAATACTCTCAAATATAATAACATAAAATCGCCTCCAATATTCATAAATAACGAAGGCTTTCGGCAGCTGGCTGGCATAGCTGTTAGCATTAGCCCCTATAGCTTTGCGACACCATTTTTCAATGGCTGTGCCTTTTCGTTAATTTATGCTATTAATTGCTCTAATATTACATGGCTTTTAATAGATGTCAATACTCTAGGTTTAAAAAGGGATTCTATTTGTTTGAAAATTCGTAAAAAAAGCTTAAAAAACCAGCTTTAAATAATACTTCGACAACCGGATAGAATACTTTAATACAATATAGGGGTTTGTGACGAAAAAACGAGCAAGCAAATTTCAGCCTGGGAATATCCTGTTAACAGTGTATTTGCCTGGGTACTCCTAAATTGACAAGGCTTAATGTTCGTATTATACTCTTTTGCAAGCTTTCATGGTTTAGTTTTTAATGAGGGGGAAAAATATGTGTCGTCCACTGACTGATTGGGAAAGGGCGGTAGAATTTCACGGGCATGAATGCCCGGGACTGGCCATTGGCGTTAGGGCGGTAGAAGCGGCTAAAACAAAAATGAAAATCAGTTTTTCTCAAGATGAGGAAATTGTCTGTGTTAC
>CAYUXS010000291.1:0-1795 GCA_964448915.1 uncultured Peptococcaceae bacterium
TCGTTTTCCACAGATGTTCCCCTGCCGACAACTACATACCTGCCGAGCCTGCATCTATCCCTGACGGAAGCCAGATCGCCGATAAAAACGTTATTTCCCAAAGACGTCCCCGCATATAGGACTGAGCTTTCTCCGATTATAGAGTCATCTCCCACCACCAGGGGAGGAAGGGGCTCTCTATTTTTAATTGTGCTGGTCTTGGCAGGTCTGGGCTGCTTGCCTATGACACAGTTATTTCCTATGGTTACATTTTTCCCGATTACAGTGCCCGGACATATGGTAACGCTGTTACCTATAACTGTCCCTTCACCAATACGTACATCTTCACCAATTACCGAAAAATGCCCGACCACACATCCTTCGCCAAGCCTAGCTGTTGAAGCAATTATACTATTCACTTTCAATTCCCCCTGTCAAGGTAAACCGGCAATCCGGTTTCGTTTGAATTATTTATTGCCTCAATTATGGCCAGGGCTTTCCTGCCTTCATATCCATCTATCACAGGCTGCCGGTTTTCTATTATGGCCCCGGCCATATCCTCCAGAACCGCCTGGTGGCAGGCATAATGGGGAAGGGCCGGCTCTTTTTCCTGGTCAGTCAGCACTTTAGCTTCGTCATCATCAGCCAGGCGCCAGGTACGCACTTTGCCCATGGAAACACCGCCCAACACAACAGTGCCTTCACTGCCGAAGATAGACAGTGTTTCTTCAAGGTTGGTTGGATAGATGGTAGTTGAAGCTTCAATAGTCCCCAGGGCTCCACTGGCGAATTTGAGTACGGCAACAACATTATCCTCCGTCTCTATCTTGCGCAACCGGGTTGCAGTAAATCCGAAAACCACTTCCACATCTCCCAGCAGCCACTGAAGCAGGTCGATATTGTGGATGGCCTGGTTCAACATGCAGCCGCCGTCCATAGCCCTAGTCCCGCGCCACGGAGAATTAGCATAGTATTTATCGTTGCGGTTCCAGCGAACCACCGCACTGCCGTGGGTCAACTTGCCAAGGCGCCCGAGTCCAACCGCTTTACTTAATTTTCTCACGGCAGGAATGTAGCGGTTCTGGTGCATTACCTCCAGCTTTACTCCTTTGTCGCGGCAGGCTTCAATGAGCCGATCAGCATCTTTAAGAGTAAGGGCCATCGGCTTTTCCACCACCAGGTTTTTCCCTGCTTCAACAACCCTAAGGCCTATATCCACCCGGAGACCGCTGGGGGTACATACATTAACCGCAGCTATTTCAGGGTCTCTCAGCAAATCCGCCACATCTGCATACCATCTTACCCCGTGCTTTTTAGCAAACGCCTCCGCTGCAGACTGGTTTATATCATAAACAGCTTTTAATTCCATGATTGACGAATTTTCTATAGCGGCAGCATGCCGGTTGGCAATATGACCGCAACCGATTATGCCGAATCCAACTTTCATTATACAGCTCTCCCAAATCTTAATAACTTTATCCCTGTTGGTTTAAAAAGTAACTGGTTCCACCTCATATCAGCTGGCTAATTTATTTTATATTCCGGCACGTATGAATCGTGATAAGGGATCATCTTTATTCTTATGATAAAAAAGGTGATTTAGATACAAAAAACTTGCCCGGATAGCGAATATAACCAGAAGCCGGAGGTACCGGTTTCGACAATAACCTGTGCCGCTAAAATTAAGCCTGGCCGGGATACCTTTTAATTTCGGTCTGCCCGTGGCTTTAGGTTTGCTAACCAGAAAAATTAAAGAGCAGGGACCGCGATAGCCCCTGCTCTTTAAATCTTAAGACAACGATATTTTCCATCTATC
>CAYUXS010000292.1:0-1793 GCA_964448915.1 uncultured Peptococcaceae bacterium
ACGTCCATGCCGCTCTTTTTAAGGACACTTTATTAAAAAAAGAAGCGCCCGAATTAATCCCCGGGCACCCACTGCATACCATAAAACTAGAAAATCAACAAGCCGCAAAAATGTTGTCCGAAATAGAGGATAGCCTGGATAATCTGCTTCCGGAAGCAAAAGGCGGGGAATTAACCAGCCTAATCAGCTCTTTAAGAGAAAAGGCGGCTGATTTCTATGCCAATCTAAACAAACACTTTAGTAAGAAAGAAAATGTTTTCTTCCCCTATCTGGAAAAACACAATATTACAGGGCCGCCATCGGTGATGTGGTCGGTTGACGACGAAATCCGGGACATGGTTAAAAATTTTATCAAGCAACTTAACAGCCTTGAGCCGGACAATGCCGCTCAACTGCTGGAAGGCCTGAAGTCAAGTTTTTCTGCCGTAAAAACGAAAACAAAAGATATGTTCTTTAAAGAAGAAGAAATACTGTCCCCAATGATGAAAAATGTGCTGTCAGAGCAGGAATGGGCTGAGATCAAGGAGCACTCGAAAGAGCTTGGCACAATCTTTTCAGTTGCTGAACAAGATGACTGGCAGCCGGACGGTATATATCAAACAACGGAAACCGGTGACCTGGGAGACGGCGTATTGTCTTTGGACACCGGAAAACTAAGCCCAAAACAAATTAATTCAATATTGAAGAACTTGCCGGTTGACATCACTTTTGTTGACGAAAAAGACCAGGTAGTTTATTTTTCCCAAAGCCTGGAAAGAATCTTTACCCGGACAAAGTCAATCATCGGAAGAAAGGTACAAAATTGCCATCCCCCCGACAGCGTACATGTGGTGGAGAAAATAATCAATGATTTTAAATCCGGAGAACAAGACACTGCTCAATTTTGGCTGGAGTTAAACGGCAGGTTTATTTATATTAAATATGTCGCAGTAAGGGACGAGGATGGAAAGTATCTGGGCACCCTGGAACTCAGCCAGGACTTAACTGAACTTAGAAAGCTGGAAGGAGAACGCAGGCTGCTCCAGTACGATTAATAGATTTTAATTATACATCTTATAAAAATGGTGAACAGGGCCTACGCCACCGCCAATGGGCAACCCGTTTTTAATAGCCCCTGTTATATATTCCTTCGATTTTTCAACAGCCACCGGCAGCTCACAACCCATGGACAGGTAAGCGGCAATAGCCGAGGACAATGTACATCCGGTTCCATGGGTATTTTTATTGTTTAAACGGGGGGCAGTCAGCTTCTTCATTACCTTGCCATCAAAAAAGATATCGATTGCCTCTCCTTGTTGTAAATGCCCTCCTTTAACCAGGACACTTTTAGGCCCCAATAAAAGGATTGCTTCGGCTACTTTTTTCATATCTTCTTCGCATCTAATTTTCAGCCCCGTTAATACTTCCGCCTCAGGCAGGTTTGGGGTAACCACCGTGGCCAGCGGCAATAACTCCTTGATAAGGGCTTCTTTTGCTTCGGGCTTTAATAAATGATGACCGCTCTTGGCAATCATAACCGGATCGACAACAATGTTCTTGGCGCCCCATTCTTTTAAAGAAGACGCAATTTGATTAATTATACCGGTATTAAACACCATACCGATTTTTACCGCATCAACCCGTATATCGCTGTATATGGCGTCAATTTGTTTTTTAACCGCATACCTGTCCATTTCAACAACCAGGTACACACCTTGGGTGTTTTGAGCAGTAACGGCTGTAATAACGCTCATCCCATAGGTTCCCAGCGCAGAGAAGGTTTTGATGTCCGCCTGGATTCCGGCGCCGCCCCC
>CAYUXS010000293.1:0-1771 GCA_964448915.1 uncultured Peptococcaceae bacterium
TCTATCTATGGCATCATAATATCCAGGTTAAGTAAATGTTGAAGCAGCAATGTATAGGTCCCCGTTCGCTTAATTCATCAAAAGCGCTCTTCTTTTATATTCTTATTTCTTTTACCCCATGGTTTAAACCTAGATATAGCTACCACGAAGACTAACACAATAATTGAAGAGACTAATCCCATGATTAGCATCTGGCGATCATGAAGATAAATCGGATTATTTAGAACATTTACATTAATGGATGAGAGTTCTAATGTATTGTGTGCCCACTCGTTGATTAGTTCACCGCCAAAATAGATTATCCCAAGATTAGCGATTAATTTGGTTATAATCCAATAATATTTCGTAATTCCCCATTGAGTTCGTAAAGCGAGGAAAATGCCTGGTTAGTAAGCATCCCATAGCTCCAGGGATATTTAAATATTTGTCAAAAAAATCAATAAAGTAATGAGCCGCATAAATTAACTCTTTATCGGCTGTAACAGTTGTTGTAAATAGAAGGAGTAATGTCCCTAAAGCACCTCCAAGCCAAACAGTAGTAAAGAAGAGATGGGTGACCAGCCACCAATTTTTCTGTTTTATACTTAACTTCCACTTGTTTTTACCAATTATTATTAATAAAATTTCATATACCACTAAAGGCAACAGTATAATAAGTGTTACTAGTAATCCGATCAACATCATTTTTTACCTCCTTTTTCTAGAATTATTGATAAAACGATCTGATTATGAAGCCGCATTTCGCTTACAAAAAATAAGCCACGATGGCATGTTGAAAAAATAAGGTGAGATAGATCAACGTGATACTTTTTCGTTGAAATCGAACTCGTTTGGGTTGCGCCATCCTAATTGCGGCATTTGATTCCAAAATACACTCTGCTGAACAAAGCCTTGCAAGATAAATATTCGGGTTTATTTTTAACCACCTACCAGACCATGTTTGGCACAATACTTTTAGCGCCTGCTTCTTTGATGGAGTATAGACAATGACATTTGTTCTCTTTTACTGCATTTTCTAATATTCTTTTCCTTGCTGTTTGCTGCTCTGCAATCTGTTATTTCCTTTATATATTTGCTTTAAAAAGGTTGGATGTCGCCATTACTACGCTTTACTTAAACCTCACCCCTGTTGTAGGCGTTGTCAGCGGTTACCTGGTATTGAGAGAGACTGTTCTGCCTGTTCAGCTTTTGGGTGGGCTGATTATCATTGTAGTCATAATTGCTATAAACCTGGAAAAACAAAAATAAACCTTGAAAAGTGCAGGTGGGAATCCAGAATGCGCTAAAAGCTTTTGCAGTATCCCAAAATACAAGCCCTTGCGCGCGGTATTACCTTTGGCACCATTCATGCCCTGCAGGGAGCTGAAAGGGACGTAGTAATCTTTTCACCGGTTTATACCAAGGAAGATGGAGAGCCTGGTGAATTCTTTTTTAATAGCGACATCAGGATGTTGAATGTGGCGGTGTCCAGGGCGAGAGAGGCTTTTGTTGTCATGGGTGACATGGAAGTGTTTAAAAATAGCGGCGGTCCGGCTGGGCTGTTGGCGAAATATCTTTTCAGCAACGAAGCGAACAGCCTGTAGTGTTGTGAAATATAGCGGGGAGGATGCGCTTTGCTGTCTAAACTTAGTGCCTACGATTACCCTGGACAACCAAGACGCTTTATTGGTAACGTGGCTAGACTTTCCAAGCAGATTCACCTGCTAAACATCATAACCTATGCTTAGCGCACCGATGTTGAGTTTATAAAATAGAAAATTCAATGAATGTT
>CAYUXS010000294.1:0-742 GCA_964448915.1 uncultured Peptococcaceae bacterium
TGGGTTATCTAGCAGTCTCCTTTACTTTGGGTATTGCTGCAAAAAATGTAGGATTAACTGTTATCCAAGCTTCCTCGATGTCGGTAACAAATCTTACTTCTGCAGGTGAATTTGCAGCACTTGGTCTAATTGCTTCCGGAGCCGCGTATATGGAAATGGCAATTACGCAGTTGATTATTAACCTAAGGTATTGTTTGATGTCCTGTGCATTATCACAAAAGCTTGATCCGAAAGCGCCATTTTTTCATCGGCTTTTGCTAGCTTATGGTGTAACAGATGAAATATTTGGCGTATCCATTAGTGTGGAGGGGAAACTAAATCCATTTTATACATACGGCCTTATTTGTATTGCAGCACCGGGTTGGGTGATTGGAACCGGCTTAGGGGTAGCAGCGGGAAATGTCCTGCCTCTTAGAATTTTGAGTGCTATGAGTGTTGCACTTTATGGGATGTTTATTGCCGTAATTATTCCACCTGCCAAAAAAAATAAGATCTTAGCTGGACTGATTGCAGTATCTATGGTGGCAAGCTTATTATTTACTTATTCTCCGTTTGTGAGAGAGATTTCTTCTGGTTTTCGGATTATAATTCTGACAATTGTTATAGCAGGAATATCTGCTGTTTTATTCCCTGTAAAAGATGAAAATATACAGGAGAAAAAAACATGAATCATAATGTGTATTTATATATAGTAGTGATGGCTGTAGTAACTTATTTAATTAGAGTATTGCCACTTACATTG
>CAYUXS010000294.1:778-1170 GCA_964448915.1 uncultured Peptococcaceae bacterium
ATGTAACACTGGCAGTTATGACTTTTCCGGCAATATTATCTGCTACAGCAAGTATTTGGTCCGCACTAATAGGATTTATATTTGCAATTGTCTTAGCTTATCGTGGAGTCGGATTGTTTAAAGTGTCGATTGGTGCATGTTTAATAGTATTAATTTTGGAATTGTTTATATGATGATTGCAGAAAACCCGGCTAAAGTATTGCGAATGGAAGACAAAATCGGAACTCTTAAACCAAAGAGTAAAATCAACAATAAAATCTAGTTTGCAAAAGTGCAAGATTTTAAAAAAGATCTAAAACGAAGAACGAAGAGAGTACAGAGCAGACAAGACCACGAAATAATTATTCGAGGTCTTGTCTGCTATCTTGGTTTATCAAGCTCTTTTAAATAAC
>CAYUXS010000294.1:1180-1769 GCA_964448915.1 uncultured Peptococcaceae bacterium
TGATCTTATTATTTTAATACTTTAACTATCGTGCCGTCGCTAACTTCGTTCGTTCCGTCACCAAGCAACACATGAGTATCATCTGAAGTTGTAAGTGTTTTAACTGTTATTTGAGAATATGCTTTAACTGTTGACCAGTTGCCTCCAGTAAGCATAATTGTTAATTTGTTGCCTTCGGCATCTATATAGATTGGATCATTACCGGTTAGAACCGCTGAGCTTCCGCCTTTAATCTCTAAGACGCGTGTGAGGTCTTTGAGAGTAGCAATTGTGCTTTCAATATCCTCATCAAAAGTAAGAGTCATGATATTGCCGGAAAGGCTGGCGCTGAGGAGTTCGGGCTTAACGTTATCGGTGACGGCAACTGTTAATGACTGGGGATCAACTTTATTTCCATCATTATCATAGACGCGTATATTTCTTAAAGTTGCGTAATGGTCACTGTAGTTGACTGTATTAGAGGGTAAGGCGAAAATCACGCTGGTTTTTGAGGAATCAGCAAAGTAAATGTCGGTACCGCTTGGTAAAACATCACCATTTAATGTATAACTGGAGGCAGTTATAGCTGAGGTGCTTAGTGTTAAAGGAG
>CAYUXS010000295.1:0-1759 GCA_964448915.1 uncultured Peptococcaceae bacterium
AAAGCAAGTCATTATCCTATTTTAAATAAAAATGCACCCTTTGTTTATGCACTGCACAGTGCCAAACTTTTAGGTGCATATTATAGAATGCTATATTGCCGTTAATTTTATTATTTACCGGTTAAATAATTAATTATTCCCCGGCTTATTGCTTCCGCCGCTTTTTCCTGGAAATCTCTGTCTGCCAAAAGTTTTTCCTCTTCCGGGTTGGAAATAAATGCTGTTTCCACCAGGGCGGCCGGTGCTTCCGATCTCACCAATACCAAGAAGTTGGCTTGTAGAATTCCCCTATCCTGTCTCTTTATGGTATCCACCAGAGCGGCCTGAATTCTTTGGGCCAAGTACATGCTCTGAAGCCTATCCTGATCAAATCCCGGCGCATTTTCCCTGAGGTAATACACGCTGGTCCCATTAACGCTGCTAAGGTTGTTGGCGTTGGAGTGAATACTGACGAAAACATCAACCGGCTTTGGACCTGCGGCATTTGGCCTGTCGACTAACTCGACAAAAGTGTCACCCGTCCTTGTAAGTATTACATTAACCCCCTGAGCCTCCAGTATTTCTGCTGTCTTTAAAGCAATTGCAAGGTTGACATCCTTCTCCTTTATACCGCTCGGCCCGATAGCGCCTGGATCACTGCCCCCATGGCCGGGATCCAGAATTACCGTGGAACCCGAAGGGCTCTTTCTAAATTGGGGCTTGATAACTAAGGTTAAAGTTTTACCGTCATCGGATAATGACTTTTCGTACTTAACACGTTTTTCCAGATCCAATACTATTCTTGTTAAATCCGGGTCTTTTGCATACCAACCCACTCTCA
Organism: uncultured Peptococcaceae bacterium; assembly: GCA_964448915.1. GTDB lineage: Bacteria > Bacillota > Desulfotomaculia > Desulfotomaculales > Desulfocucumaceae > JAAXTT01. The sequence goes on from CAYUXS010000295.1 coordinate 821, forward strand.
GATCATTAACCAAATCAGATTTTGCCGGTATTAATTGCGGCACCTGGCCTGGTGCATAGCCTTTTATATCTATGTAAAGACGGTCGGGATTGTTTAATGAGCCAATATCATACTCGATAAATCCTTCATCTACAGTAACGGTGACTACGGTATCTTCAACCTCTGCCTTTGCGGTTACTGATTTAAGGGTAACCGGATTGGAGGGGTTTAAATTAATGTTATTATAATGTTCAGGAACTACAATGCCTCCATACGCGGGTTTTGCCGCAATTGTACTGGTTCCTGAAGGATTGCCGCTTGTTGCTTGTTCTTTTTGCAATACAGCCAGCCAACCGGCTACCCAGCCGGTTTGCCCGTTATCCAGCTCTATTTTATACCAACCGGAGGACTGTCCCAGCATTTTAAAGCGTGAGCCCTTGTCATACATGGCAAGGACCGGGTAGGTTGCCCCCGGGCCGCTTCTTATATTCACCTGGTTGGCGTTAATAATTACAAGATCAGAGCCAGACGGCAAATCCCCGGCGGCTGGATCTTTATAATCAACCAACCAACCCGCTACCCAACAAACAGTCCCTCCTTTGCTTGCTTTTAACCAATCCCCTTGCCGGCCCAGAACTTGTATGGTTTCCCCTTTCATTGCCGTGCCGACAATTTGGTTTTCAGTTCCGGGGCCTGCCCTCAAGTTGACTATATTCCCTTTAATTACTGCCTGATTGGCAAAAGCAGTTTGGGGAACAATAAAAAATGCCATTAAAGCAATAAGCACCGTAAAAGCCAATAAATAAATATACTTCAAAATGACTTTTGTTCTGGTAATTGCCCTTAATTTCAACATAAACTGCCCCTTTGTTGGTTCCTAATATATTTTGACTGAAAATCTTCGGGTATTGTTCCAAAATCATGTAATTTTCTTATTTATTTTACCTTTTACTTCTTACT
>CAYUXS010000296.1:0-1756 GCA_964448915.1 uncultured Peptococcaceae bacterium
GTACCCGCTGGTGCTTAATACCGGAGCCAGGATTCAATCCACCTTCCGCTCCCAACACTTAAACATTCCCGGCTTAGTCAAGCTCCAAGATAAACCACAGGTGTTAATTAATCCGGAAGATGCGGAAAAACGCGGTATTGTTAACGGAGATCGAGTCCTGATCAGCACGCTTAGAGGGCAGGTGGCTTTTTATGCTGATGTAACCGACAATGTTCTGCCAGGTCAGGTAGAGGTCAATATGGGAGGCGGCAACCCCACACAAACAGAAGCCTGGCGAGAAGCCAACGTCAATTACCTGACAGATGCCCATAACAGGGACTATATCTCAGGTTTCCCCGTATTTAAAGCTTTGCTATGCCAGGTGGAAAAAGCTTAAGCAGTTTTTTATATAAAATCAAATAAACAAAACAGCCAGTTAACCGGCCTTTACGGTTTAAACTGGCTATTTATTTGGTAAAAAATATTTATAATTAAGCTGTTTATAGCTGAGTTTCCTGCATACGCGAAGGGTTATTCAGCTCTTTCCATCTCTCTTATTGGTAGGATATACTTCGGCCCATATTATAGGTGTTGTCCTGGCGTTAATTGTAGGTTCTAACAAACGTCTCTATGAGGCTATCAATCCATTCACGAAGATTCCACCCTCTGAAAGTGCAGCAGCTTGACATTCTTTGGTAATATGTGATTCTGATATAGCCTGAAAAACTTAAGAAGTTTATTATCATTCAGTAAGCCGGGTATTTCTTATGAATTACACGGTTTTGCTCAGCCAAAGTATCCCATAATGAGCAAGTGACACACATTATAACTGCAACGGAAGTCAAACTGTATACCGCTACCTTTACAGTGGCTAGTTTATTATAGCTTTTGATTTAAATGATTAATGGATAGACTCTGTATGCATAAATAAATTGAATAATATATATAAAGGATAATTATGATTAAGGTCAAATTCCTTATATGGTAATACTGTTTTCCAAATGAACAAAAGATTGAGGTGTGGAACATTGTCAAATGATCATCGCCCCATGTGGGAATCTCTTGGTCTTGATCTAGAGGCGCACGACCAACTGCTAAGTGCAATTCCACCGGCTTTCGGGGAAGTTTATTTGCAGCAGAAAAACCGCCCGGATATGGATTATTTTGATTTTGTAGTTAGTGAAATTCACGGCCAGCGTATTCAAGAACTGCAGGAACACAAGGCTCGCGGAGGCAAAGTGGTCGGTGCTTTTTGCATTTTTGTACCGGAAGAAATCGTCCGGGCCGCCGGCGGCATTTGCGTCGGTCTTTGTTCCGGAGCTGAGGCGGGTTCCGCCCAGGCAGAGAAGGTGCTGCCCAGGAACATCTGTCCACTGATTAAATCCTTCATGGGTTTCAAACTTGGCCATATCTGCCCGTATTTTGAATCCTGTGATATGGTTGTCGGTGAAACCACCTGCGACGGCAAGAAAAAAGCTTTTGAAATATTAAACGACTATGTTCCCGTACACATGATGGAAACACCCCAGATGAAACGTGAAAAAGATAAGGCACTGTGGCGCAGTGAAGTACGTGATTTCGTAACAGAGATAGAACAGTTTACCGGCAACAAGATCACCTACGACTCCTTGCAAAAGGCTATTCAGGACGTTAACGGCAAGAGGAAGGTACTGGCCAGGCTGGCCGAACTGCGCAAAAACATCCCTGCCCCGATCAGCGGCAAAGACAGCCTGTTAATTGAACAGATTGCCATGTACGACGATGTGGACAGGTTTAC
>CAYUXS010000297.1:0-1751 GCA_964448915.1 uncultured Peptococcaceae bacterium
AAGTATAATTACTGCCCAAACCGGCCAACTCCATTTGACCTTTTCTTTTCTTCCGGGGTTTTTCATTTATATCACCTGGTATGAAATTCTACAAAAATTGTATAATTCCTCCAGGCAAGTAACTACTTAACCCTGTTTTTTCCTATAATCTTCAATAGCCATATGTAAAGCATCGGCAGCCATGTTGGAACAATGCATCTTATGCTCGGGAATCCCGCCCAGCATATCCGCGATGGCTACATCAGTAATTTTCATCGCTTCGTCAAGAGTCATCCCTTTAACCATTTCTGTCAGCATACTGCTGGTAGCAATAGCTGCGCCGCAACCAAAGGTTTTAAATCTGATATCTTTAATTTTATTGTCCTCAACCTTAATGGTAATCTTTGTGGTATCGCCGCAAGTCGCATTTCCTACATCGCCGATACCGTCGGCGTCAGGCAGCTCACCTACATTGCGCGGGTTGGTAAAATGGTCGATTACCTTGTCGTTATACACTATAAAGCCCCCTAATCCAATCATTAAAAATTGTACTGCTTCCGTCTTGGCATATCGTAGCACGGCACCCGGTTATTGTCAATAACTGACTCTTTAATCAAATTAAACATTCAGCTTGATAACTCTCATGGTATTCTTCCCATGCACCAGATAATATAAAAACAGACTGGCAAACGCAACAATTCCTCCGCATACGTACAATCCCCGGTAACCGGTGAAAGGAACAAATAACCCGAATATGAATGGACCAATCCCCATCCCCACGTCTGATAGCATGAAAAAGGTAGAAGTCGCCAATCCCAAACGGTGCGACGGGGTTACCTTAACGGAAATCGCCTGGCTAATAGACTGTACGGCTCCAGAGCCAAGACCGATAAAAGCTCCAGCCAATAAAAGGGCATACCCTTGATGGGCTTGACTGAGGATAATCATCCCGATCATAAATATAAGAATGGCCGGGTACATTGCTGCATTTTCACCTTTCGAGTCAAATAACCGGCCGACTTTTGGCCTGGAGATCAAGACGACTACAGCATATATGATAAAAAAGAAACTGGCGGCGTCCATTAGATTAATTTCTTTGGCATATGCTGTAAGAAAGGAAAGCACACTTGAATAACAAAAGTAGATAACGGCACAAACAATTGAAATCGGAATAGCCCTGGTCTCAAAGAAGTTATTAAACTTAAAGCCTTTCATCTCATTTAGTTGTTCTTCTGTTAATTCCATTTCGGGGACATATAACATGAATGTATTAACAAGATTGAATGCTGCAGTAATTGCACAGGACACAAATATCATATTGAAGCTTCCATATTGGTTGAGAAACATGCCCAGGAAGGGACCAATCGCCGTTGCCAGCGTGACACTCAACATATAATAACCAAGACCTTCCCCACATCTGGCCTTGGGAATAATACTCGCAACAATGGTGCCCGCTGCCGTACTGGTTACTCCAAATGCTGCGCCATGTAAAAAGCGGACAACAAGCAGAAACATGATATTATTAACTCCAAAATACATTAAGGACATAATTAAATTCAATATCACGCCCATATACAGCATCTTTTTTCGGCCTATTCGCTCGATCGATCTACCGGAAAAAAGGCGTGCTATAAGAGCGCCAATGATAAAAATGCTGGCAGCAAGGCCTGCTTCGCTGGGCGAAGAGTGGAAATTATCCATTGCGTAGACAGAAATTACCACCATTAACAGGTAAAAGTTTAAAGCGACAAAAAAGCTCACAAAGGTAATGA
>CAYUXS010000298.1:0-1734 GCA_964448915.1 uncultured Peptococcaceae bacterium
TTTGCATAAATCGTATGGCTGTACATAATTTCCCTCATTAGTACCTGCCGCGGGGACAGTCCCCATGGCAGACCCATGGTAGATACAACAATTATATTGGTAATAGCTTAACTTTTCCCTTTACTGCAAGGTTATCCCCCAAGATTGCCACAGCGCCAAGCACTCCTGGAATAGAAGTGGCAAATTCCACGGCTTTTTCCAGGTCACCTTTGGTTTTGACAATATTTCCGGTTGCGGTAGCTACGGCATCTGCCAATGGGGTAGAGGGGGAAATGATAACGACTGCATCGGCACACCCAAAACTGAGAGAATGCCCGACTGTCCCTGAAGAAGTACAGATGCCCAAGGGGGTTTCGTTTGGGTTTATTTCTATTCCAATCCGGTGGCTAAAACGGGACTTCCCGGCATATATGCCAATTGTCCTTTTGCATTTGGTTTTAATGAATATATCGCCGCCGTTTTCAACAATTACATCCCGGGAGTATTTTAATAATTCTTTTCCTATTGCTTCAGCCAAAGCGCCGGCTACAGCGGCCATTGGTCCCACACCGGCTGCAGAGGCACTTTCAGCCATTTTAACCGCAATGTCCGGGGCTCCGGGAAGAAGTTGATATGGCAACAATGATGTTTGAAAACCGGGGTCAATGGCAATGTAAGCTTCCAACTGACCCCGGTATTTCTCGGTTAAGTTTTTCGCCAAGCCAACAATATGATCGTTGTAGCGTTCTTTCCGGACGGCTATATCCAAATCGGTTTCTTTGACCATAACCTGAAAATGGGTTAAGTCCTTTTGGCGGTGGATTAGCCGGTAATCCCTATATAGATCCAATTACAGCCTAACCTCCATAGCTTTATAAGGGCAGATTTTGACACAAAGCTGGCACACTACACAGTTGTCGCTGTCGAATTTAACTTCCATCGAAGGTCTTTCGATATAGAGCGCATTGGTGGGGCATATGGCAGTGCATGCCCCGCACATGACGCATTTCTTCTCGTCACGAATGACATCCTGGGTCAGCGCTTCCACGTGCACTCCTTGATTCTTCAAATATTGGATTCCTTCATCCAATTGCTGCCCGAGTATTTCTAAAACCATAGTTCCTTCTTTAAGAGGATTAACATTGGCCTTTATTATATTAACTTCCAAATCATAATCTTTAACCAGTTTAGAAATAATAGGCTTATCCGAGATGCTTGTATCAAACCTTAAAACAATTTTTTTAGGTGCCACATGGCTACCTCCTTTATTAGAGATTATCATGTTAACCGTTTAAAGTTTTACCTAAAATCCCGTCACCGGCTGAAGGCAACAACTGTACCGGCTCAGCCAGCAGAAAGCTGCCATTTTGGATCCAATCTTTAAGTATTGAGGCAATTTCTCTTGCTTTTGTATAGCTGGAAAGCGGGGCAGTAGGTACTTCTTTACCGTTAATGGTGATTTTGCCGCTTTTTAATTCAGCATAGCTTACATAACCCAAATTTCCTGGCTTTCTATTCGGGTAGTCATCACTGTAATCGACAATAGGTGCATACAAATCACGATCACTGGCTGCCGCGTATTTGGCAATTTCCTCATTCAGTATAGGGATAGGTATCCCAATGCCAACTGCGAATGAAACACCGTAACCGGCAAAACTTACACCTTTCAGCCATTCCGGTGACATCTGTTTTAAATCACCCATTACAGAAAGCGTTCCGCCTGCAGGACTTAGCTCCTTGCCTTCTTCAGATTTT
>CAYUXS010000299.1:0-1722 GCA_964448915.1 uncultured Peptococcaceae bacterium
TAATGATCCTGGACCCGCTTATTGCTGTTGTTATTGCTCTTTATATATTGTGGGCGGGGCTTAGGCTCAGCCTGAAATCATTCCGGGCTATCGTAGATGAAAGCCTTGCCAAGGAGGAATTAGCCCTCATTTATAATGTGCTGGAAAAAAACTCATCCCGGTTCCTGAATTATCATGAATTAAGGACCAGAAAAGCAGGTTCCCAGAGGTTTATCGATATGCACATGGTATTTCCAAAGGAACTTTCAATAAAAGAAATACATGACATATGTGAGGAGCTGGAGAAAGAAATTAAGGAGTGTTTTTTAAATACTGATGTTGTTATTAAAGTAGAGCCTTGCCAGGAGCAATGCCAGGTTTGTGGTTATGCATGCGGCAATGGCACGGAAGGAAAGGATTCGGGATTCGGAGTTCAAAAGACAGAATAAAAAAAAGCCAATACCAACCGCATGAAACGTCCCCGTGGCAATACCATGGAGTTTCCTCCCACAAGAAACGTCCTTGTCGCAGTTGTGACAAAAAGCCCTCAATATTGTGATTTAGATCATTGTTGGAAAATCCCCATAAATTTAGGATATAAGCAGCTAGATTATAAATAAGGAGGAACTGATATGTTTTGTAACCAGTGTGAGGAAACAGTAAGAGGTGTAGGGTGTACAAAGGTGGGTGTTTGCGGTAAGAACGAAGATATTTCAAGCCTCCAGGACACCCTTATTTTAGGCCTTAAAGGCATAGCTGCTTATGCTTATCATGCAAGGGAATTAGGTATGCGTGATGAACGTGTTGATGCTTTTATGCATGACGGTCTTTTTTCTACTTTAACCAATGTTAATTTTGATTTAAACAATCATATAGAAAAGGTGCTCCAGTGCGGGGAAATGAATTACCGGGCTATGGAGCTTTTAGATAAAGCCAATGTGGAAAGATTTGGTTCCCCTGAGCCAACCCGGGTCAGTACCGGCTTTAAGCCCGGTCCTGGAATACTTATTACCGGACATGATTTGAAGGATTTGTATGAGCTGCTGTTGCAAGCTGAACCGGAAGGCGTAAATGTCTATACCCACGGGGAAATGCTGCCCGCCCACGCTTATCCTGAACTCAAAAAATTTAAGAATCTTGCCGGCCACTATGGTACCGCCTGGCAAAACCAAAGGAAAGAGTTCGAGGAATTTCCCGGGGTAATTCTTGGAACTACCAACTGCGTGCTGATTCCCAAAGAATCATACCGTGATCGGATGTTCACCTGCGGCATTGCCAGGCTGCCGGGTGTGGAGCATGTAAAGAACCGGGACTTCAGTGAAGTTATAGCAATGGCACAATCTTTGCAGCCTTTGCCTGAAAAAGAGGGCGATACGGTATTGACCACCGGTTTCCACCATAATTTTGTGCTGTCCATTGCCGATAAAATTGTTGATGCGGTGAAGTCCGGCAAAATACGCCACTTTTTCCTGGTTGGCGGTTGTGAGGGTTCAAAGTCTTCCCGCAGTTACTATACTGAATTCGTACAGAAGGTGCCCAGAGACTGTGTGGTATTGACCCTGGGTTGCGGCAAGTACAGGTTTAACCATCTGGATTTGGGCAGTATTGATGGTATTCCCCGCCTTTTGGATATGGGGCAGTGCAACAATGCCTATTCTGCTATCCAGGTAGCAGTAGCTCTTGCCAAAGCTTTCAATTGCGGGGTCAATGACCTGCCTCTTAGCCTGGTGCTGTCATGGTATG
>CAYUXS010000300.1:0-1434 GCA_964448915.1 uncultured Peptococcaceae bacterium
TGGCAAAAATATCACCTGTTTCATCACTAAAGGAAAGTTGATCAGCTTCGATGACAATAGGTACTTTAGTCTGCTTGGTTTCAGTCTTTACTTGGGCCTGCTGTTCTTTCGTTTCCTGGGCCTGACCGGCGCTAACATTTCCAAAAACAATGGCAAATGCCAGCAGTCCTAGAATAATTTTATTATTATTAACCATTGTATTTATATTCTCCTGCTAGGAAGTTTTAGTTCCAACTTAAAATTCGCCCATTATGGGTATCATAAAATATTCTACAACATATCCTTCTTTCCTGCACGTTTTTCTCGGTAAAAAGTAGAAAAAGCCGCAACTAAGCGGCTTCTTCTATGATTTTCCCCAATTATTTTACTCTAATCCCATAAACTTCAACATCTTCTTTTGTTTGTATGTACATCTGGCTGCCAATAGGAATATTAACATCTTTACCGCTAACGAAGGCTCCGCCAATGACACCTACCGGTCCAAGTACCACCATACCGGCAACACTAGCTCCTGCCGCTTTGGCCATAGACTGGGTTTCTTGTTTTGCTTTTTCACCCATAAAGGTATTTACTGTTGTACCATCCATAGCGATAACATTATCAAACGATATCTCCAATTTGGCATCACGGCCAAAGTTTTTCGCTGGAGTTACTTTTACGATCTTACCCGTACCTGTTGCGCCTTTTGGAAGAACAAGTACACCGCCAATATAAACATCCTCGGCTATTCCTAAGGCTACGCTATCTCCTACCCGGCTTTGTTTACTATTTAAGGTAGAAAGGGTCTTAATTTTAATAAGAGAATCCTTGGTAATGACAGAGCTGACTACTTCAATCTGCCCACCGGAATACGCAAGATTCAGCAGTTTTCCTAACCGCTCATTTAAGGAACCTGTTGACGGATTGCCATTCATGGTTTTCTCGAGATTCTCGATTCTGGCTTTTATTGAACTATCACTTACCCTATGGGTCAATGACCATTCAACTGCGTTAAGCTTTGTAATTACCGATGGTGCTTGCTCCGTTGTTTCAAGAACATATGTATAAAGCTTGTCCACCCGTGGTAATAAAGCCTCATGGGTCGCATTTCCATATACGTCTTCTTCCACTTTGGTTACTCTATCTGTTAATGCCCCTGTTTGCGCTACTCCATAAATTGCTTTCTCAACTACCCCCAGCTTACCGATAACAGTAAGGTCATTGGCTGATTGGGCTGAAACCGGAACGGCAAATGCCGAAATCATCAAAATCATGCTTATGATTAGCGCTGTAATTTTTTTGTTGAACATTTAAAATCCTCCTTGACGAGTTATACTATTGTAGCAATTCGTCAAGGAGGATTGATTATCCTGCTTTGACTTTATCGTATTATGATTTGGTCAGCTATCCTTTTCATGAATTGCCCAATAACATTCTATTTTTTTATCTCTATTT
>CAYUXS010000300.1:1444-1715 GCA_964448915.1 uncultured Peptococcaceae bacterium
CAAGGAGGATTGATTATCCTGCCTAAAGAGTATACTATGATATATTGATTTTTTTCGGATATACGAAACTATTTCAAGAATTGAAAATGAGGCTCTCTCAAACATGCTCAATATGGAGACGCAGTTAACACAAAAAACCGCTAACAAAGTTAGCGGTTTTTGTTGGTCATTCAAATTAGAAATTGTAAACAAGTTCAGCGAACATGTTTCTCTTATTGATGTCACCTGTTTTTTCGTCTTTCATATCATTGTATTGGATACGCATAATACC
>CAYUXS010000301.1:0-1684 GCA_964448915.1 uncultured Peptococcaceae bacterium
CAGCCATCAAGTATAGTGTGCCGTATATCACAACCCTGGCCGCAGCCTTAGCCAGCGCCAAAGGTATCGCCGCTTATAAGAAAAATACTCTTCATGAGGCCAATAAAAAATCTTTGCAGGAATATCATTCTGATATTACCTAATAGAAACAGTCAATACCGATTAAGATATTAGAGCACGTTGAAGTGACATTCAACGTGCTCCTTGATTTTTATTTTTTACGAGTTTTTTATAGATCTTGAATGCCGTTAGTGTAAGCGCCATTTTCATATAGTGCCCGGTTATTTTCTTTAGCATCTTCAAAATGCTTTTCTTTTTTGGGGACAACTTTGTAAATCAGCTGCCTGTCGCTTTTATCCATTAATCTGGCGATTAAACTCAAAATGCACACCTCCTGATCTGTAGTCTGTACAACTAACCGGCTTTTGAAACTGTTAAGCATAAGTTTATGTAACAGTGTATTTAAATGGTTATATCTGCAAATAAATATGCCAGATATTGATGGTTGTCCAAGTAAACAGGAAAAGTGTATGATAATAGAAAAATTGGCCGAATCCCCGGTTGTCCGGGGTACGGGGGACAAAAGTTTTTGGGGTGAATTGATTTGAGCAATCAAGTCATAGGGAACCCTCTACCCAAACCCGTCAGCTAACCCCGGAGGCCGAAGGAGGGATTATATGTCTTTGGTTACCCGTGTGCTCATGGGCTTTTTTGTTTTAATGGGGTTGTTTATAGTGCCTAATGTGTCATATGCGGCTACCCATACTGTTTCTCCAGGGGAAAGCCTCTACACCATAAGCCGCGACTATGGTGTTACCTTGAATTCAGTTATGGAGGCCAACGGAATCTGGAGTTCCTTGATCTACCCCGGTCAAACGCTATATGTTCCTGAAAAAAGCTCTGGCAATACAACACCCTATACTGTTAAGGCGGGAGATACCCTTTATTTGATTGGCAGGCAATTTGGCTTGGATTACAAGGAAATCATGTCTGCAAATGGCCTGTACAATTCAACGATTTATCCGGGTATGACGCTGACCATACCTGCAGTTGCCGGTGCTTCATCAAATGTGAGCAGGGGTGGTTATTTTCAACGGCCAAGTTCTGTAGACATTGACCTTTTAGCCAGGCTGATAACATCCGAGGCTGACGGGGAACCTTATGAGGGAAAGGTTGCCGTTGGGGCAGTAGTTTTAAACCGGATTAGCAATCCTGATTTTCCAAATTCAATTCGCGATGTTATCTATCAGTACGGGGACGGTACATACCAATTTGAACCTGTACAGAATGGACGAATCTATTTACCGGCCAGCAACGATTCCATTAACGCGGCAAAGGATGCCCTGAATGGTTGGGATCCTACAAACGGAGCAATCTACTTTTTCGCTAATTATGTAAAAAGTACATGGCTATGGTCCAGGCCCTTGAGCACAATTATAGGTAACCATGTGTTTACCTACTAAGCCAGGAAACCTCCCGGGAGTTGGGATCCCGGGAGGTTTCTATATTTTGAAATATAATGCGCTATAAATTCCAGACATAAAATACTAAGTTTATCTTATGTTGAACTGGTTGTTGCTGTACCTCATTTCTTTTAGCGTATCCAGCAGTACGGGTAGAACCTTGAAAAGGTCACCCACAATACCATAATCGGCAATTTTAAATATCGGGGCATTGGGATTCT
>CAYUXS010000302.1:0-1675 GCA_964448915.1 uncultured Peptococcaceae bacterium
CCAAGGCAACAGTATCTATAAACTGTTCCTGTAATTTTATTTTCCTGGTAATAAGCGGGCACTTATATGGTAGTTTGGTGGTTTCATAAATTAAAAGCATTGTTTCGTCTTGCAATATATGCGGTGCCAGGGGAAAGAAACGGCAGGCCAAGGGCCGGGCTTCCCTGGGGCAAGGTTCCCGGCACTTAAGAAAATAAACCGGTTCCAACCAGTTTTTGGGAAAATTATATTCTTGGGGATCATGGTATTCTATGCTATACCATGGTTTTGTTTTAAACAGGATCTCTTCTTCGCCCGGAAAAAGGTAAACCCCTAAATTTTGTCTATTATCCGGCCGGCAGCAAATACTGCCGCATAAAACCCCGCAGTCAGTTTGCAGGGGTGTAACATCGCAGGTTAGCTTATATAAATAAGCATAATCAATCCTTGTCCTGTTCAATGTAACATCTCCCCTAATTAAAATGGTGGAATATTAGCCTTTTACATGGCTGCTGACATGACTTTGTACTTTCCTGGCAGCCAATGCAAAAAAATCTTCCAAATCATCTTTTACCATTTCTGAAGCTTGGTAAATAAGCTTTGCTGTTTTAGGTATATTTATGTGTATGCCGTGCCTGTATTTCATCTGGCAATCGTATTTTTCAGCCAGGCTTTCTGGAGTTGACTTGCTTAAATCAACCACCTTGGGAAAATTTGTAATTCGTTCTACAAAGGGTTTGCTGTCCAGGCAATAAAAAGAACCCATCTTTTGAGATATATTTTCTATTAAGTCCTTGTTTTTAAAAGCTTGCCTCATTAAATTACCATAATCCCCCAAAGAACTGATTATAAGCTCTACACCCATTTCCACAATGTTATGGGCTTTCCACCAGCCCATTTCCGGTGGTATATTGCATGTTTCAATTGTTGCGTCAACCAAGGTGCGGGCTTTTTCAAAACAATAGCCTTTTTCATGTGGAGGAATGCGTTCATCACTGTAATAGTCCAAGCCATCCGGGTTCACCCCGTGAGTTATGTTGGCCAATGCAAAGTCTAACAGGACTTCGTCATCTTTCAAGAATTCAAGTATTTCAAAACCGCTACTGTGTGATCTATTTCGATCAACCCCGGCACCTATGGCCATATCCGGGAATATGCACCCAAGAACCACAGCATCATTTTTCCTGCCCAAAACCCTGTGGGCAAAATAAAAGTGAGCTTGCGGGAACATCAAACCACTCCTGTTTTACAGTATCATAAATTACTTAATTTTATCTTATTTGAGATTGTTGTTCAATTATATAGAAAAATATATTGACAGGCTATTAAAAATGCAATAAAATACAAACATAAGTTCCCAGAACATATGTACGATAGTATTAACATTTAGATCGGAGAGATGAAGTATGGCAACAGCCCAATGTATAGAAAAATATAAATGTGAATTATTATGGGATAACAAAAATGGCGAGTATTGCCGGAGCAGGCCGGAACATAAGCGATATGTCTATATCTATAAAGGGCCGGGAAATGTTATTATAGCCTTAACGAATAGAATGGAAAAAAGTGATACTGTTGCTGAAAAGTTAATTGGGTACGGCCTTTGTGGCATAGCAGGTATGTATTTAACCGGTCATCTTTTAAAAGCATTCTTTTAAGAAAATGCACTTAGGAAATTGAATATTTCCTAAGTGCA
>CAYUXS010000303.1:0-1670 GCA_964448915.1 uncultured Peptococcaceae bacterium
GAGCGGTTAATTGGGGTGGCACAGGTTTGCAAAACTGCTGTCGCCAATATACAAAACCTGTACCACCCAAATGACCGTACATCCTTACAATATGTATACAATATCTATGGCAATTATGTTGAGAAATAATTTAAATGATTAATTAAAGGCATGTGGATGTCAGAGTCGCATGCTTTGCAGAAATCCGCTATAGAGCAATTGCAAATTTTTGTATTTTAAGGAGTATGCAGGTAATCATAAGGGAACACCATGTACATTCTGAAGGTCATACGCCCCTCGGTGTGGGGGGAATGTTATTTGTTTAATTGTTTAAATATTTAAAATAATTTAGGAGGTATTTGGATGCCTGATAACGTTAACACAGCAACTGCAGGTCCGGCTGGTAATATAGTGATGATTTTTTACCTGGCTGCTCTTGTGCCGGTCTTAATCGGTATTGCTCCTCCTGAAATGATCGTGCTTCTGATCCCGATGGGGTTCGCAGGTGTGTTGGTGCAGCTGGTTGCAGGAACTTTGGAACTCAAGCGTGGGGATGTAATGGGTGGTAATATAACCCTTGCCTTCAGTGCCTTCATGGTGTACGGATCTGTCGGCACCTTGCTTAAGCTCTTAAATATAGGACCGCAAAACACAGCTACTGTTGATGGTTTTATCTTCCTGAGTATGGGTATCGTCTTGATTACCGTAACCGGACTTGCTCTCAGAGCATGTTTTGCAGCCGCCCTATTTTTAGTCATAACGGATATCTTCTTTGTGCTGCTGGGTTTAAGCAACCTTCTTGGTATGCCATCTTTGAGTGTAGCTGCGGGGTACATTGAACTACTTGCCATATTCTCATTATTCTGGCAAGTAGCGGCGGCAATACTCAATACCGCTTATGGCAAAGAAGTCATTTCCCTCGGGGCACCCTTAATTAAGTCAGCGCCTGAAGAAGCAGGGGCTAATGCTTAAAATAACTTAAAATAGTTTTATCTTTTGGTGGAGTCTAAAAAACTCTCACAACTTAAATGAACAATTATTTCCGAGTTAAACAACCTACAGCTTTTTGCCATGGTTGTTAACCGCTAGGTATAAATGGAAACGTTTGTGCCCCCCTTTTGGAAAGGAAATATTGATTTCATTAAACATGATTTCAATTTAAATTCTCAAAAGGAGGTACTACGATTTCAATGGCTGACAAATTTATCAGAGTAAAAATGGATTCAAAAACAGTCGTTTATGAAGAAAGAAAAGATTTAGAGTTTTATGGTGGCCGCGGTCTTATTGACAAGATTCTAACCGATGAAGTAGACCCAACTTGTGATGCCCTGGGTCCCGGGAACAAGCTGATTGTTTGCATAGGCCTTTTAAACGGCACGGCAGCCCCGGCAAGCGGCAGGATTTCAGTTGGCTGTAAGAGCCCGCTGACAGGCGGCGTGAAAGAAGCCAACGCCGGCGGGACCGCGGGCGCCGCCTTTGCCAGGTTGGGGCTTAAAGGCATTATCGTAGAAAACGTTCCCGCAGGAGATGCCTGGTATATTTTAAAAGTTAACAAAGACAGCGCGGAGTTGCTGCCGGGTGATAAATATGTAGGTTTGGGCACCTATGCCACAGCTGAAAGACTGATGGAGGAATATGGCAAGAAAATCAGCGTTATGGCCATTGGACCTGCCGGTGAAAGATGCTATAAA
>CAYUXS010000304.1:0-1669 GCA_964448915.1 uncultured Peptococcaceae bacterium
ATGATATAACGGCAATTTAATTGTAATTCCTTGAGCTTGTCAAGTATTCTTTCCCCTTCGGCACCGGGATCAACCACCACGGCTTCCCTGGTTTCTTGACAACCTATAAAGTAACAGTTATTATCCATTGGTCCCACTGAAATGCTGCTAAAAATCAAAAAAAATACCCCCTATAAATTAATTTGCCGGAAGTTTTAGCAATATTAGTATTATAACAACTGCCTGGTTTATTTTAGAACTGTTTCTTGCTGTCCAAAAGAAGTGTAACCGGGCCGTCATTTATTATTTCAACTTGCATTTTTGCCTGGAATATTCCTGTGGCTGTCATTACACCAATATTTTTCAATTCGGACACAAAAATTTCATACAATTCTTTACCCACATCCGCTCCTGCAGCATCAGAAAAGCCGGGCCTCCTGCCCTGCCGGCAATCTCCATACAAGGTGAACTGGGAAACTACCAAAGCCTGCCCTTTTATATCCAAAAGAGATAAATTGAGCTTTCCTGCCTGATCTTCAAAAATTCTCAGGTTTGCTATTTTATTGCTGAGGTAAACGGCATCCTCAGGGGTATCCTCCCTTCCCACCCCCAGCAAAATGACCAGTCCTTGGTTAATCCCGGCTATTTCTTTTCCTTCCACAGAAACTGATCCTTTTGATACTCTTTGCACCACAGCCCTCAAGACAACATCCCCTTACTGCAAACATCAACTTGTTCTTTTCACCTTATCAACATCTGTTACTCTCTCTATTTTGCGCATTATATATTCAAGCTGCTCTTTGCTCTTTAATTCAAGAACCATCTCGATGATAGCCCCATTCTTTCGCCCGCGGGCGTTTACCGAGCTGGCATTAATTTTCATCTCAACCAGCACTTCCAGGATATCACTAAGCATCCCGGAACGATCCTCGGCCTCTATTTCAAGCTTTACATTGAAAGGCACAGGTGTGCTGCTGTCCCAGAACACTTCCACTAAGCGGGGATCGTTTTCATTTTTATAATTTATTATATTGCGGCAATCCTCCCTGTGAATTGAAACACCCCTGCCCCTGGTTATATAACCCAAGATGGCGTCGCCCGGTATGGGATTGCAGCAATGAGAAAGCCTTACCAGGATATTGTCAATTCCCTTAACTATAACACCTTTGGTAGGTTTGCTCAATGCAGCCTTCTTAGTATCACTAAGCAATGCCTGGTATTTCGGAGGCAAAACTTTTTTATCGCTTAAAGACTCTCTTATACGATTAATTATTAATGTGGCGGTAACAACACCTTCACCAACAGCCGCATAGATATCCTCCAAATTATGCAGTGAGTAACGCTTGCCGGCTTCCAAAAGGCGTTCGCTTTTAAGTATTTCAGGCTCCAAAGAAAGCCTTTTTACTTCACGCTCCAGCATTTCCCGCCCTTTGGCAATATTCTCGTCCCTTTTTTCCTTCTTAAACCATTGGCGAATCCTGTTCCTGGCATGAGGGGTTTTGACAATTTTAAGCCAATCCCTGCTGGGGCCGGGGGATTGTTGAGAAGTAATGATCTCAACGATATCACCATTTTTTAATTTGTAGTCCAAGGTGACAATCCTGTTATTAACTTTTGCCCCCACACATTTATGCCCAACCTGCGTGTGGATTTGATAGGCAAAGTCGATAGGCACCGAGCCTGCAGGCAG
>CAYUXS010000305.1:0-1662 GCA_964448915.1 uncultured Peptococcaceae bacterium
CCTGTCAAGGTGGGTTAATCCGGCAAGTTCATAGCTCGCTTTCATCCCCAGTGGATCAAAGATATGGTTTTTACAGTAGTCATTAAACCTTTCACCTGAAATCTTCTCTACCAGGCTGGCGATAATACCGGTGCCGAAGTTGGAATAGGTAAACCCGGCGCCGGGTCTGTAATCTGCCCAGGTTGCGCTATCGTAATAACTACCGCCTGGCGACAGGATATCCTGAAGCAAGGGTGTATTGCTGGAATTAATTGCAGCAGTATAACCACCGTGGCTGCCGTTATCCAGAATACTGGAAGTATGGGTCATGCGAAAAGTGATTTTATCATCCGGAAAGTTGGGATTTCTAACGGGAAATCCCAGGTAGTCACTGATATCGTCGTCTAGTCCAAACCTGCCCTGCTCCCAGAGTTGCATTAGAGCCGTGGCTGCCACAGTTTTCGATATAGAGGCAATACGGTAGATGGTATCTGCCCCGGCCTGCTTTTCCCTTTCCAAATCGGAGAAACCATAGCCTTTTGACCAGATAACCTTACCATCCTTTACAAAGGCAGCGGATAACCCCACAATTTGGTCTTTATCCATCGAAGATAAAATTTCATTATCAAGATCACTCAAAGCAGCTTTCCCTGTAATAGAACTTTGAGGAACAATATCAGAGTTTTCTCCAAACACCGGTGTTATACTTGTCACCAGCAGAAATGGTATCAGAGATAACATTATTGCCATTTTAAACCAGGAATTCTTATTTCGTTTCATAATATTACTACCTTTCCTGCCAGTTTATAATTTACCTGACATTATTCTTTTATTGTTAAGAGAATCTTTGTTTAAGAGTTCTTCCTGGCTTTAATAGGTTCCTGCGGATTATACTTGAGAATTATTACCTGCTTAAACTATTATAAAAAAATACCCTTTCAAACAATCGTTTTCAAGGATATTTCTCAATTCAAATTACTTATTGCAAGAATTGCAAAAACCGGGCTAAGTCAGTCCTCCCTAAGGTTTTCTAACGATTCTTTCAATTTTTTATAGGTTACCTCCAGGGACTCGGAAATTACTCTTACATCTCCAAAAACCGGCATAAAATTGGTATCACCAACCCAGCGGGGTACCACATGGATATGAAAATGCCCGGGCACCCCGGCGCCAGCGGCTCTGCCTATATTTGCGCCGATATTAAAACCCTCGGGATTGAAAACTCTCAGGACCTTGACCATCTTTTGGGTCATCAGGAAAAGCTCGGAGAGTTCCTCCCCGGTCAACTCCTCGATGTCACCCACATGCCTTTTGGGCATTATTAAAAGATGACCGTTATTGTATGGATAGAGGTTCATTAAGACAAAAGTTTTGTCCCCTCGCAGTAATACGAGATTTGCCTCATCCTGCTCAGACTGCAGTTTTTCACAAAAAACACAGCCCTCCCCGTGGCTTTTGCCTACATAAACTGAACGCCACGGCGCCCAAATACAATCCACATAACTTCCCCCTTATGTGTCGCTTAAAAGAAAAAGCCCGAAGGCTTTTCCTATATATACAGATCATACCACTTCCGCTCTGACATCGCAACTTACTTACTATCCGCGGCAATCTGCATGCTAATCTTTTTCAATAGACCCTCTTTGGATACCGCGTAATACAACTTGGTAACACCGGACTCCA
>CAYUXS010000306.1:0-1661 GCA_964448915.1 uncultured Peptococcaceae bacterium
CACCCCTTGCAAAGCTGATTACAGAGCGGCTCAGTATCCCGACCATTGGTATTGGGGCCGGCCCTGACTGTGACGGGCAGGTGCTTGTTTATCATGATCTGGTCGGGTTGTTCAAACGTTTTACACCGAAATTTGTAAAACAATATGTTGATTTGGGAGCTGAGGTAGCCAAAGCTTTTGAACAGTATGCAGCAGATGTAAGAAACGGTAATTTCCCCGGCCCGGAACACTCTTTTGATATGAATGAGGATGTTATTAAAGAATTAAGACAATCGTGGGGGTAATATATTTTGTTGCTTGCAGTGGATGTAGGGAATACAAATATTGTTTTGGGCATATTCAGAGGCAAGATCCTGGAGGGCGTATTTCGAGTATCCACTGATCCGAAAAGAACAGCACAAGAATATGGGGTGCTTTTTAAAAAACTAATCCCTCATTGGAGCAAACTGGAGGGGGTTGCCATATCTTCTGTGGTGCCTCCCATTAATGAAACATTATATCAGGTCTGCCGGGAATATTTGAACTTGGAGCCTTTTGTCGTAGATGAAAAATGTGACCTTGGCATTAGTTTATCATTGGAATATCCGGACAAAACCGGGGCGGACAGGTTGGTGAATGCGGCCGCAGCCTATCACATATACGGGGGACCGGTAATTGTTGTCGATTTGGGGACAGCAACCACTTGCTGCGCCGTATCGACCGACGGGTGCTTTTTAGGCGGCGTGATATTGCCGGGGATTGGTGTTTCCATGGAGGCTCTTTTTAGAACAGCTTCAAAACTTCCCCGGGTTGAGCTTGCCCGCCCGCCTCAAGTAATCGGCACTAATACTGTGAACAGTTTACAAGCCGGTATTTATTATGGCTATATAGGCATGGTGGATGGTTTAATAGCCAGGTTTTTAAAGGAAATGGGAGAGAAGGCATTAGTTGTTGCCACGGGCGGTTTTTCGGGGATCCTTTCCCAAGACTCAAAATATATCAAGGAAATAGTGCCTCAACTAACCTTAGAAGGGTTGAGGCTATTATACCTGAGAGGAAAAAAAGATGTTCAAGCTGTCCAGTTTTAATGTAAATTCAATAAGAGCAAGAATGGACATTGTCATGTCATGGCTGGAGCAGGAAAAGCCGGATGTCCTTTGTTTGCAGGAAACAAAAATAGAAGATAAGGATTTTCCTGTTGCCGAATTTAATAAAGCGGGTTATAACGTGGTTTTTAGGGGGCAGAAGTCGTATAACGGGGTGGCTATTGCCAGCCCGCATTTAATTTTGGAAACAGGATATGAAAGAGAATTTACTGCCGGAAACGATGAGGCCAGGCTGCTTACTGTTTCAATTAACGGGGTGCACATAGTAAATACGTATATACCACAAGGCCAGAGCCCTGAAAGTAGCAGGTTTGTATATAAATTAAATTGGATTAAAAAAATGCGGGAATTCTTTGAAAATCATTATCTGCCTGACGAGTTGATTGTCTGGTGCGGGGACTTTAATGTTGCCCCCGAGCCTATTGATGTCTACGATCCAAAAAGATTATACGGGAGTGTAGGTTTCCACCCGGAAGAGCAAAGAGCTTTGCAGTACGTTAAGGAATGGGGTTTTATTGACGTGTTTCGCCGGCATGTTAAAGAAGGGGGCCATTATACTTTTTGGGATTACCGCAT
>CAYUXS010000307.1:0-1653 GCA_964448915.1 uncultured Peptococcaceae bacterium
TCTGTTTCAATATTAATTTCAAGAGGTAAATCCTTTTGAACAATATTGTCCTCGGTTAAAGTAATTAAACGAAGCTTCTCTAAAGCATCAGACGCATTCGATATTAATTCCCTAATAAAGATATCCCTTTCGGTATATAAAGAGTTAATCACGATATCAAGCATTTGTGAAACTTCGGCTTGAAATTCCATTTTTTCAGGATTATTATTCATGGCTTTATCCATAAAAAACAACCCCCTTGTAGAGTATTGTATTTCTGGATATTAACCTAAATTATTCCAGAATAAAGTATAACAACTGTTATTTATAAGTGTCAATAAACCAAGTAGGGCATAACACTTTAATAACTTAACTAAATCTTAACAATTACAGGTAAATTATTAAAAGGAATTTGTTCTTTTTGCAACGAATAATTAACAGCGGTAATGACGGAAAAAAACAACTATGGTAAGGGGAAAAAATGGTAACCATAAAGAAAGTTTTTAAAAAAAAGCCGAATATTTTCTACCAGCACTTTCAAAAAGTAGCGGATAATATTAAAGAAGCTACTGAAATTTTTGTTAAACAAATGCAAGCCCTAAATGATAAGGCAGTTGCCGAAGATTATTTCCAAAAAATAAAACAACTGGAGCAAAAAGGTGACAGATACACTCATGACATCATCGTAGAACTTAATAAAGCCTTTATTACACCATTAGAAAATGAAGACATAATGGATTTGGCGTTGCAGCTGGATGATGTGCTTAACTGCCTGATGGGTATATCCTCAAATATTTTAATGTACGGCATCAAAGAAACTGATGAAACCATGAATTTGCTGACAAAAAATATTCAGGATTGCATGAATGAATTGTTTACGGCTATTAGTTTGCTCACCCAGGACAAACTTAGAGAAATGTCCAAGCACACTGAATTAATTAATTCCCTGGAAGACTCAGCCAATGAAATATTAAGTGGCGGGCTTAAAAAATTATTTGATAACTGCACAGACCCCATTGAATTAATTAAAAAGAAGGAAGTTTATTCCCTTATGGAATCTTTTTCAGATACAATTGAGGATGCTGCCAACGTTTTGGAAAGTATCATTTTAAGAAATTCATAGGAGAAACTCATAGGAGAAATTCATAGGAGTAAAAAATGAATGATACAACATTGTTTTTAACAGTGCTGGTGGTTATCCTCGCCCTAGTTTTTGATTTTATTAACGGGTTCCATGATACAGCCAATGCTATAGCAACTTCTATATCAAGCAAGGCACTGCCACCAAGAGCAGCTATTATTATGGCTTCTATAATGAATTTAATAGGCGCAATGACTTTTACCGGAGTAGCCAAAACTATCGGGGGTAAAATAGCAGATCCGTTTACCCTAAGTGACGGCTCTTACATTGTAGCTGCAGCCTTAATAGCTGCCATAGCTTGGAACTTGATAACCTGGTATTATGGGATTCCAAGCAGTTCTTCACATGCCCTAATAGGTTCGCTGGCCGGTAGTGTTGTTGCTTCTGCAGGTTTCCGGGCGGTTAATTTTGAAGGTTTTATATCTATCATTAAATCCCTGGTTTTTTCACCAATCATTGCTTTTGTTGTTGGTTATATCGTCATGAGCTTGATAAAAATTCTTTTTAGCCGGGCTCATGCAGCCAAGGCAAAT
>CAYUXS010000308.1:0-1629 GCA_964448915.1 uncultured Peptococcaceae bacterium
TAGAGTAATTAATGCCACCGGGGTTGTACTGCATACGAACCTTGGACGGGCCGTATTAAGCCCGGCAGCAATTAATGCCGTAAAAATGGCTGCTTCCGGCTATAGCAATTTAGAACTTGATTTGGCGGAAGGCAGCAGGGGCTCGCGGTATGCTCCAGTGGAAGGGCTATTGACAAGGCTTACCGGAGCCGGGGCTTCATTGGCGGTTAACAACAATGCAGCAGCAGTGCTGTTGGCTTTGTCTTCTTTAGCCAAAGGCAAGGAGGTTATAGTATCCAGGGGGCAACTGGTTGAGATAGGCGGCTCTTTTCGTATACCTGAGGTAATGGAGCAAAGCGGGGCAATTATCCGTGAAGTAGGGACAACCAACAAAACCCATCCCGGTGATTATATTAAGGCAATTAATGAAAATACAGCCTTGCTTCTTTATGTCCATACAAGCAATTATAAAATAATCGGTTTTAGCAGGGAAACGACAATAAAAGAGCTTGTTGAAATCGGTAGGGAAGCCGGAATACCGGTAATGTGCGACTTGGGCAGCGGTTCATTATTGGATATGGAGCAATTTGGGTTGCCTGCGGAACTTACCGTACAACAGGTTGTAAGTGACGGGGCGGATGTAGTCACATTTTCCGGGGACAAATTGCTGGGTGGCCCGCAGGCTGGGATAATAGCCGGAAAAAAGGATTTAATTGACCGGATTAAAAGAAACCCCCTAACCCGGGCAGTCCGTATAGATAAGTTAACACTGGCCGCATTGGAGGCAACTTTAAGAGAGTACCTTGATATTGAGAATGCGGTAGATAACATACCGGCTTTACGAATGCTGGTAGCAGGGGATAAAGATTTGAAGCTGAAAGCAGAAACGCTTTATCAACTTCTTTTAAATAAGGTTGGGAAAAGGGCTGTAATTTCTATAGAAAAAGGCCAGTCTGCCGTGGGTGGGGGAGCGATGCCGACTGCAAATTTGCCTTCCTGGCAAGTGGTTGTCAAACCATCGACTATAAGTGCGACAGACCTGGCTTCCCGTCTAAGGCTTGGCGAGCCGGCAGTATTGGGCATGATTAGGGATGACTGTATCCTGCTGGATGTAAGAACCCTTTTGCAGGATCAGGAAAGTGAACTGGCAAATGCAGTTGCAGCGGCTATTAACGGGGAGTGATCAGGGTGGTTAATCTGGTAATTGGCACTGCCGGCCATGTGGATCATGGAAAAACTGAGTTAGTTAAAGCCCTGACAGGAATAAATACCGACAGGCTTAAAGAAGAAAAAGAAAGAGGCATTTCGATTGATCTGGGTTTTGCTTTTTTGGACTTGCCGGGTGGATTAAGGGCAGGGATTGTAGATGTCCCGGGACATGAAAAGTTTATAAAAAATATGCTTGCCGGAGCCGGCGGTATGGATATGGTTATCCTGGTAATTGCGGCAGATGAGGGCATTATGCCCCAAACCAGAGAACATTTGGACATCATTGAACTATTACAGATTAAATACGGGGTAACGGTTTTATCCAAAATCGATTTGGTTGATGAAGAATGGCTTGCACTGGTCAAGAAAGAAACCATGGATTTTTTAAAAGGTACTTTTTTAGAAAAGGCGCCTATATTGAAAGTATCATCAGTAACAGGC
>CAYUXS010000309.1:0-1626 GCA_964448915.1 uncultured Peptococcaceae bacterium
ACTGTTACCGCCATGCCATTTTGGGGCTGAAAGGGTATCAGCCTGCTTTTGGAACGGAACATTACAACCTTAACGCAACTGAGATCATCCTTTAACGTAAAGTATAAATGACCGGAGGAATGTGCTTTAAAGTTGGAAATTTCACCTTTAACCCATATATTTAACAGGAGGTGATCTTTTTCAATAATTGTTTTAATGTGCCTTGTTAACTCGTGAACCGTTAAAATTCGCATAGTATTAGCTCTCTTCCAGACGGTTTAGCATAATTAGCCCCGGTTGGTTGAATAAATAGCACCCCCGGCTACAAGGGTGCTGCTACTTTCTAAAGGGTATAATCACCAAAACAGGTGCCTTACCTTTGCTACAGATAAGCTAAGTCCTCAGTCCGGGCTCAGCTGGCTGGGCGCCCTCGTCCGGTTGTGTTTGGCGTGCCGCCGGGTTCAATAATTCCTTCCTGTAATTCTCCGGATTGGTAAGAACCTTGCCTAAAATACCGTTAATAAAACGGGCAGATTCTTCCCCGCCGTACACTTTGCCCAGTTCTACAGCCTCGTTGACGGAGACATTATTTGGTATATCGCTGCAGAAAAATATTTCGTAAAAGGCCAGCCTGATGATATTTCTGTCCACACTGGCCATTCTTGTTATGTCCCAATCCTGGCTAATACCAGAAATTACATGATCAATAGATTCTAAATTCATGATTGTCCCAAGAACAATATTTTCGATAAAGTCTGCATTATTGTTCACAGGTCCAAAGCTTTCGTCCATATTTTTCATGGCTGCCTGCGGAGCGACGCCACCCATATCTACCTGAAACAGGATTTGCAGTGCCCTTTCTCTGGCCTTTCTCCTGCCCATTATTTTATGTATCCCCCTCGTAAAGAGCACAATTTATTTAATATCGTTCCCGGAAAAGCTTTGCGTACAATTCTCTGAAATCGAACTTCTCATCCAGCCGCTTGCCGATATAATAACCGAGAGCAGCACAGATCAATACAAAAAGGGCCTTAAAAAAACCGTACTTGATTGCTAGAAAACCATAAATCAGGCCCAGAATAATACCAATTGCTTTTCCCGGGTGCTTTTTTAAAATTTCCTGAATAATTTCCATATGCTGCTCCTTTCCGGGCTAACAGTCTATTCAACCCTTGGCTTGTGTACGGAAATGTTTTCAACCAGGATTTTGACAGCATTGACGGTAATCCCTGTTACTTCCAGAACTCTGGACTTGACCCGGTTTTGGATTTCTTCAGAAAGCTGAGGGAGATTGACATCCGGGGTTACGGCGACCCGGACTCTAACACCAATACCCTGTGGCAGCATGATGATTCTTGGTTTAACCTCTCTAACGCCGCTAAATTGTGACACTGTCTTTTCCACCAGGCTTTCTATCGCCTGCAGTGAAACATTGACCTGTCCCAGTGCGCTTTCCGTCAGGACCACATGTTTGCCTCTTGTCTTACTAAAAAGGCTCACCCATAGCAGCCTTAAGCCCACCAAAATGGTTATAGCCATGATCGGCCAGAAAATTTCCGGTTGTCCAGGATAAAATATTTCCTTCAGTAAAAACAAAGGCGCCGACCAACCTAACATAACCGCTGAAAACAATATAAAAACAACAGT
>CAYUXS010000310.1:0-1600 GCA_964448915.1 uncultured Peptococcaceae bacterium
GAACCTACAACCTACCGGTTAACAGCCGGTTGCTCTACCGTTGAGCTATCGAGGATCAGTGCTAAACACAAAAGTTATTTTAACACGCTGTAATATGATAGTCAAGCATCCGGTTGTTATTATTAACCTTGAGCAAATAGGCTCTTCATATCTTCCGGGACATGACTGGTAAAATCTTTTGTGTGCCAATCTACCGGGTGCTTTAATATAACTCTATGTAAATGTAATGCCTGCCTCTTTATATATCTGTCAGAACCGCCATACAGGCTGTCACCCAGAAGTGGATGCCCTATGCTGCTCATATGGACCCTTATTTGATGTGTGCGGCCCGTTTCAAGCGATATTTCCAACAAGGTCGCATTTATATTAGGCAGGTACTTAATAACAGTATAATGAGTGACAGATGGCCTGCCACTTGCGGATATTTGCCTTTCAATTATACTGCCTTCTTTTCTCGATATTCCGGTACTTATAGTACCCCGGCGTGTTTTTAATATTCCCTCCACCAGTGCCAAATAGTACCTTTTCATGGTTTTTTCAGTAATCTGTCTGGTTAAAGCAAGATGTGCCCAATGATTTGCTGAGGCGACTACAATTCCCGAAGTATCCCGATCAATCCTGAATACCGGACGGAAGACAGGATTTTCCTTGCCATGGATTTGCCAATGCCCTATTACACCGTTAGCCAACGTCCCTTTAACTTCTTTGCCCACAGGATGCACAAGCATACCTGCAGGCTTATTTAAAACAATAAATGCAGGGTCTTCAAATAATATATCCAGCTTTATATCTTGAGGAATTATACTGCTGCTTCTGCCTATTTCGGTATTAACCTCTATAACGTCGCCTGACACTGCTTTATGATTTAAAAAAACCGGCATTCCGTTTAAAAAGACCTGTTTTTCCCTCTTCACCCTGCGTAAAAGTGTTCTTGAAAAAAACAACCTTTTTTTAAGAATACCGGCCACGGTCATCCCGCTATCCTGATCATTCACAATATACCTCAATTACCGCTCCTTACGGAATCACTCCTTCAATTACCAATTGGTTCCATATCCCCCATCTGCTTAAGGAGATTTTTATACCCTCGGGTCTGATGTTCATATTTTTAGAAACATATACATTAATACCGTCAATTACTGTATTGTCATAATTATAAGTTACCGGCGGCTTTCCTGCAAA
The DNA here is from genome assembly GCA_964448915.1 of uncultured Peptococcaceae bacterium. Classification (GTDB taxonomy): domain Bacteria; phylum Bacillota; class Desulfotomaculia; order Desulfotomaculales; family Desulfocucumaceae; genus JAAXTT01. The sequence goes on from CAYUXS010000310.1 coordinate 1,183, forward strand.
CACGGCAGGTTCTCTGGTGCAGCCTCTTCAACCACCACGCACGGCCATATCTACGGTAACCGTATCCGTTGACTTTAAAATATACTCCCTGGCTTCTTTGGTAATCTCGACATTAATAATTTTAACCACATCCTAAATTATTATTATACCCCCTGGGGTATGTATTATTATATGTTTGTACTCCAAAGATGTCAATGATTATTTGCATAGGGGTAATCTTTCGTTTAGGTATTTCTCACGGGTTAGCTGTCGCTGTCTGCTATCAGCTATCAGCTATCAGCCAACAGCCTTAAAGTTTGCCGATTTCTTCCCGTCAAACCAGCCAACCAGCCACGTGATTGGTAACACAAAAACCCCTGCACCAAAGCAGGGGCTTTTGTGTTAAATTTAATTCCGGCAGCGACCTACTCTCCCAGAG
>CAYUXS010000311.1:0-1579 GCA_964448915.1 uncultured Peptococcaceae bacterium
GTCTCAGAAGCTTCTTTAATTGTTTTTATAGAAATTGCATTTTCATGAACACTTTCAAGGTGAATTATGCCGTTTTCCCTGTCCCACCCTACTCTAAGCCCTAAGTTCTCAGAGAAGAAATCCGTGCCCAGGTGGGTCCTGTCTTCAATGATGGTGTAGTCTCCCATATAATAAGCATGGTCATTTGCGGTTACTTTATAGTTAATTAGATCAATTATTACATCTTTTTCAGGTCTGGAGACGGATATCGTACTGTCATTTTCCGACCACTGTACTTCATACCCGAGCGCTTCACCAACCGCCCGCAACGGCAAATAAACATTTCCCTTGTCCACCGAGGCGACGGCCTCAATATTAGTACCGTCCAGCATGATTGCGGGTTGACTGTCGGTTGCTGCAAAAGCAGATGCACACACAGACAGCATCAACGTAATTATGACTCCTGCCCAAAAAACCTTTTTCATTATGACATTGAAACTCCTTTCCAGTATAGTGAAGTTGTGGCGTTGCTATAGAGGCTTTCCAGCTAATCTTATATATCTACCATTCTTCCCGAAAGCCATATCTTCTTGTTTGTTTAAGGGCTGGAACCGGTCCTCCCTTCTTAACTAATATCACTTAATAACTTACCGGTCGAAATCACAGGGTTTTAGCCGATAATCCTATATTTTGCCAGGTAGGTACTGTCCAGCGCCAGGGGCAGTGCCAGAGGGACGATTCTCTTGATACGTTTTTCATGGCATCTCCACATAAAGCTTGATCTCCCCTTTACATATACATCGGTGGTTCAATAAAATAAAATTGGAATAATGAGTAAATAAATAACAATGCTAAAAGACAAGCTAATGTGATGAAAATTTTGCGTTTTATACTACTTTCTGATGAAATACCAATAAACAGGCATAGCAAGAATGCAAAACCTGTGATAGCCGGGTTTATTAAATAATATAAAACAATCAATAATAACCCCCCCCAGCCCCTTTAAAAGAAGTCAGCAACGTATTAGAGTTACCTGCTTCTGCCCGTATGGCAATCAATTCTTCTCCATAAGTGGGGTGACTGAAAACCTAATAATAATTATCCATAACCAGTCCTTAAAAATATGACGTTATGTAAAACCAAAAGGTTCAGCAAATAAGAACTCCTGGTAAGATTTTTGAAATGCTTAAAGCCTATGATTCATGAAGATCTTATATGTAAAGGTGATTTCCCTCTCACCGGCCAGGCGCGGCGCCTCTTCCTGGGCTCCGGCGGCGGTGGACGTTAAAGTTGTCGTTACAGCGGTCTTGATGAGAATAATTATAGAAGCTAGTATAATTCAACCGATTGGCATAATCACCTGACCTCGGGTATTCCATAGAAAAAAGGATATGATTTGCAAGAACTGTAAACAATAGAGGTGGAGATGTTTGATCAATCTTGCATAAGAGTAAAAATATTGCCTTAAAATAAGGGGCGGTAATTTTAACACCTATTGTTGCATCCAAACTGTAGTGCAAAAGACAGCTGAGCGACCAATCGGAGGAAAAACAATTGGAAGAAAACAGCAATTACAAATCCCGGGAGAATAATTTAAAAT
>CAYUXS010000312.1:0-1556 GCA_964448915.1 uncultured Peptococcaceae bacterium
TAACAACACCCGCACCTGATCATCCACTTTCATGCCATCCATCTGGACCAACAATTCATTCAGGGTCTGGTCATATTCCATATGGCTGTTGTTTTGGCCCCTTTTCCCGCCAAGTATTTCTATTTCATCAATAAAAATAATGGAATTGTTTTTACCCATTCTTTGTGACATTTCCCTGGCCGACTGGAAAAGCTTCCTTACCCTTTGAGCGCCAACGCCAGCGTACATTTCAATAAACTCAGAGCCCGATGCTGCCATAAAGGCGGCGTCAGTATAGCCGGCAGCAGCCTTTGCCAATAAGGTTTTCCCAGTCCCAGGCGGGCCGGTTAAAAGGATGCCTTTAATTGGCCTAATCCCAAGCTTTTGGATATCGGTATGGTTTTTTATAAAATCAAGAGCCTCTTTTAATTCATTAATTGCAGTTGCCTGCCCTCCAATATCTTCGAAAAAAATTTCCTTTTTTACAACAGAGCAATGATTGTTGCTAAAATTTTTATTGATCAATCCCTTTGATTTAAGTACAAAATAAAGGGCAGTTCCGACACCGGCAACAAAAATTATCGGAAAAATATCGTATCCGGCTAATCCGAGAAATATTATCCCGGCTAAACCCAAACCAATCCCTATTTCCTTAATCAGAACGCCCTCCTCCTTTCTACACCCTGTGTCCTATTGCTTAAATTATATCGAGGGATAACTTCCTGGAAATAATTATCGCCGTGTTCGATTTGAAGGTATAAATTATCCTGATCAATCCAAACTTTTGCCTTAGCGCCTTCAGTCTCGGCCATATTGGAAATATGTTTTTTCATTTCCAGGTAATTACCCCTATCTATAGCTTCATAAGCCGCCGTTAAAACGTCCGGTTGAATTTTTTCCAGGGTATCATCGGTTTGATCCTGTATTATAATTTTATATTTTCGCCTTCCGGCCAAATCCAATATTTTTTTATCCAGATCACTGTATACTTTCTGTAAATCATCAGTTTTTCCGAACTTAACGTTAACCTCTATTACCGGCTCCTTGTCATTTACACTGTAGGTTATTATGTCGGTATTTTTCTCAAGAAAATTGACTAAGGGGCGTTCATAACTGTATTGGTCATAAATTTTCTGGATACCCCAAAAAACAGCCAGCCCCACAACAAAAGTTATAATAATGATTGGGATTTTTAAGCCTTTCCACTGCATACTAGCCTTTCCTTCCCCGATATATATTAGTTAATGTGCCAGATAACTGACACATGTTTATTAAAAATTAATAAAATTATAAAAAAATAAACCCTAACGCCAAAAAATATATCAAAATATTCTGTCATTGCTAATTCTTTATAATTTATACTTTTTAACCGGTGATTGCAAGAGGAATCCCCTCAACAATAAATAATTATAGCATAAGCCGTAAAAAAACAGACAGGTAATGGCTGTAAGCCTTACCTGTCTTTTCATAGGTTCTTTAATCGCTATGCTTAAAAGCTTAAAAACCACCTTTTCTAATAACCGGCCAACTGCGGTAAAAATAATCCCAGCCCGACCAGATGGTAAACAAAACCGCAA
>CAYUXS010000313.1:0-1532 GCA_964448915.1 uncultured Peptococcaceae bacterium
GTTATAGTGGCCAACGATATATTTGGCAATGACTTGTTTGTAGAAGGTGTAAAAAAGTATCAATCCAAATAGTCAATATTTAAGGATTTTAATAAAAGGGGAACGCTTTTATGAAATTATTTGAATATATGGGAAAAGAAATATTGTCTGAATACGGTATCAAGGTCCCCAAAGGAGAGATTGCTTATTCGCCCGGTGAAGCGTATAATATAGCATCCCGGCTGGGCTGCCCGGTAGTTGTAAAATCCCAGATATTATCAGGAAAAAGAGGGAAAGGGGGGGGTATAGCTTTTGCCTCTAATCCCCAGGAAGCTCAAAAAGCTGCTTCCAGAATTTTGGGCCTTAATGTCCAAGGCCATGTTGTAAATTCTATACTTATTGAAGAAAAATTAAGCATTGATAAAGAGTTATATGCAGCAGTTACAGTTGACAGCACAGCCGGCAAGCCGCTGGTTATCGCTTCCGCCGCCGGCGGGATGGATATAGAAGATGTGGACGAGAAAGAAATCATTAAATACCATATTGATACTTTTATTGGCCTTAGACCTTATGCAACCAGAGAGATCGCCAGGAAAATGGGCCTGTCAGGCAATCTGGCCAAGGAAATGGCTTCACTGTTATCAACCCTTTACGCAATATTTCGCGAAAAAGATGCCGAACTGGTCGAAATAAACCCGCTTGCAGTCAGCAACGGCTCATTGGTTGCTGCCGATGCCAAAATAACTGTTGATGATGATTCTCTTTATCGCCATCCGGAGCTTCCGTATGTAGAAGAAAGAACAGAAACTGAGCAAAAAGCTCATGATGCAGGCCTATCCTATGTCCAATTAGACGGGAATATAGCTGTTATGGCTAATGGTGCGGGTATTACAATGGGAACATTGGATACCCTGGAATATTATGGCGGGAAACCGGCCAACTTCTTGGACGTAGGAGGAGGTACCGGGATGGAGGCTACTGCCAAAGCCCTGGAAATACTTCTCGACTCCAAGCCGAAAGTAATACATTTTTGGCGGTATTACCCGTTGTGATGATGTAGCCAATGCCCTTGTTAAAGTTAAAAAAGATCTTGGCATTCCAATCCCGTTGGTAATTAGATTAACCGGCACAAATGAAGAAGCCGGCCTTGAAATTCTTAAACAAAACGGTTTAGCGGTGTACAAAACAATGCGTGAAGCAGCCGCCACCGCTGTGAAAATTGCCAATAGTTAACCTATTCACTATATTGACCAGAAAGGGGTTTTTTACTATAGCAATTTTTGTTGATGAAAATACCAATGTTATTGTTCAAGGAGCCACCGGCAATCAAGGAAGGTTTCATATTAAACAAATGCTGTCCTTTGGCACCAAGGTGGTGGCAGGTGTTTCCCCCGGCAAAGGCGGTCAGACAGTCGAAGGCGTCCCTATATATGAGTCTGTCCTTGCAGCTATGGAAGAGCACCGGGTGGATGCCACATGCCTTTTTGTGCCTGCCCCGTTTGCCAAAGATGCGGCTTATGAAGCAATCGAAGCCGGAATTCGAGTTGTAGTGA
>CAYUXS010000314.1:0-1515 GCA_964448915.1 uncultured Peptococcaceae bacterium
CAAACCGTGTGGATATGCTGGACCCTGCCTTGATCAGGCCGGGACGTTTTGACCGCCAGGTAAAGGTGGAACTACCCGATAGAGAAGGCCGGCTGGAGATACTAAAAATTCATACCAGGAACAAACCCTTGGCGCAGGATGTAAACTTGGATGCAATTGCACGGGAAACTTTTGGTTTCAGCGGGGCTCACTTGGAAAGCCTGGCTAATGAAGCGGCTATCCTGGCTATGCGTGAAAAATTGCAGGAAATTAAACACCACCATTTCCTGGAAGCTATTGATAAGGTAATGATGGGTGAGCGCCTGGATCGCCGACCGGCGCAGGCTGAACTTAAAAGGATTGCCGTTCATGAAGTGGGCCATGCTTTTATAAGCGAGGAAGTACGGCAGGGTTCGGTATCTACTTTAACTATTACTCCCAGGGGGCAGGCCTTGGGTTATATGAGGCAGACTCCCGAGGATGATACTTACTTGTATACCCAGGATTATTTGGAGAACCAAATTGCAATAATGCTGGCGGGTGCTTTGGCTGAGGAAATGATCTTGGGTGGGCGTAGTACAGGAGCAGGAAATGATTATTTGCAGGCTACAAAAGCCGCCGATCAAATTATAAACTCAGGTATGTCTGAACTTGGAGTGATAGATCCCGAGATATTGCCGAAAAACTTAAGGTATAGAACCCAAAAGAAGATTCTTGAAGTTCAGGAAGAAAGGGTAAAAGAATACCTTACCAAAAAGAAAGAGCAACTGCTTGAAGTGGTAGATTTATTGCTGGAGAAAGAGAAAATAACCGGCCAGCAGCTCAGGCAGATTATGTCGGGCTTGGATAATCACCATTTAATTAATTAGACAATAAAACCTGGCTGCAAAGGGTATTTCCCTCGATGGAAAAGGGAAAATACCCTTTACAGCCCTTTTTATTTTACCGGACAGAACTCTTGTTCCCTTTTGGAAATTACTATATAATTATAGTTGTTGAGTAAATAATTATGTTATTATTGTAAAGCCCCCGGGGATGGTGATACTAAGTGCCCGTCAGATTTAATAAGGTTGTGCGTGAGTTGGGAAGGCTTCTTAATGATAGAGGTTGGAAATTGGCTTTGGCTGAATCCTGTACAGGAGGGATGATCTCAGCCAGGATTACCGATATGCCGGGCAGTTCCAGTTTTTTTTATGGCAGTGTGGTATCTTACGAAAATAGGGTAAAATATAAGGTATTGGGAGTTCCAAATGAAGAGCTGGCCGAGCATGGTGCAGTCAGCCCACAGGTTGCCATCTCAATGGCTTCTGGGGTAAAAAAACTAATGAATGCCGATATTGCCCTCAGTGTAACAGGGATTGCCGGGCCTGACGGGGGCACTCCTGAAAAACCTGTCGGCTTGGTATACATGGCGATCGACGGCTTATGGGGCCCCCAAGTTGAAAAACTGCAGCTGGACGGTAACCGTGACGAGATAAGAACAGCAGCTGCGCTTAAAGCCTTAATGTTGCTGTGTGAATATGTGCAAAACAATAT
>CAYUXS010000315.1:0-1512 GCA_964448915.1 uncultured Peptococcaceae bacterium
ATTTAGTATTTGGACCGGCGCTCGATGGCGGTTACTACCTGATTGGGATGCGAAAGTTTACGGCAAGGGTGTTTAAAGGTATCAGCTGGGGTTCAGAAAGAGTATTGAGAGATACAATAAAAATGTGTAAAGAGAACAAATTGTCCTTTGGCCTTCTGGATAGCTTGATGGATATTGACCGCCCGGGTGACCTGCCGGCTTTGATGAGACAGTATGAAAATAAAATGATAGATACTGCGTCAATTCCGGAAAGGACTATCCGGTTTCTAAAATCTATTAACATAAAAGGCTTTAACATATGAAGGCCTTAAACAATCCTGGTTGTTGGAAATCTTAAGTTGCTTTAATTGGAGACGGACCTGTGAATCTACCCAATAGCTTAACTATCGCGAGATTAATATTTATTCCGGTATTCTTACTGGTTGCCTCAATGAACTGGTACTATGCCGATTATATTGCAGCCGCCATTTTTATAATTGCTGCCATAACCGATGGACTTGACGGGTACCTGGCGAGAAAAAAGCATCAAATAACTTTGATGGGCCAATTTTTAGACCCTGTCGCCGATAAAATTCTTGTTACCGCGGCTCTTATCTTGCTGGTGGAAATAGGCAGAATCCCCGGGTGGATAGCTATTGTTATTGTCAGCAGAGAGATTGCGGTAACAGGTTTAAGAGCTATCGCTGCAGCGCAAGGGATCATCATTGCCGCCAGTTTATCTGGAAAAATTAAGACAGTAGCCCAAATTATAGCCATTAGCGCCTTGCTTTTGGACAATTTTCCTTTCTCCTTGATAAATTTTCCCTTTGATTATGTTGCTTTGACATTTGCAATGATTTTTACGCTTTGGTCAGGCTTTGATTATTTTTTGGCATTCAGGCTTGCAACAAAACAAGATACTTAAAAATAAGAAGCTGTTAACAACATGTCAAACACTATACGATAAGTTTTCATTATGCATAAAGTAATTAGGATTAATAACTTTTATTGGATTTAGCAATATCACATTGCTATACTTTATATGTTCTGAGATGATTATTTGAATAAATTATTATTATGAAGTGATTATGCTGTGACGAAGAAAAGTTTAGTTCTTCTTGCGAAAATCGTAATATCAGGTCTGTTATTAAGCTGGTTAATTTACAGCTTTGATTGGATTGCCTTGCGGGATGTCTTCCTGACTGCAGAGTCGGGTTGGCTTTTCTTAGCTGTGTTATTGATCGTTATCTCAATGGTAGTAAGTGTCGAAAAATGGTCACGGATTCTAAGGGCAGAGGGCATCAATCTGCCCTGGCTACAACTTTGGAAAGTGTACTGGATCGGGATCTTCTTCAACAACTTCCTCCCCTCCAGTATCGGTGGCGATGGTATTAGGATTGTTATGACCGGCCGTAACATTTCCAATGTTGCAGGTGCAGCTTCTTCCGTTATCATTGAACGTTTATTAGCTACCGTGGGGTTAGCCCTGACTGGTTTAGTGGTGTTGCCAATAACAAACTCCAACTGGTATGT